>CAMAYR010000061.1 GCA_945862355.1 Devosia equisanguinis | reverse complement strand
GATCGCGCGGATGGGCTATCACGACTACACCGTCGTGAAACCGGACAGCGTCTTCACGATGGGCCTGCCCGAGCACGATGCGGCCGGCAACGTCATCGGTCCTTGGGGGGATGACGCGCCCGGGAAAACGAAGCGTAGGGCCGAAGGCTGATTGCGGGTCCCGCCCAGCGGCCCTCGTGGCTGCCCGCTCGTCCCCCCTCTTGTCAACCGCTGTCGTCAACCATTGCATTTGCGCGCGCTGTGCGAAACGATGCGCCCGCACGCGGCCCAACGCGTGGCGCCAATTGGAGGAAGCGATGTTCTACGAGCCCGAGAAGAATGACCACGGCCTGCCGTTCAACCCTTTCAAGTCGATCTGCGTGCCGCGGCCGATCGGCTGGGTTTCGACGCTAAGCAAGGACGGGATCGTCAACCTCGCGCCCTACAGCCAGTACCAGAACCTCGCCTACGATCCGCCCTACGTGATGTTCTCCGGCGGCGGCGGTGGCGGCGGCAGTGGCGGCGGCAAGGACAGCGTGCGCAACGCGACAGATACCGGCGAGTTCGTCATCAACATGGCGACCTGGGAGCTGCGCAACGAGATCAACATCACGTCGCAGTCCGTCGCACCGGATGTGGACGAGGCCGACCTCGCCGGCCTGGAGATGCTACCGTCGCGGATCGTGAAGGCGCCGCGCGTCGCGCGCTCGCCCGTGCATATGGAGTGCCGCCTGCAAACGGTCGTGGCATTGCCGGGCCGCACGCCCGAGCAGGTGCACTATGTGGTGATGGGCCGCGTGGTCGGCGTTCACATCCGCGACGACGTGCTGACGAGCGACGGCCGCCTCGATGTCCTCAAGATCCGCCCGCTCGCACGGATGGGCTATCACGACTACACGAGCGTGACCGAGGTTTTCACTATGAAGCCGACGGGCCCCGGCCTCGATGAGCGCATGGCCGGCCTCGAGGGGCGCCCAGTCTTCAAGAAGTAGCCGGCCTTCAAGAAGTCGTCTTGGGAACTCGCAGTCATCCAGCAACAGGAATGCAGGTGTCAGACCCGGAGGGTCTGACACCAGTTTTCGCAGGAATCAGCGATCCGACTGCCGTTTGATCTCGGCGGCATCGACCCTGGAGGCCTGCTCGATGCGGATGTCCACGAGTGCTACGCCGCCGGCATCGACAACCTTGATCGCCTCCGCGAGCGCCTTTTCCATTTCGGCGATCGTCTTCACCTGACCGAACGCCTTCGCGCCTTGGCCCTCGGCCATCTTCACGAGGTCGCACTCGGGATCGTTCATGAACTGACCGATCCACTTGTTCTCGACCGGACGATCGCGCATCAGCGCCACGCGCTCCTGGTGCTCGACGTCGTTGTTGTAGGAGATGTTGTTGGCGATCACGAACAGCATCGGGATGCGGTAGTGCACGGCCGTCCACAAGGCGGTGACGCCCATCAGGTAGTCGCCGTCGCCGCACACCGCGACGGGCATGTGCTTCGATCCGATGTGCTTGAGCGCCAGCGCCGACCCGACCGCGATGCCCGGCCCGCCGCCTATGCCGCCGCCGCCGTCGGAGCCGAGGTAATCGAGCGGATGCCGTAGCGGCCACGTTGCGCCGTTCCACGACAGCGTGACGTGGAGCAGCGACACATCGCGACCCGCGAGCGCTTTCCTGAGGCCGAGCGATAGATGGTCGGGCCGCAGCGGCTCGCCAGCGGGTGGCGCCTTCAGCTCTGGCACGGGCGATGGGCCCGCCGCCCAGCTCTTCGTTTTCTTTGCCTTAGGCAGCCGCGCGACGAGACCCTCGACAACCGGCTCGCATTCCGCAGGCAAGAACAGATCGACGGCGGGATGCACATGATGGTCCATGCTCCAGCCGTTGTGGATCGTGTGGTCGAGCGAGACCTGGATCACCTTCGCCTTGATCTGCTTGTCGGCCACCGCCAGCTTGAACGTACCGCCCAGATCGACCCAGTCGAGCGATAGGATCACGTCTGCGTCCACGATCGCCTGCATCGCTTCCTTGACCGGACGACTGCCCGGCGCGCCGCAATGGAGCGGATGATCGGTGGGGAACGCCGCGCCGATCTTCAGATCGGTGATGACGGCTGCCCCGAGCGCCTCGGCGAGTGCGATGCGATCCGCCCAGCCTTTCTCGTCGCGGCGCACGCGGCCCGCCAGGATCAAAGGCTTCTTAGCGCCCTTGAGCAGCGTCGCGGCCTCGTCGAGAAGCTCGGCCGACGCACCCTGCCGCATCGGCGTCACGTAGCGTTTGACGTCGATCGCAGGCAGCGGCTCATCCATCCGCAGTTCCTGCATTCCAGCATCGAGATTGATGTAGACGGGTGCCTGCGGCCAAGTGTTGGAAATCCACGTACCGCGCAGCATCGCCTCGCGCGCAGCCCCCGGTGAAGCCGGCTCGTTGTCCCACTTCGTGTAGGGCCGCACCAGCGCTCCCTGGTCCTGCGCGGTATGGATCCAGTCGATCCAGGGCCGCCGCTTCATGGCGTCGACCGGGCCCGTCGCGCCGATCACGACACCGGGCGTGCGATCGCACCAGGCATTGAAGAACGCCATCGTCGCGTGCATCAGGCCGACGTTGGAGTGCACTGCTGCCGCCATCGCGGTGTTGGTCACCTTGCCCCAGCCTTGCGTGATGGCCACCGCATGCTCCTCATGCAGGCACAGGAGCATCTGCGGCGCGCGGTTCTGCGCGAAGTTGACGAGGCTGTCGTGCAGGCCGCGGAACGAGGCGCCGGGCGTCAGGGCGATGTAGGGGATCTCGAGCGCGGTGAGCGCGTCGGTGACGACGTCGCTGCCGAATAGCGCGTTGCCTGTGGACGGTGTCGGCTTCTCGATGTCGGCGACCTTGCTCTCGGCAGCCTTTGTCGGGGTCGTCTTGGCCATGCGTGTTTCCATCTCGGGTTTGGCGTGTTTGGAGCTTTTCTCTGAATTGAATGGCGGGAGCCTAGAGGGAAAAGTCGAGCTGCGCCAGCCCAACGGTCTCGCATCGGCTCCTCCGCCTGACACAGGCCCACCGAAGGATTGACCCGAGCGTCGAGGCGGTGGGCCTGTATCAGTTTTTGCTTGCGCGCAGCCGCCACACCAACCCTGCGCGCGGGATACCTCCCAGCTCAGGTCCGACCAAGGGTCGAACCTTCGGTTGCTCGGTATGAGATGCATTGCGAGGTGACTGGAGCGGCTGCTCCGGCGACCTGCCCGAAGCCTCCTGCTCAGCCAAACCCCGCGACCTCTGCTGGCAGTCGGGGCAAGCCGCAGTGGCTCTTGTCGCCGGTCGATCAGCCGGCCCCGGCCACGCCCAGGTGATCGCGCAGCGTCGAGCCTGAGTACTCCTTCCGGTAGATGCCGCGCCGCTGCAACTCGGGCACGACGAGATCGACGAACTCGTCGAAAGCGCCGGGGAAGTAAGGCGGCATAACGACGAAACCGTCCGCGCGCTCTGCCAGAAACCATTCCTCCATCGTGTCTGCGATCCGCTTCGGCGTTCCGTAGATCACCCAGTGCCCGCGCGCTGCGGCGGTGACATTGTAGAGGTCGCGCAGCGTCATCTTCTCGCGTCTGGCCAGCTCGATCAGCGTGAGCGCGAACGTCTGGTGACCATAGGGATCGAGCTTGATGTCGGGCACCGGGCCGTCGAGTGGATAGCCGGAGATGTCGTGGCCGATGCGCTGCGATACGAGCGTCAGCGCGTTGGTGGGTGACAGCCAGCTCTGCATCTTGGATAGCGTCTCTTTCGCCTCCTCGTCCGAGCGGCCGATGATCGGCATCACGCCGGGCAGAAGCGCCACGTCGCCGGGCTGGCGGCCATGCTTGACGACGCGGCTCTTGAGACTGTCGTAGGCCGACTTCGCGGATACGGGATCGCCGTTGATCACCGCGAACACGAGATCGGCGGTTCGCGCGGAAAGCTCCTGTCCTGCCGCCGACCCGCCGGCCTGGATGATCGCCGGTGGACCGAATGGGGACCGCTCCATGTTGATGGGGCCCTTCACCGAGAAGTACTTGCCCTTGTGGTCGAGCGCCCGGATCTTCGAGGCGTCGAGGAACTGTCCCGTTGCCGGATCGGCGACGACGGCACCATCCTCCCAGCAGTTCCACAGCCCGCGCACCACATCGACGAACTCGTTGGCGATCTGATAGCGCTCGTCGTGGAGATCGAGATGCTCCTTGCTGAAGTTCAGCGCCGCCTTGTCGTTCGAGCTCGTGACGATGTTCCACGCCGCCCGCCCCCCGCACAGCTGCTGCAGGCTGCCGAACGTGCGCGCCACCGTGTAGGGATCGGAGAAGCTCGTCGACACGGTTGCGCCGAGGCCGACATGGCTCGTCATCGCACCGAGCGCTCCGACGAGCGTAGTCGGCTCGAAGCGGCTGACGAAAGAGGGATGATCGCCCGCATCGAAAATGAGCCCGTCGGAGATGAAGAACAGGTCGAACTTGCCGCGCTCGGCGGTGCGCGCTCCCGCCGCGATCACCGACAGGTCGAAGTTGGTTTTCGCCGCACCTTCCCAGCGCCAGCCGGCCGAGTGATTTCCGGTGCCGAGCCAGAAGACGCCCAGATGCATTTGACGATTTCTGCTTGCCATGGTCGTCTCTCCTCGCGCGCTCACCGGCGTATTGACGTTCCGCACGGCGGCGGTCCACCATGCCTCTAGTGGCCGGTCGCGCCTAAATCGTATCATAGCCGCAACCACCGTCCGACTTAGGCGCGACATGAGGGCCACTGGAACTGACAATGGCTTAGTGAGGCGGTCACCGCGCCTTAGTCGACACCACCCTCGCCGCACCGTCGGTCAACTAAGGCGCGACGCCTCACCAGCCACGATAGAACTGGAACCGCCGTTTGCAAGCGAGGCATCCATGCTTCTCGATCATCGCACCTATACCGTTCGGCCGGGCACGCTCCGAAAGCAGCTCGAGCTCTACGAGAAGCATGGGCTGTCGCCGCAGAAGCGTCATTTCGGCGAGCCGCTGGCCTACCTCGTCGCCGAGACCGGCGATGTGAACACTTACGTCCATATCTGGGTCTACGCCGACGCCGCCGATCGCACGGCCAGGCGCGCCTCGCTGATGGCCGACCCCGAATGGCGCGCTTATCTTGAGATGAATGCCGCCGCAGGCTTCCTGCTCCAGCAGGTCAGCAAACTGATGAGCCCTGTTCCATTCGCGCCTATCAGGCGTTAGAGCGCTGAGGCGCCCCGCTGAGGAGATGAGCACCCGATGAGCACTTCGACTGCGAAAGCCGCCCCGAGCGCGGTCCCCAGCGTCATTCCACGATCCGGTCCCGAGTGGGAGATGCGCATCGACCTCGCCGCCTGCTATCGGCTGGTCGATCTCTACGGCATGTGCGACATGCACCTGAACCACATCTCGGCCCGCGTGCCTGGCGACCATGAGCACTTCCTCATCAATCCGTTCGGTATGATGTACGAGGAGATCACCGCCTCCTCGCTGCTCAAGCTCGATCTGGACGGCAATGACATCGCCAATGCGAACCCCGAATACGGCGTCAACCTGCCCGGCTACGTGATCCACAGCGCCATCCATCGCGCGCGGCCCGACGCCAAGTGCGTGCTCCACACCCATACGCCGGCTGGCATGGCGGTTTCCGCGCTCAAATGCGGCCTGCTGCCGATGTCGCAGACCGCGATGCGGTGGGGCAAGGTCGCCTACCACGACTACGAGGGCGTCGTGGTGAACCTCGACGAGCAGCAGCGCCTCGTCGATAACCTCGGCGACTGCGAGGTCATGATCATGCGCAATCACGGCCTCCTTGCCGTGGGCGAGACGATCGCGACGGCGTTCGCGAGCATCGTGCGTCTCGAGCGTGCCTGTCAGGCGCAGCTCATGGCGATGGCGTGCAACACAGAGCTTTCGCTGCCACCGCGGGAGATCGTAGAGCTTTCGAACCGCCAGCTCGCCGTTGCGCCGACGCCGGACCTCTCCGGCAAGCGCCGCCCGCAGGGACTTCTGGAATGGCCCGCGTTGAAGCGGATGCTCGACCGCCGCGATCCCACCTACAAGACGTGATGCGTTCACGAGGCTGGGGCCGGCGCTGCAGCCTCGTCGCCGGTCTCAGCGGATCTTGACCTTCGCTTTCCACAATTCCCAAGGCCGGTGGATCTGGCCTTCGAGCGTCGCCTCCGTCAGCAGCGCCTCCTCTTTGGAGAGGAATTCGATGGGCCCGCCGCACATCATCGCCTGCAGCTGCAGCCTCGCGTTCATCTCCGTGTAGATCGCGCGATAGGTCGCAACCCTGATGTCTTGCGCCACGACCACGTTGCCGTGCCCTCGCATCAGAGCCATCGGCTTGTCGGCGAGAACGCGCGCTAGATCCCGACCGTGGCCGGGCTCGCGAACGAGGATGTCGGTCTGCCGCCCGCTCTCCTTCGCGATGTCGTAGACCGGCACGCCGCGCCCCAGAAAGCCGCTCATGTGATAGATCGGCTGCATGATCGTCCGCGTAACGCCGAACGGCACCACGGAGGGCGAATGCGTGTGGATCACGGCATGCACGTCCGGTCGGGCCTTGTAGATCTCGCCGTGTATGTATCGCTCGAGAAATCCGCGCGGTGCGTTTGCGTCGACCGGCTCGCTGTCGAGATCGTACTCGACGATGTCCGCCGACGTGACCAGCTCGGGCGCCAGGTTGCGCGACAGCATGTAGCGGTTGGCATCGGCGGGATGCCTCATGCTGACGTGGCCGAAGGCGTCGAGCACGCCATGCTGCGCGAGGATCAGGCTTGCCGCGACGAGATCCTCCCTCTGCTCCTTCGTGATCGGACCTGCGGAACCCTTGGATTTGGTCATGATGCCCCCTTTAGTGGTGTCAGCATTCTTGGTCTGTAACCGTGAACGACGTGATGGCCGGTTCGAGCTGACCGCATTGGTGCGCTGTTGTCGGCGTTCGTCAATGGCGCATCAGTCTCGGCGGCGATGACGCCAGGTCAAGCCTCGCCCCATACGGTGTGCGCGAGATCGACGACCAGCCGCAACTTCGCCTCTTGCTCGGCGGCGCTCAGAGGGTTGCCGGTCTCGACACTGGCGAAGCCGCATTGCGGGCTCACCGCCAGGCGGTCGAGATCGACGTAGCGCCCGGCCTCCTCGACGCGGCGCTGCAACGTTTCGGGCTTCTCCATCTCGCCCGACTTGGTCGAAACGATGCCGAGCACGACGCGCTTGTCTGCCGGTACGTGGCGCAGCGGCTGGAAGCTGCCCGCTCGCGGTGAATCGTATTCGAGGAAGTAGATCGGAACCTCGAGCGCGTTGAACAGGCGCTCTGCCACCTCCTCGTAGCCGCCTTCTGCGTGCCACTGCCCGCCGCGGTTGCCCCGGCACAGATGCATGCCGATCGCGAGCGATCGTGGCGCACGGCGCAGGATGCGATTGGTCACGTCGATATACGAGTCGATCAGGCGGCTCCAGTCGTCGCCGCGTGCCGCCAGGCTCGCTTGCACCTCTGGATCGCCGAACTTCGCGAATGCCGTCTCGTCGATCTGTACGTAAGCGCATCCAGCCTGAGCGAGCGCCTCTAACTCGGCGACGAATGCGGCGACCGTGTCGTCCCAGAATTGGCCCAGATCCACGTACGCGCTTGCGAGCACCGCTGCATCGCCGCCCCGAAAGTGCAGCGCGCACGGGCCGGGTAGCGTCACTTTCGGCATGAGCGTCGTGTTGGACGACACGAACGCAAAGTCCGCCACGTTGATCGGCCGTGTCCACGAAATGCGGCTGCCCACCACGGCGACGGGCTGCGCGCCGCGATGGCCCGCGTTGCCACCCTTCGCGTCCTCCCCGCCGACGGTATCGATGCGGATGTCGCCGAGCTGCCGGTAGAAATAGCTGTGATACGAGCGCCGCCTGAGCTAGCCGTCCGTGGCGAGCTTCAGTCCCACCCGCTCCTGCATTGCGAGCGCTTCGCGTATAGCCCTGTCCTCGGCTTCACGCAGCGCTTCGGTGGTAATCTCGCCGCGCTCGAACCGGGCCCGGGCCGCGAGCAGCCACTGTGGTCTCAGCAGGCTGCCGATGTGGTCGGCGCGAAACGGTGGCTGCAGCGGTGCTGGCGTGGACATGGCGACCCCTGCAACTTGAATGGAGGATGGAAGGCCGAAACACTATGCTCCGTATCGTGCAGCGACCAAGCCCGTTTCGCGCGGTATGCCGATCAAGCCACCGGTCGCCGGAACACGGCCAGGTGCGCCACCAAGGCGACGCATATGATGGACCAGCCCGCGAGGAGCGCTGCCGCGCCACCCGCATCCGCCAGCGCATAGGCCGACAGCACCAGCGGGGGACCGATGAGATTGCCCAGCGTCACCATCTGGTTGATCAGGCCCGACACCGTTCCGATGCGGTCGGGCCCGGGCACCACGTGCGGTATCATGGCTGACAGCACGCCGGGGATGATCCCCATCAGGATCTGGAACATAGTGAACAGCGCGAGCGCCGGCAACAGCGGTAGACGCGCGAGCAGAGCGAGCGCGATCGCGATCACGCCGCTGGCTCCCGCGGTCACGAGCACCGCGCGCGGCGTCATCCGCCATCCGAGCAGCCATCCCGCCGCAAAGCGCCCCGCGATGCCCGGCAGCGATGCAAGAGCGGTGAGCTTTGCTGCTTCCCCCACCGACATGTCATTGATCTGCGCCAGCACGAGCGGCGTGACAGCGACAGCCGCCAGCAGCACGCCCGTCACGCACCCGAACGCCAATGAGGCTAGAAGCGCAGGTGGATGCGCGAAGCCGTCGAGCATCGAAGCGCGCGCTCCCATCGGCTGCGCGGCGCTGCGTCCAGGCAGCACGACGCCTGCGATGATGGCCGCCGCGACCAGTAGCGCTCCATGCCACGATCCGATCGCGGCGAGGCGGTCGCCTCCCTGCACGCCGGCCGATGCCCATTGGCCGAGCGCGAAGCCGATCGGAGCGAAGCTCGACCACACAGCGAGGGCCAGCGTGCGATGCCGCGGCGTGCTGACCTCCACGACGAGCACGGTCGCTCCCACCACGAGCAGGCAATAGCCGATGCCTTCCACGAGCCTGAGCGCGATCAGCGGGGCTAAGCCGGACGCGCTGCCGAGCGCGATCGACGCAGCACCCGCGAGCACCATGCCGCTGAGCGTGACGTTGCGGGCGCCGAGCCGGTCCGTCACCACGCCCAGCCAAGCGCTGAGGATTGCGCCCGGCAGCATCACCGCAGAGATCGTAAAGCCCGCCATGCCGAGCGAGATGTCGTAGGTTTCCGTCAGCCAGCGCGCATGCGGCACGAGCTTGCCCGTCGCTGCCGCGCCGAGAAATCCGGCGACCATGAGCACGCCGAATTGAATGAGTGGACGTCTCACTTGTTGCGCGCCAGCAGCGTCATTGCCCGCGCCATCGCCTCGTCGGAAATGGCAGCGCGCACGCCCTCGAAGCCCGGCCCGCGCGTCGCATCGAGCCCCATGCGTGAGGTCGTGCCGACACCGCTCGCGCTGGGATCGAGCGCGTTGCCGGGCAGGCCGTCGATCACGACGATGTCGCGATGCGGCTGGAAATGCGTGGCGAGCGCCCACAGCACCTGATCGTCGCGCGTCACGTCCACGTCCTCGTCCACCGCGATGACGGTCTTGAGATAGGGGTCCCAGCCGAGCAGGCCGACCATGATCTGGCGCGCTTCGCCCGGCCGCATCTGCTTGACCGCGACGTAGGCATGGAAGTGCGTGCCGCTGCAGGGATAGTGCACGGCGGTGACCGACGGGAAGCGATCGCGCAGCTTCTCGACCATCTCCGCCTCGCGCGGCACGCGGCCGAGGTTCAAATGCTCCGCCGAGTTGCCGCCCGCTACATCGACGAGAATGGGCGACTTGCGCCGCATGATGGTCTCGACGCGCAACACGTTGTTCGTCGAGCGGTTCGACGAATACCCGGTGAACTCGCCGAATGGACCTTCTTCCGATATCGCATCCGGATCGATCGTGCCTTCGAGCACGAACTCGGCGTAGGCGGGAACCCGGATGCCGTACTTGGGGGTCGCTACGACATCGAGCGGTTCTCCCATAAGGCCGCCGGCAACGTTGCGCTCGTCCTCCAGAAAGCCGAGGCGGGCGGAGGCGGCGAGCATGAACAATGGATGCGCGCCGATGACCATCGCAACGGCCATCGGCTTGCCCTTGGCCTTGGCCATGTTGAGCAGACGCCACAGATGGCCGCGCGAGTGCAGGCTGGTGGCCAGCTCGTTCCTGGTGTCCGCGCGGATCATCGCGCGGTGATAGCTGACGTTGCCGCCGCGGCCGTCGGGGCCCTCCGCTATCACCGCGCCGTTGGTGATATAGGCGCAGCGGTCTGTCGCGAAATGGCGCAGCATCGGTAGCGTGGAGAGATCGATGCTTTTCGTCTCGACGATTTCGGTGATGGGTCCGCTCGCGACCTCGCGCGGCTCCACTGCGGCGTGGCTGCATCGCTGGTAGGCCGCATGTAGCGTTGCCGTCGTCGCGCCGATCATGCGCGCGATGCGTTCTCTGCTGCCGAAGATGTTGGTGACGACGGGCACCGGCAGTGCGAGCCCCGCCACCTTCTCGAACACCAGAATCGGATGCAGCCCGCGCGATGCGAGCTCCCAGATGACGGCGGTCGTGTCCTGGTCTACCGACGCCTCGTCCCTGAACGTCAGGACATCGTCGGGATGCGCTGCGCGGTAAGCCGCAAGGAATGTGCGAAGGTCTTGGGGGTGAGTCATAGAGGCTGCTCTCATTCTCCCTCTCTCCGCGCGCGGAGAGAGGAGAAGCTCGTCGCTACGTCACTTCACTTCACGCCCGCATACGTATCCTTCAACCGCGCTTCGGCGTCCTTCAGATCCTTCGGCGGCGGCGTGGTCTTGAGGCCGACCATGCGCGCGATGTTGTTGCCCATGTAGTCCTCGAGCGAATCCTCGTCGAGGTTCATGCCCTGCGGCGGCGGATGGCACAGCACCTCGAGCTCGCGCAGCCACATGCCGGGCTCGTTCGGCGGACTGTCCGTGCCGAACACGATCTTGTGCTTGGGCAATTGCTTGGCGAATTCCACGATGCGCGCCTGGAAACACCAGCCGCTCTCGCACACCACGTTGGGCGTATCCATCGCCATCCAGAACGCCTCGAACGAGTAGTTGCCGCCGGTCTGGATGCCGAAGTGGCCGATGATGAACTTCACCATCGGGAACTCGCGGATGATCGGATAGAACTGGGTGGGGATCGTGTACGGGCCATCACCGGTGTGGATCAACACGACGATGTCGTACTTCGCGCACACCTTCATCGCAGGGCGCAGCCAGTCGAGCGCGCGGTCGGGTCGGTAGTTGTGCATGTTGGCGTGCAGCTTCACCATTTTGAAGCCGTACTCCTTGTGGTGGAATTCGAGCTCCGCCGCGCCGTTCTCAGGCCCGAAGCGCGGGTTGTAGGCGAAGTTGCCGATGAAGCGATCGGGATACTTCTGCGTCAACTCCACGATGTAGCTCATGTAGTCGCGGATGCCCTCGCGCCCGAACCGGCCGCCCTCGCGGTAAACGGTGTTGCCAGGGGGAGGTTGGATGAAGCCCATGTCGATCCGGCGCGGCTTGCCGTTGATCATGTACGGGCCGTCCATGAGCTTCAGCATTTTCTCGCCGTTGAACGGCGTGCCGGTGTGGCGCCAGGCCTCGTCGACGAGGTTCGTGGGATGCAGATGAGTGTCGATGATCATGGGAGGATCTCTTCGTCGTAGGGCGGATTAGCGCCGGGCGCGTAATCCGCCGATCCAATGAAATACCGTGAAACCGGCGGGTTACGCTGCGCTAACCCGCCCTACGGACACCAGCATAGGTATCCTTCAGCCGCGCTTCGGCCTCCTTGACATCCTTGGGTGGCGGTGTCGGTTGGATGCCGATCATCCCGCAGAGATTGTTGCCGAGGTAATCCTCGAGCGTGTCCTCGTCGAGGTTCATGCCTTGCGGCGGCTCGTGGCACAGCACCTCCAGCAGGCGGATCCACATGCCCGGCTCGTTGGGTGGCGTATCCGTGCCGAACAGGATCTTGTGCTTGGGCAGGTCCTTGGCAAATTCCACGATACGGCTCTGCAGGCACCAGCCGCTTTCGCAGAACACGTTCGCGTTATCCATCGCGAGCTGGAACGGCTCGAAGCAATAGACGCCACCGGTCTGCACGCCGAAGTGCGCCATGATGAAATTGACTTTCGGGAATTCATACATCAACGGCGTCCACTCGTTGGGGATCGAGTAGGGGCCATCGCCGGTATGCAGCTTCACCAGAAGTCCGAGTTCCTCGCACTTCTGCAGTGCCGGCCTGATCCAGTCCTTGGCGCGGTCGGGACGATAAGCGTGCATGTTGGCCTGAAACTGCACCATCTTGAAATCGTGCTTCGTCGCGTAGTCCTCGATCGCCTTGACGCCGTTCTCGACACCCCAGCGCGGATTGTAGACGAAGCAACCGTAGAGGCGGTCCTTGTGCTGCTGGGTGAGCTCCAGGGTATAGGCCGTGTAGTGGTCGATGGCCTCGCGGCCGTGGATGTCGCCGTCGAGCCAGGTGTGCACCGTGTTGCCCTGCGGCGGCTGGATGAACGCCTTGTCGACGCGTCGCGGCTTGCCGTTCACCCAGTAGGGGCCATCCATCATCTTGAGGAGGCGCTCGCCTGTGAAGGGATCGCCGTCGTGCTGCCAAGCGTAGTCGACGACCGTGGTCGGATAGCAGCTCAGATCGAAAATCATCGCGCGCCTCGTGATGGACGCTCCGGCGAAAATGCCGACGCGTCGGTTTCCCTGCTGGGCCGGTCGTCGCGATCTCGAGGTTCTGGAGCGTAGCCCTGCGGTGCCTCGAGCGCGAACGTCGCCGCGTTCCGCTGACCGGCAATCTCCCACCACCCGCCCCGCTAGGGCAATGCGGCTGACCGCTTCTACCGATTGGCCAGAGCTAGCACCGCCCGTTGGTCGCTGTAAAGGCGGACCCGATGTGGTCTTGCCGATGTGTCCTGAGTGGTATGCCGCGCGACGCGGTGATGCTAATCACTAACTCTATGCGCGATCCACATCTGGCCCGCCTTCTCGTGCACGTCATCGCCATCGTGGCCGCGGTCGCCTGCTGGCAGCTTCTTGCCGATTTCGCCCTTGCCTTGGGGGCCAGCCTGCTCGTCTTCCTAGCAATCAACGCGGTCGGCCACATTGCATTCGGTCCGATGCCGACAGCAGAGGAGCTGCGCCGCGATGTGCAGCGCATCCTGAACGACCGCGAGTAGATTATACCGAGCAGCCGGGGCCGGAATGAGCCCTACAACCGCAGCAGCCGCTTGGCATTGCCAGACAAGATCTTCTCCAGGTGCTCTTTCGGCATACCCTGGCCCGCGAGTGCGTCGATCGTCGACTTGATCGGGCCGAGCGGCGCGTCCGTCGCGAACACGATGTGATCGGCGCCGAAGAAGTCGTAGCCGGTGCCGAACCAGCTCGTGCCGCCGAACATCGCCGTGTCGCCATAGAACAGCTTGAAGTACTCCAGGTGCGGGCGCTTCAGCGAGGGCAGAACCTTGGAATAGTCCTCGTCCGGCGTGCGGCTGCCCAACACCTCGAGGCCGGGCCCGACGCGGCCGTCGTAGAAGGGGATGTAGCCGCCGCAATGATGCGTGACGATCTTGATGTCGGGATAGCGATCGAACAGCCCCCAGAACACCAGTCGGGTCATCGCGACGGAGGTTTCGTAGGGCCAACCGAAGCACCACCACATCTCGTAGCGCGACTTCTTCTCGGACTTGTAGTCGGGCATGTCGGCAGCAGTGCGGGCGGGATGCATCCACAGCGGCAGGTCGAGCTCGGCTGCCATCGCGAAAACGGGCTCGTAGTCGGCGTGGTCGAGCGGCCGGCCGGCGACGTTGGTGAAGATCTGCCAGCCGCGTGCGCCGAGGTCCTTGACCGCGCGCCGCCCCTCGCGAACGGCCGCCTCGGGCTCGAGCATGTTGATCGCGGCGGCGAACGCGGGGAACCTGTCGGGATGCTTCCGGCACAGTTCGGCCATAGCCTCGTTGGCGACCCGGCACAGCTCGTTGACCGTCTCGGCCGGCGCGACGTCCTCGATCGGTGGATTGGGTAGCGAGACGATCTGGCAGTAGCCCTCGCCGGCCGCGTCCATCTCGCGGAAGCGCGCGTCGAGGTCGTAGATCGGCTTCACGCCGCGCAGGCGTGTACCGATCGGGCCGAGCTGCGGCGCCGCCTTGATGAAGGCCTGGTAGAACGCGTCGGGAAAAATGTGCGTGTAGATGTCGATGATCTGCATGTCGTGCCTCCTCCAGGTTTCCACCGACAATAGGCGGCGGTATGACCGGTGTCAGCCGTCTGGAACTTCAGGTGTCGGTAGCTTCAGACCTGACGTTGCAGCACCCGGCCCGCCACAGCGTCGAGTTTGGCCACCAGATCCGGATCGCGCGCATCCGGCGCGGTGATGATGGCGACGTCGAGCGCGCGGTCCGAGCCGATCGGGCAAGGCGGGTGCTGGCGCGGGAAAGCCCGGGCGAGGTTGACCACGAGGCGCTGGGCTTTCTCGGTGTTGGCCTGCATGATCTTGATGACTGCGGCGACGTCCACGTGTGTGTGCTCGTCGTGCCAGCAGTCGTAGTCCGTCACCATCGCGACCGTCGCGTAGCAGATCTCGGCTTCGCGGGCGAGCTTGGCCTCCGGCATGTTGGTCATGCCGATCACGTCGCAGCCCCAGGCGCGATAGAGATTGCTTTCCGCGCGAGAGGAGAACTGCGGCCCCTCCATCACGAGGTAAGTGCCGCCGCGCTTGTGGGTGATGGCCTCGTCGCGTGCGGCCGTCTCCACGAGATCGACGAGACCGGGGCTGACTGGATCGGCGACGGAGACATGCGCCACGCAGCCGTTGCCGAAGAAGCTTTTCTCGCGGGCGAAGGTGCGGTCGATGAACTGGTCCACCAGCACGAACATGCCGGGCGCCAACGCCTCGCGGAACGAACCGCACGCCGAGATCGACACGAGATCGGTCACGCCGGCCCGTTTCATGGCGTCGATGTTGGCGCGGTAGTCGATGCCGGACGGCGCGAGCTTGTGGCCGCGTCCGTGCCGCGGCAGGAAGCGCACGGGAAGGCCCGCGATTTCGGCGAACAGGATCTGGTCGGACGGCTTGCCCCAAGGGCTTGCCACTGTTTCCCACCGCGAGTTTTCCAGGCCGGGCAGGTTATAGAAGCCGCTGCCGCCGATGATGCCGAGAACAGATTGAGCCATTGTTCGGGTTCTGCGGGTTGGAGCCTGGATTCTACTATCGAACGTCCGAGATGGAACCACCGAGGGCGTGTAGAGCATGCCAAGGCAGTGGCGAGAAGTCTGCCGGAGATTTCAGTTCCGCCGGCAAGTCTCCAGGGATTTGGCTGACGGGCTATATCGTCCCGGAACGCAAACCCCAATCCCTGAAAACAAAAAAGACCCCGCGAGGGGCCTTCTTCTCAGTGTACTTCGCGCCAGATTCGCTTCTTGGCGACGAACAGCAGTATCGCGGTGATGAGCAGGTAGAGCATCACCTGCCAGCCCATGTTCTTGCGCTGGTCGTGGGTCGGATCTGCGGTCCATGCCATGAACGCGGAAACGTCGGCTGCATAGTTCGATACAGTGGCCGGCGTGCCGTCGCCGTACTTCACCTGGCCGTCGCTGAGCGGCTTGGCCATGCCGATCTGATGACCGGGGAAATAGCTGTTGTAGTGCATTCCGTCCGCCATCGGCGCACAGTTGTCGGGCTTGCCCGCCGTGCCCTTTTCGACAGCGACGCAGCGGACGATCGACTTGTCGCCCCGCCTGACGCTGGCGTCTGGCACTGCAATGAGCTTGGCGCCATCGCGGCGATAAGCAGGCGCGTCGTCCTTGTAGCCGGACAGCAGCGAGTAGAGATAATCTGACCCGCCTTCCTGATATCCGGTTACGATGTCACGCAGCATCGCCACCGGATGATACCAGATCGAGCCTGTGTACGCGACGCTGCGCCCCTTGGCGATCAGCGACAGATCCGGCGGATAGGCGCCATTATGGATCGAGCGAGCCTCTGCCTCGTTCTTGTAGGGCTTGGGGAACCGATCCGACAACCGCGCCGGCCGCTGCACGACCTTGCCTTCGCCGTCGATCTCATCGACTTTATAGGTCGAAGCCAGCGCACGAACGCCTGCCTCGGGAAACTCCGGTCCGCCCTTCTGCGCGAGGTTGCGGAACGCGATCAGCCCCAGGCCGTGGCAGCTTGCGCAGACTTCCTTGTAGACCTGGAAGCCGCGCTGCAACTGGTTCTTGTCGAAATGCCCGGCCGGCCCGCTGAACGACCACTTCTGCCGCGGGATCTCGATGCCTTCTCCCGCAGCGTAGGCCGGCGCGCTGCCGCCGACCGCCATCATCGCGGCCATGCCGAGCGCAAAACGGAGGCTCTTCATCGTCGTCCTCATGTGTGCTCGCTCCCGCTCAGCGCTTTTCGGGTGCAGCCGCAGCAGCCACTGCGCCGCCAGCCCCACCGCCGCCACTCTTGCCGAGAACGGCCTCGGAGATCGACCGCGGCAGCGGCCGTGGCGTCTCGATGAGACCGACGATCGGCATCACCAGCAGGAAGTGCGCGAAGTAATAGATGGTGAAAATGCGCGTCCACAGCACATACACGCCTTCGGCCGGCTTAGCGCCGAGATAGCCGAGCGCCATGCAGGTGATTACGAACAGCCAGAAGAACCAGCGGTAGATGGGCCGGTACTTGGTCGACCGCACGCGGCTCGTGTCGAGCCAGGAGACGAACGCCAGGATCGCGACTGCCGCGAACATCAGCACCACGCCGCCGAGCTTGGAGGGCACCGCGCGAAGGATCGCGTAAAACGGCAGGAAGTACCACTCCGGCACGATATGCGGCGGCGTCACCAGCGGATTGGCTTGCACGTAGTTGTCGGCATGACCGAGATAGTCCGGCGCGTAGAACACGAACCACGCGAACAACATCGCGAAGACCGCCAGCGCGAACATGTCTTTCATCACCGCGAACGGGCTCATCGGCACGGTGTCGGACTTGGTCTTGGGCTCCACGCCGGTCGGATTGTTCTGCCCCGCCACATGCAGCGCCCAGATGTGCAGGACGACCAGGCCCGCGATCACGAACGGCAGGAGATAGTGCAGCGAGTAGAACCGGTTGAGCGTGACGCCCGTGACCGAGTAGCCGCCCCACAACCACGTCGTGATACTTTCGCCGACGACGGGGATCGCCGTGAAGAAGTTGGTGATGACCGTGGCGCCCCAGAAGCTCATCTGGCCCCACGGCAGCGTGTAGCCGAGGAAGGCGGTCGCCATCATCACCAGATAGATCAGAACGCCGATGATCCACAGCACCTCGCGGGGGGCCTTATACGACCCGTAGTAGAGGCCGCGGAAGATGTGGAGGTAGACGGCGAAGAAGAACATCGAGGCGCCGACCGCGTGCATCGAGCGGATCAGCCAGCCGTAGTTGACGTCGCGGCGGATGCGCTCGACGCTTTCGAAGGCTACGGTGTCCAGCGGAATGTAGTGCATCGCCAGAACGATGCCGGTGACGATCTGCACGGCGAGGCAGAAGGTCAGGATGCCACCGAAGGTCCACATGTAGTTGAGATTGCGCGGGGTCGGAAAATCGACGAACTGCCCGTGCATCATGCGCATTACTGGAAGCCGCTCATCCCACCACTTGGCGGTGCGCGACCCCGGCTTATAGGTCGACTCGTGCTGGTCCATGGCTCTGAGCTTCCCTAGCCGATCTTGATCTTGGACATCTTGTCGTCCGTGAACGTATACGGCGGCACTTCGAGATTGCGCGGCGCGGGCCCCAGGCGAATTCGGCCGGAGGTGTCATAGTGCGAGCCGTGGCAGGGGCAGAACCACCCGCCATATTCGCCCTTTACGTCGCCGATCGCCTGCCCCTTGGGGATGCAGCCAAGATGCGTGCAGACGCCGACCAGCACGAGCCATTGCTCCGCACCTTTCTTGGTGCGGCTGTCATCGCTTTGCGGATCGGGCAAGGAGCGCACGGGGACCGCCTTGGCGTCCGCGATGTCCTTCTTCGACCGGTTCCGGATGAACACCGGCTTGCCGCGCCATTGCACGGTGATCGCCTGTCCCTCCTTGACCGGGGCAAGATCCACCTCGGTTGTCGACAGAGCGAGCGCACCGGCGTCCGGATTCATCTGCGAGATGAACGGCCACAGTGTGATCGCGCCGCCGACGGCCGCAAATGCAGGCCCCGCGAGCGCCAGGAAATCCCGGCGGCTGGCATGGGGATCGTTGTCTTCGTGTGAGGACAAGGAAGCCTCCTCGTTCATTCCCTAGGCCGATGAGCGCTGGCCGCACGCATTGCTGCACCGAGGGGCAGCGGACCTGTCCGCACCCGCCCCGGGCACCATGCTTGCTATAGAGGGATGAAGCCCCGCCCCCAATCGCGCCTTTTGCCACGCTCCTTGTGACACCAAGGCCTATCCGTCTCAAGGCGTCGTGTCGGCGAGTGCGAGGGGCAATTTGGCGCACTTCGGGTTCGTGGCGGCATCTCGTCGGTGTCACCGGAGTAGCGGGCCGGCCGCGTGGCAGCGCCCCCCCCGAAATTCGAGCTGCCCCCGATTTCGCATTTCGCATTGGCGCGTACGCCGTTGCGGCGGCGATCAAGCGAGATCTGCTCTGATGGGCGGTTGCGAGAAGCCGTGTCTGGTTGTCGGGGCGACGGATGTTGGAGGGCACGGCGCGTGATGATGGATGAACCGATGCGAGCCCCGGCTCCCGCGTCGGGCGAAGGGCTGGACGAATACAGGGGCGGCGCGTCGAGCGAGCTGCGTTGACCAGGGGGCCACGCACAGCCACGATGTCCGTAGTTGGGGAGCTGTCGCAGACGAGGCGGCCGGAACGGCCCTTGGTGGGCCAGTCTCGGTCACCGGCCACAAGCGCTCGCTGCACATTTCTCACGCGGTTCCTGGACTGGATGATGCCGCTGGTCGTGGTCCGTCACGTCGCGCCTCCAGCGTCGGCTTTCGGAGCGCTGCGGCGAGGACATGCTTTGGGAGGATGGCGCAATGCTGCTTACGCACCAACCGGCGCGACGGGCTCGGCGTTCCGCTTCAGCCGCGACAGGCGATCCTCCCAGTCGAGCGCATGGCGCACGATGCGGTCGAGGTCGTCGTACTGCGGCTGCCAGCCCAGATTGGTGCGGATTTTGGAGCTGTCGGCCACGATCTCGGGCGGATCGCCGGGCCGGCGGGGCGCGAAGCGGACCGGGAAATCCTGCCCCGACACGCGCTTCACCGCCTCGATCACCTCGATCACGGTGTAGCCGTGCGAGTAGCCGCAGTTGAAGATCTCCGACTTGCCCCCACCGCGCAGATGCTCGAGCGCGGATACGTGCGCGCGGGCCAGGTCCTTCACGTGGATGTAGTCGCGGATGCAGGTGCCGTCGCGCGTGGCATAGTCGGTGCCGAACACGTCCATCGCCGGCCGCTTGCCGAGCGCCGCCTCGCAGGCGACCTTGATAAGGTGCGTCGCGCCCTTCGTCGACTGTCCCGTGCGACCGCGCGGATCGGCACCCGCAACGTTGAAATAGCGCAGTGCGACATAGCTGAAATCGTGTGCGATAGACGTATCGCGCAGCATGATCTCGGTCATCAGCTTGGATGAGCCGTAAGGCGACATCGGCTCGAGCTGGGCAGTCTCCTGCACAGGCACCTGTCGCGGGGCACCATAGACGGCGGCGGTGGAGGAGAAGATGAACTGGCCGACGCCGCTGGCCACGGCCGCTGCGATCAGCGCGCGCGACTTGACTGTGTTGTTGAGGTAGTAGCCGAGCGGATCGGCCACCGATTCGGGCACCACGATCGAGCCGGCGAAGTGGATGATGGCTTTCACCTGATGCTTGCGGACGACGTCCTTGACCAGCGCATCGTCGCCGATGTCGCCGACCACCAGCTTCGCCTCTCCCGGCACCGCCCAGTGGAAACCCGTCGTGAGGTTGTCGAGCACCACCACGCTCTCGCGCGCGTCGACCAGCTCGTAGACCATGTGGCTGCCGATGTACCCGGCGCCGCCCGTGACCAGAATGCTCATCTATCTCAACCCAGGGCTGTATGACCGACTGTGTATCCAACCGCGGCGCCATGCAACCGCTGACGTCTTCGACACCGAGCACTCGAAGGTCCGACCCTTGGTCGAGCCTGAAATGCGAGGCATCGCGCGCGCAGGGTTTGCGTCGCGGCTGCGTGCAGGCAAATACTAACCCCGACCCGGCCGCCTGACCGTCTCGATGAGATCGGTAAGTCGGTGTTAATCAACTCTGACGTCTGACACAATGGCGGTCCAGTGTTCATGAATCGTGAATGTCGGAGTGGGTAAATGAGGCCACGTTCAGTCGGGCGATGGCAAGATGAGCAGGGCGCCGTTGCCCTGATCCCGCCGCCTTCCCACATGACCGAGACGACCTCATAGACTGCGATCTTCGGGGAAGTGGTACTGCCGCGCGCAGGGCGCGGCGACCGAGCTTCCCCTTTCCGGAGAAACTTCACGCCATGACCTCCCCCAAGCGGCGCATCCGTAAAGCCGTGTTCCCCGTCGCCGGCCTCGGCACGCGCTTCCTGCCCGCCACCAAGGCGATGCCCAAGGAGATGCTGACTGTCGTCGACCGGCCGGTGATCCAGCACGTCGTCGACGAGGCCCGCGCCGCCGGCATCGAGCATTTCATTTTCATCACCGGCCGCAACAAGGGCGTGATCGAGGACCACTTCGACAGCATGTTCGAGCTGGAGCAGACGCTCGCACAGCGTGGAAAGAAGAACGAGCTGGAGCTGCTGGCCCGCGACCTGCCAGCCCCCGGACAGACGAGCTTCACCCGCCAGCAGGCCCCCCTCGGCCTCGGCCACGCGGTCTGGTGCGCGCGCGACATCGTCGGCGACGAGCCGTTCGCGCTCCTGCTGCCAGACATGCTTCATCACGCCGCCAAGCCCTGCCTCGCCGACATGATCGAGGCCTACGAGGCACACGGCGGCAATCACGTCGCGGTGTCGCCAGTGCCGATGGACCAGACGCACCTTTATGGCATCGTCGGCGTCGAGGACGACAAGGCGAAGGTCTCCCGCATCAAGTCGATGGTCGAGAAGCCGCCGCGCGGCACGGCGCCGTCGAACCTGCACATCACCGGCCGCTACATCCTGCAGCCGGAGATCTTCGCTCTGCTCGGTAAGCAGGCGACAGGCGCGGGCGGCGAGATCCAGCTCACCGATTCGATGATCGCTCTCGCCGAGTGCGACGGCCAGGAGTTCCATGCCGTGCGGTTCGACGGTCAGATCCACGACTGCGGCTCCAAGATCGGCTTCCTGATGGCCAACATCGCCTACGCGCTCGCCCGCGACGACCTCGCGCCGGGATTGAAGGCGGAATTGAAGAAGCTCATCTGATCCGGGGATCTGCCCGTTCTGCCGTTACCCGTTTGGCCATCCCCGTTGTCCGCTCCCGTTACCTGATCCGGGCACGCCAGTCGCGACCAGCACAAGCAGCACATGAAGGAACCGGCTGGCGGTGCTACCGCCAGCCGGGTCACTCACCCATAGAACATCACCGCAATGCCGGCTGCCGTGACGCCGAAGCCGACCACCAGAAGGCTTGCGTTACGCAGAAATTCGCTCATGACCGCCTCCCGCGGCCCTCTTCTTTGTCTTGGCCGCGACAGTCCCGCTTGTAACGATGTCGCTCTTAACCGTGACTGAGGCACGCGTTCAGCAGCCCTTCATGTTGCCGGGACGGCCGCAGGAGCGCAGTGAACGAAAGCGGCCACAGCCGATCCGGCGTCGCGCCCCCGCCCCCATATGATGTCCGCAGCCGAGGGTTCTGCTGTCGATGCAAGAAGGTCACGATCGGCAGTCTGTGACCCATCTCGGCCGTAGCAAGGTCGCCGCTTGCGCGACCTTGCCGGGGCCGCTTATGATTTTCGCGTCAGAACGAGGCAAGGGGACAACGGGCCAGGTGCGGAAGAGCTTGTACTCAGCAATATGGTTAGGCAGTTCATCAACAGCGCGCGCATGATATCAACGCTCCAACTACGCCACGACTGTCCTGTGCTTGGGTAATAGTTGGCTCTAACCTGCTTCCGTAACTCCGATCCGGTGGTGATGGCGTAAGGGTCTGGGTTGGTTTGCGAATCAGCTATTTCTCTTGTCGAGGGCGGCTCACTCGGCAGGTGATGGGATGCGAAGCTTCGAGATCGTGCAGTCGGACACCGACACGA
>CAMAYR010000060.1 GCA_945862355.1 Devosia equisanguinis | reverse complement strand
GTGTTCACCGATCTGCCCAAGGCGACGACGCTCGCTCAGATCGAGGCCCTGCTGCCGTGGAACGCCCGCCCACCGGCGACGCAAAGCGTCGCCGCCTGAGCCTAAGCCCGTCAAGCGGGAAATGACCGGCGGTTCGTGGAGCGCTTACGATGATTGTGCACGACGATCGAACTTCGTGCCCTTGGTGCGTGCAGCCTTCGTCGCAGCCTTCGTCCATGTCGCTTTCTCCCCGAAGCAGTGCCCTGACGGCACCGCGAACTGACTGGAGGAAATCTATGAAGAAGCTTATCTCCGCGGCCCTTGCGGCTGCAGTCGTAATGGGAGCCGTGGCCACCAGCGCAAGCGATGCCGAGGCCCGCCGTGGCCGTGGTGTCGGTCTCGGCGTGGCCGCCGGCATCATCGGCCTGGGAATTCTCGGTGCCGCTGCTGCCGCGAATGCCGGCCCCCGCTACTACTATCGGGGTGGCGGATGCTACCCGGGTCCCCGGCAATGCTACCGCACCGGTGGCAACTGCTGGTACAATCGTTTCGGCGAGTACGTCTGCAGCCGCGGCCGCACGGTATGCAACCGGCCGATGATCTGCCCCTGACGGCAGTTGCCTGACATGCCTTTGCCTGAAGTACTGATCGAGACATATTCGGGCGCGGTGACGGTGACGTCGCCGCGCCCTGCCATTTCCCTCATTTGGACTTTAAATGACGCCGGGCCATCGCGCCCAGGTGCAAAGCCACTGCCGCCGCGTTCGACACGTTGAGGCTGCCGATAGGTCCATCACCGCCGATCCTGCACATCCGGTCGCACATTTGCGCTGTGAGTTGCCGGAGCCCGCGACCTTCAGCCCCAAGCACCAGCGCCACTGCCCGGCCAGCAAGCCGCGTATCCAGCAGCTCCTCGTCGAGCAGCGTCTCCGCCGTCCCATCCAGTCCGACGACGATCACACCCGCCGACTTCAACTCGTCCAGCGCCCGCGCGAGGTTCTGAACCAGCGCCACCGGCACCGCCTCGAGCGCCCCGGAAGCAGCCTTGGCAAGTGCGCTGGCGAGCGGCGGGCTGTGCCGCCGCGTCATTACGATGCCTGCCGAGCCGAACACCGCAGCCGAGCGCAATATGGCACCGACGTTGTGCGGATCGGTCACTTGGTCGAGCACCACCAGCGGCCCCCGCTCGACGATTTGCTCGGCCAGCGCCGCAACCTCGTGCTCAGGCAGCGCTCCGACTTCGATCAGCACCCCCTGATGAACCGTATCGGGTCCGAGCCGCCGGTCGAGATCCTTGGGGCTGACACGCTCCGGCTGCACGCCGCGCGCAGCGATCCCATCCGCCAACCGCAGCGCGGCGTTGTCGGTCGCCCACATTTCGAGGATCGGACGCCCCGGATTGGCCAGCGCCGCCGTCGCCGCGTGGATGCCCCAGATCAGCAATGGCTGCCCGCTCGCATCCTCGTCGGGCGAGTCCCGCTCCGTTCTGCCCCAACCCCGCTTGCCTTTCACGACCGTCTCCCGGCTGCCTGCCAAATGATTTCCGCAACTTGTGCAACGCATGGTCCGGCTGATGCAACAACGCCGTGCCGCCACGAGCGGTCCAGATCGGATGCGACCGCCTCTGTCGAGAGACTGATCGCACGGAGCCGCTCTAGAATCACGGTCACTCTCTAGAATATTGAATCTAGGCCATCTTTATCCGAGCGCTGAACCGCAAAAGCGATTTCGTCCGGGCTGATGATGCTCTAGTTTGCCTACAGCAGCCCACTCGCGGACAGGATAGTCATGCCCTACGTCACAGCCACCGACGGCACCAAGCTCTATTATGAAGAAGCCGGCACCGGCAGCGCGATCGTGTTCGTCCACGAATACGCGGGCGATTGCCGCACGTGGGAGCCGCAGATGCGGCACTTCTCCCGCCAGCACCGCTGCGTGACGTTCAGCGCACGCGGCTACCCGCCATCCGACATTCCCGAGGACGGCAAGCGCTACTCGCAGGACATCTCGCGCCTCGACGTCATCGCCGTATTGGACGGCCTCGGCATCGGCAAAGCACACGTCGTGGGCCATTCGATGGGCGCCTACACGACGCTGCACGTCGGCATCCGCCACCCGGAGCGTTGCATCTCGCTCGCCGCCGCCGGCTGCGGCTGGGGCTCGAACCCCGCCGAGCGCGAGGCGTCCAAAGCCCTCGTCGTCGACATCGCCCGCATGTTCCGCGAGGACGGCATCGAGATCGCTGCCGCCAAGTATGCCGACTTCCCCATGCGCCACCCCCATAAGCACAAGGACCCGCGCGGCTGGGCAGAGTTCGCCAGGATGCTGGGCGAGCATTCCGGGATCGGCAGCGCGCTGACCATGCTGCACGTCCAGCTCGAGCGGCCGACGCTGTGGGAGCTGGAGGACGACCTGAAGAAGCTGCAGATCCCACTGCTCGTCATCGTCGGAGACGAGGACGAATCCTGCCTCGACGGCTCGCTGTTCATGAAGCGCCGTGCGCCGCAGTCCGCCCTGTGCGTCATCCCGCGCGCCGGCCACACCGTCACCAGCGAGGAGCCCGCCGCCGTCAACGCAGCGCTCGCCGAGCTGTTCGCCGCCGCCGAGGCCGGCCGCTGGATGGCGCACAAGCCTATCGTATGATGCTTTGGCCAGGGTTGAGGATATTCCCCGGCTCCGCTCGACACACGGGATCGATCGATGACCACCTCCACAACGCCCCCGCTTGGCAGGATCGTCGTCACATACGATGGCCCCGTCGCCACGGTAATGCTGTCGAACCCCGCGCGTCGCAACGCCATCTCCGTCGGCATGTGGCAGGACCTTGCCGCCTTCGCGCGCTCCACCCACGACAAGCCCGACATCCGCGTCGCCATCATTCGCGGCGAGGGCCGGCAGGCCTTCAGTGGCGGCGCAGACATCTCGGGGTTCGCCGAGGCACGCTCCGGCGCGTCGAACGCACGCGCTTACGACGATCTCGTCGAGGACGCCTGCCTCGCCATCGAGGCCATGCGCTGTCCGTCGATAGCACTGATCCACGGCCCCTGCGTCGGCGCCGGCGCGTCGGTCGCTGCGAGCTGCGACATGCGCCTGGCCGCGACCGGCAGCTTCATCGCCGTGCCCGCCGCCCGCCTGGGCCTGGGCTACGACCCGCGCGGCATCCGCCGCTTCCTGCGCGTGATGGGCCAGGCCGTGGCCGGCGAGATACTTTTTACCGCCGAACGATTCCCCGTCGAGCGTGCCGCCGCAACCGGCGCCGTCGCCGCCGTCGCACCAGTCGAAGAGATCGAGGCCCGCGCTGCCGAGATCGCGCGCCGCATCGCAAGCAACGCACCGATCACTGTCGCCGCCGCCAAGGCGGCACTACGCGCTCATGCGCTGACTGACGAGAGCCTGCTCGCGACCGCCATGCAGCTCTACGCGCAAGCGGACGCAAGTGCAGACTACGCCGAAGGCCGCGCCGCCTTCCTCGAGAAGCGCACGCCGCAATTCAAAGGGCACTGAGCCTTATGGCCGCAAGAAACCTTCATACAGCGATCTATCAAGGCAAAGGCGACCGCCCGGCCATTACAGTTGCCGGCGGCCCGCGCCTGACCTACGCGGAGATGGAACGCGCGGCCGCGGCAATGGCTGTGGCACTTTCCTCGCGCGGCGTCGTCCGTGGCGACCGCGTCTCGTTCCTGACCGAGAAGTCGCCGCTCGTCGTGATCCTCGCGCACGCCTGCTTGCGGCTCGGCGCTGTCCTGCACCCGCTCAACACCGGCTACACCAACACAGAGATCGAAGGCCTGCTCGGCGACGCCGAGCCCCGCCTGATGATTTCCGACGGCAGCGGAGCCGTTCGGTTGGCGCCGCTCGCAACCGCAGCGAAGGTCGGCTTCACCACCCTCGAAGAACTCTGCGATCCCGTCGGCGGCAAGCCCGCTCCCGTGGCCGATGTCGCAGGCAACGACACCGCCGCCATTCTCTACACCTCCGGCACGACGGGCCGTCCCAAAGGCGCGATGATCACCCACGAGAACCTCGTCGAAAGCGCTCGCGCGCTCGGCAAGGTCTGGGCCATCACGTCGGACGATAGGCTACTCCACGCCCTGCCCGTCTTTCATGCCCACGGCCTGCTCACCGCGATCAATACGATGCTCGTCGCGGGCGGCGAGGTGCTGTTCCTGCCGCGCTTCGAACCGCGCGAGGTAATCGCGGCGTTGCCAGATGCAACCGTCATGATGGGCGTCCCGACGTTCTACGCGCGCATGCTGAAAGAGCCCGACATCGCCCATGCGACAAGCAACATCCGCGTACTCATCTCTGGCTCCGCCCCCCTTCCGTTGGAGCTTGCCGAGCAGTTCCGACGCGCCACGGGTCATACCATCGTCGAGCGCTACGGCTCCACCGAAGCCGCGATCATCACTGCCGTGCCGCCGGGCACGATCGATCGCACCGGCTGGGTCGGCTGGCCGCTCCCTGGCGTCGAAGTGCGCGTTCTTCGCGATGATAAATCCCACGCCGACCTGGGCATCGGAATTCTCGAAACCCGCGGCCACAACGTATTCCGTGGCTATTGGCGCAACGCCACGGCTGACGCCGAGGCCTTCACCGAATCTGGCTGGTTCAACACCGGCGACATCGCCGAGATCGACAGCCATGGCTGCATTCGTCTGCTCGGACGCGAGAAGGATCTCATCATCTCCGGCGGTCTCAACGTCTACCCCAAGGAAATCGAGACCGTCCTCGACACGCTCCCCGGCGTCGAAACCTCCGCGGTTTTCGGTGTGCCCCATCCAGACTTCGGCGAGGCCGTGGTCGCGGCCGTCGAGACGAAAGCGGGTGAAGAACTCGACGAGCCAGCCCTCATCGCCGCCTCGCGTGAGCGCCTGGCTGCCTACAAGTGCCCCAAGCGCGTCATTGCCGTCCCCGAGATCCCGCGCAACCGCATGGGCAAGGTAGACAAGAAGGTTTTGCGGCAGGACTGGAAGGGACTTTTCAGTTGAGCGTCAAACCACGCCCGACTTCCGCAGGCGCGCGATCTCGGTCTCACCGAGCCCCAACACGCTCGAAAGCACCTCGTCGGTATCCTCACCGAGCATCGGCGGCGCCTTGGCCGACGTCGTATCGACACCCGGCATGCGGATCGGATTGGCGACGACCGGCAGCGGCGCGGCCTTGCCTTGCGTCGTCTCGCGCTTAATCCCGCGCGCCACCACGTGCGGATCATCGAACATCTCGTTCAGCCGGTAGATTGGCCCGCAAGGCACCGCCCGCGCCTCCAGCAGCTCGATCCAATATGCGCTCGTCTCCTGCATCAGCCGCTGGTTGATGAGCCCGACGAGTTCCAGTCGATGCGCGATGCGCTGCGGGTTGGTCGCGAACCGCTGATCGCTCGCCATCTGGGGAAAGCCCGCCGCCTCGCAGAACCGCACGAACTGCCCATCGTTGCCGATCGCAAGAATGATGTGCCCGTCCTTCGTCGGCAGCGCCTCGTAGGGCACGATCGTCGGATGCGCATTGCCGAGCCGCTGCGGCACCTCGCCAGATACCAGATAGTTCGACGCCTGGTTGATCAGCGCATGGATCGTCGTCTCGAGCAGCGACACCTCGAGATAGGTACCTTCCCCCGTCCTCTCGCGCCCGAGCAGCGCCGCGAGAATGCCCGACAGCGCGTTCATTCCCGACATCTCGTCGGAGATCGCCACGCCGACCTTCATTGGAGCAGCACCCGGCGTACCGTCCGGCTGCCCCGTGACGCTCATCAGCCCGCCCATGCCCTGCACGACGAAGTCGTAGCCCGCACGCTGCGCATAGGGCCCGCTCTGCCCGAAGCCCGTGATCGAGCAATAGACGATGCGCGGGTTGATCGCCTTCACCGCCTCGTAGTCGAGCCCGTACTTCTTCAATCCGCCGACCTTGAAGTTCTCTATCAGCACGTCGGACTTCTGAGCCAGATCGCGCAGGACCTTCTGCCCCTCGGGCGTCGTGAGATCCACCGTCACCGACTTCTTGCCGCGGTTCACGCACATGAAGTAGGCCGCGATCCCCGGCACGCCATCCTTCGGCTCGACCGCGAATGGCGGCCCCCAATGGCGCGTGTCGTCGCCCTTTCCCGGCGGCTCGATCTTGATGACCTCCGCCCCGAGATCAGCCAGGTACTGCGTCGCGAGCGGCCCGGCGAGCACCCGCGAAAGGTCGAGCACGCGGATATGGGAGAGTGGCAGGGGCATGAGAGAGCCGTAGGTTGGGTTAGTTTGCTCGGCTCTGCCGAGCGCAACCCGACGAATTCATGGCAGGTCGAGAAACCGTTGGGTTACGCAGCGCACGGCGCTGCTGACCCAACCTACGTCAGCGCCCCTCAAAGATCAAAGTACGTCAGCATCTCGGTGATGATCACGCAACGCAGCATGACCTTGTCGTCAGGCTTGTACTGCCCGAGCGAGCGCCCGCAGAGGTCGATCTCACCTTCCGGCCCGACTGCGATCTGGAACGCGTCGGCGTAGATACCCGCATCCCGGCGATGCAACAGGATGAGATTGTCCTTCAATTGCGCCTCGATGCCGTTCTGAGCGAGCGCATTCGACGGCTTTACATCGCGCTCGAACATCTCGCCGAGGAAATCCATCGCCACCTCGAAACGTTCGCGGCGCTGACGCTCCTTCTCGATTCGTGCCGCCTCTCGCTCGGCATGGATGCGGTCGATCTCGGACATGGAGGAACCTTCAGCCTCTAAAGGCAGCCTTCAGCCACTAAAGAATGAAGCTCACCGCGCCCATCGCACCCAGCTCCTCGGCATCGAGCACCGCGCGCCGCTCGGCGATCTTCAGCTCCGCGCCGACACGCCTGAGCTTGTAGATGTAGTGCCCGGCGAACACGCGCGGCGCCTCGTGCCGGCGATGGCGATAGACGATGAAGTTCGCCGTCGCCGTCGCCTTGTCGCCGTCGACATCCTTCACGCGAATGTTCGAGATCAGCCGCCGTGTGCGCGAATGCGGATACTCCGCGTGGCAGTTGGGATCCTTCAGCCGGATGATCCGCTCTTTGAGCCGCATCATGTCGTCGGCGATCGTGAACAGCGCATAACGCGCATCCGCATCCGGCAGATCGTTCGGTGGCACGTAGTAGGAGGCATCCTCCGTCAACAATCCGAGCCACTCGTCGAGCTTCCAGGCGTCTAGCAGCTCCGCCTCGTGGAAGAACAGATCCTCCACCGCATCACGCGTGAACTCGGCGCGGTTGGTGGTCGTCGCGGACTTGCTCATGCGCCGCGCCTTCCCATCATCTCGGCCCACTTGCGCCAGAACACGCGGAGATGGCCTTCGTCTGTATGCAACTGCTCCTCTTCGGGCCCCTTGGCCATGCCGCGGCTCATGTCGTTCCACGGCACCTCTCGCCAAGCCTGATAGCCCTGTTGCGCAGCCTCGAGTGCGGCAACGTCGTCCGGCGTCGCAAAGCCCCCCGGCCCATAGAACGTGAGGAATGCGTACAGACGGCGCGCACGCTGCGCCTCAGTCTCCTCGACGGGGCCCAGCGCCCAGGCGACGACGCGCATCCGGTCGGGCCCCAGCGGATAGAAGAACCGCACAGTCACTGCCGAGCCGTCATTGATGATGAGGTTCGGGAAGATCGACAGGTTCCGGTTCGTATCCATCACGCGGCCCGCGCGCGCCTCGCCGAGCCGCTTCACAAGCTCCCCGCGTATCGCGTCGATGTCTGCCTTCGCCTCCTCGCCGTAGACCGAGATCCACTTCGCGACCGGCCGCCCGCGGAAGTTGGGATTGTCGGTCGTGAGATGCCCATTGCCGAGATCTCGGCCGTAGCCCTTCGTCGGCAGCAGTAGGCCAGAACCTTTCGGCGGGGCGATGTTGACGCCCGAGTTCCGCATGTAGTTGAGCCAGGTCGAATGCGTGGCGAGCAGGTGGTAATCGTCCACGCTATTCTCGACCATCAGCTTCCAGTTGCCTTTGACCTCGTACTCCTGCACCCCGGAGATGATCTCCATCCGACCGGACGGCGACTGCTCGAGCACCAGGTCGATGTAGTCCTTTGCATTACCGAGATAGGTCGAGAGGTCGACGGCATCGCGATCGAAGTTGACGAAGAAGAAGTCGCGATAGCTCTCGAGCCGCGGCACCGGCGTCAGACCCATCTGCGCCCTGTCGAACGTCGGCGGATAAGCCTCCTCGCCCGGGATGGTCTTGATCGAGCCGTCAGTGTTGTAGGTCCAGCCATGATACATGCAGTAGAACTGCCGCGCATTGCCCGACCGCTCCCGGCAAACGAGCGCACCGCGATGCCGGCACGAGTTGATCAGCGCCTTCACCTCGCCCTTGCGGTCGCGGCAGAAGATGACGGGCCGGCCGTTGATGGGGCGCGTATGGAAGTCGCCCGGATTCTTGATCTCCGAGGCATGCCCGATATAGATCCAGGTCCGGTCGAAGATCCGCCGCTGCTCGCGCTCCAGCACGTCGGGCGAGACGAACACTTCCCGGTTGACGAAGAACGCCTGCTTTTCCTTGTCCTCGACGACGTGGAAGTCGGTGTCGCTCGGGAGATAATTCATTGGATTCGCACTCCTTTTGGGCGCACGAGGCTGATCCAGGATTGCCACACCTCCGCCCGACCGCAGCTACCGCCGGCGGGCAAAGTTCCATTTCAATTACTTATCCCTCTAAGAACCCGCTGCCAAGGCGCGTTTGAGCGCAAGCGGCCCTGCGTCGCCCCCCAACCGAAAAGCTCGAAGAGTGCTACAAAGCTACGAGACCGCGATCCGCTTATAGCGCCGCACAATGGCGTGCCCTTCGTCGACACTGAGCAATTGCAGCGGCCCGCGGCCATGTGGGCAGCGCAGATCCTCGACGGTTCCGAACAGGCGACACATGAGGGGCCGCCGCTCATGAATTTCGCAGCCCCCCTTCAGCGCGAATTGGCACTGCTTGTCCGCCCGTTCCGGCGGCGGCGCGGTCAGCCCGGCAGCAGCGAGTTCAAAACTGCTCCACGGCACCGGACCACAGCAATCCGTGCACCCCTCTATGCATTTGAATCGCGGGATCTTGGCGTATAGCTGCCGGTGGGCCTTCGCGTCCTTGTCGGTCATTCGACTACCGTTGGAAGCTCTACAGTCGGCAGCCCTCGTCCGGGTGCCCAGGCGTTCTACCGTTAGAACGCCGGGCCGCCCTGAAGATTCGCAAGCCGGCTGCACTCGTCACGCCGGCCAGCCCTCGAGCAGGTCCACCGGATCGCCGAACCTTGCCGCCGCAGCCCGCACCTTTTCTGAGCGCAACGCCGTAAGGAACCCGTCCTTGATCAGGAGGTTGTTTCCCGCCGTCACGGTGGAATCGAGCGCCACGAGGTCCATGTGAATCGGTGGCTCCTCCCAGTTCGGCATTACCTTCTTGATATAGTCGCACGGCTTCGGCAACTCGATACCGTAGTGCAGTGCGCCCGGCGAGTTGGACCCAGCCGGATAGATCCCCCGTCGTGGCGCCTTCGGATTGAACCCGCAGCCCAGCTCGATCAAGATGCCGCCGACCAGCATGTCCTTGAGGATCTCCGCATCCTCCGTCTTGCCCTTCACGTCGACGATCCGGTCGTTCTCGAACACGACGCCGATCTTCTCCCTGAACGGCCGCGGAAATCCGACCGCCCACTCCGGATAGACAGTGCCGTTGACCTCGTTGCGGATCGAATGGTCCTCGCCCTTCACACCGAGCGTCGTGCGGTCATAGACATTGGGGCCGTGCGTCGGCACCCAATGCACGTAGGCCCCGTTCTCCTCCACCGTCGTCTGGCCACGCCACCGGTTCGACTTCAGCATGCTCTCCCGCATCTCCGGCGTGAACTTCGCGCGGAAATCGGTGCCGCGCGGGTCGGTGATCTTGAGCTCGAAGGTCTCCGCCGTGGGGTACATATCCCGCGTTGCCCGCGTAATCTCGCCGACGAACTCGTGGGGAAAGCGCGCTTGCGGCCCCTTCAACACGTCGATGTGCCGGAAGTAGGTCATCTTCACCGTGCGTTGTCCGGTATCTCGTCGCACCTTGAGGCAGTAGGGATCGCCGATCGAGGCGAACCATGTGGACACGACCAGCGTGGCCTTCTCGTAGACGGGTTTCAGCTCCTCTGGAAAGATGCCGCTGTTCCAGTTGGCGGAGATGTACTGCTCGGCCCTGACGCCGCGGCTCTTGGCAATTCCAGCGATGCGTGGAACACGCGCTGGTCGATCAGGTGGTCCGACAAAAACAGTAGCTTGTCGTCCGGCCGGATGGCGAACACCTTCTGCATGTTGTCGATGGCCTGGAAGTATTGCTCCAGCAGCACAGGCTCCAGGTTGTTCTCCGGCGGCATGCCTTTGTAGGCAGTCTCATCGATCAGCATTCCTGCCTCCTCCAGATCCTTTTAGCGAAAGGGTATGGTCGCGATCAGCGCTCACTTGACGCCCGCGGCCTCCTTGAGCACGGCCTTGACGGCAGGGTCGACATTGTTGATCGCCTTGGACAGCGTCCTTTCCGACTGTGGACCGTCGAACAGGACCGGATCGGATTTGATGATCTTCTTGTACTCGGCGACGAACTCGGCATCCTTGAGCAGGGACATGAAACCTTTGCGCATTTCGGCGAGCGCCTCGTTCGACGCGCCCGGAGGCATCATGACCATGCGCGCGAGCTTGGCGCTGGTATCGTTGCTCATCTGCAGGGCCTTGTACTTTGGACCGGAAGGCGCCTTGCCGTGAGCGTCCTGATAGACCTCCTCGAAGAACTTGATGCCACGCTTGACGAGGTCGGGACTGCCCAACGGCTTGCCGTCGTCGCCTGCGCCACCGAGCTGCCACATCGGGATGGCGATGCCGGTGTCGATCAGCTGCGGCACCGCCTGCGTCTCGTAGCCTGGAAGCGTCGAAAGCATGAAGTTGATCTCGCCCTGTGCGATCGCCTTGTTGATAGCCCCGACCGACTGGAACCCCGTCACCACTTTGTAGTCGGTGCCCATCAGCTCGAACATCAGACGCAGGCGGATATCGTGGTTGGACGAGCGCGCATAGCCGGCAGCGTAGACACCCTTCGCCTTGGCGATGTCCTGCGGCCTGCCGGGCGCCGGCAGGATGTCTTTGCGAGCATATGCGGCGTACCAGCTGCCGACGCCCGCGACCACTTTGAACACGTCGACCTTCACCCTGAGCGCCGGATCGTCGATGACCGGCGCAATGGCGTTGAAGGTCATGAAGCCGACTGTGAGCGAAGGCTCCTTGATGCCGACCTGGAGACCGAGCTGGTTGATGGCGTTGAGCCCGGCCGCGCCGATGATGTTCTGGACGATGATCGTCGGCTTGCCGCCGAGATGCTTGCTCAGATGGCGCTGAAAGATGCGCGCTTCGGTATCGACATTCCCACCCGCCCCGTAGTTGACGATCATAGTGATCGTCTTGTCCTTGAAGACCTCGGATCGGGCTGATGTGAGCGGTGCCAGTGCTGCAAAGCACGCGAGCGCGACGGCGACATGCGGCTTGGACATGTAGATTTCCTCCATGGGTAATTTTTTTATAGTTCAGGCGCGCAAGATTACACCGCGCACGCACTTGCGCAATGGCCAAGGTCGAGCGGTCGGCAAGCCGGCGACTGATGCACTTCCGGATGCGATCCGCTCCGGCACATGAGCCATCGATCGCGCGGCAGTCTTCGCGGCAGTCTTCGCGGCCGACTTCGTTGCAGCCCAAGCAGTTACCGAAAAGCTCGCCACGCGGGCCGAAGGCGTCCCGCAAAGCTACGCCACCTTGCCCAGCGCCGTCGTCGTCGGAAACACCAGCGATTTGATCACGACCGGAACAGCTCCGGATGCCGGCAGCATGGCGCCGATGTCGATGAAATCGAACTCTTTGAGGTTCACCCCGTCGATAGACACGATCGGGCTTTTCAGACCCGCTTCCTCGTGCGCGTGAATGCCGACGAGACCACCGACGTCGCTGTCGCCGACGAGCACCAACGGATGCCCCTTGTCGAGCACGGCAGAAAGCCCTTGCCGCACACCCGCGCAGAAATCGTCGAGGCGCTGCCACGTCGCCGAGCCCTCCCAGCGGTAGCACATCGCCACCACCTGATGCCCCTCGTGCAGATCGAGCTTGCGCAACGACACCTGGATAGCAGTCGCAATATCGGCCTGCGAAAGTGCCTCGCCTCCGAGCGGCAGATCGGGCGTGATCGCGGGCACGTTACGCACCGGCAATGTCGACGCCGGCGTCACGAAGATCGTCGAGCCCGACACCTGCACGGTGTATTGCGAGGCGCCGACCACGGTTGCTCGGATGCCCTGATCCGGCGTGACGATCTCGACGCCGCTCCATCCCTCTACCCGGCTGCGGACGGCCGCTCCGAGCAGCGGCCCGAGGTCTCCGAAACCTGAAGGCTCGCGTCCATAGATGTATTCCGACACCCCACCCGAGAACGACACTTGTTGCGGCCGTTGCCGGTTCGCCAATGCGTTGAGCCGCAACAGGCTCGCAGTCTCTCCCGACAATTCCTTCACCGTGCAGGCCTCGAACAGTCTGTCCGCCATGCGCTCGGCGATCCTGGCAGCGTCCGCCGGCGGCAGCGGCTTGCCGAGTTCGAGAGCGATACCCAACTCTGCCGCGAAACGCTTACCAGCTTCCTCGACCCTTTCGACATTGCCCGCCGCGTCGAGTGCGATCACCCGCGCCCCGATGTCGATGGCCGTGATCTCGATGACGTCACCCTTCTCGCAGACCGCGATCTTCGAGGTCCCCCCACCGATGTCGATATTCATCACCCGAGCCGCATCGCGTATCGAGCGCGCCACGGCGCCGGACCCGAATGCTGCCAGTGTCGTCTCCAGCCCATCGCCCGCCGAAACCGATACGAACTTGCCAGCCTGCGCCGCGAACAATTCACCGATCGCACGCGCGTTGAGCCGCCGGACCGCCACGCCGGTAAGAATGAGGGCCCCGGTATCGATCGCGTCCGGCTCGATGCCGGCGGCCTTATATTGCGCCTCCACGAACGCGCCGAGGCGTGTCGCATCGATCGTCATGTCGGCGGCGTAGGGCGTCAGCAGCACGTCGCTCTCGTGGAACACCTCACGCTCGGTGACGATGTAGCGATTGTCCAGCCGCTCGAGCAGCAGCCGCGAGAATACCAGATGCGAGGTCGATGACCCGATATCGACGCCGACGCTGGTGAGGCGGATCTCGTCCTCGCCCTCCAGGCTTCGGCCAGCGTTGGAAAAGAAGACGCGACCGCCCTGGAATTCCTCGTCGTCGCTCATATTGCTGGTTTCCCTCGGAAGCTTCAGGCCGGGGATACCGGCTGGGGCAGCGTCGCGCAAGGGACCCGCGAATGCGAGCCCGGCGAAAGGAAGATGGGCGAATGCAATTGGTAAACGACGCGCGAGGCAGCTACGATGCCCCTTGCTGCTCCCCTCACCCTCCTCACCGCTCACCGCTCCCGATGACCTTTGCCGAACGCCATGGACTTTGGTCGCCCGAGCGCCAGGAGGCTGCCGAGCGAATTGCGCACCTGATCGAAAGCCACGCCCTGGAGGTGGTCCGCATCGGATTCCCGGACCAGCACGGCCTCATGCGCGGCAAAACCGTCGTCGCTGGCGATGCCGTCAAGCTGCTGCGTACCGGCGTTTCGATCACATCCTCGCTGCTCGCCAAGGACACCTCCAACAAGACCGTGTTGCCGATCTGGAGCGCAGGCGGCGCTTTCGGCCTCGGCGCCTTCGAGGGTGCCGGCGACCTGTTGATGGTGCCAGACCCATCGACGTTCAGCATTCTGCCGTGGGCCGATCGCACGGGCTGGCTGCTCGCGGACCTCTACGCGGGCGATGGTATGCCCGTACCGCTCGCCAGTCGCTACGTCCTCGCCAGGGCGCTGGAGCGACTGCACGCGTTGGGCTACGGCTACGTCGCCGGCCTCGAGGTGGAGCTGCATGTATTCAAGACCGTTCGCAACGCCATCGCGCCCGAGGATTCCGGCCAGCCCGGCGCACCGCCGGAAGTAACCCTGCTCACGACCGGCTATCAGTACCTCTCTGAGCTTCGCTTCGATCAGCTCGAGCCCGCCCTCTCCCTCATCCGTCGCCAGCTGGTCGAGCTCGGCCTGCCCGTCCGCTCTGTCGAATGTGAATACGGCCCGAGCCAGTGCGAGTTCACCTTCCAGGCAATGGACGGTATGGCAGCGGCCGACACGATGGTGCTGTTCCGTAGTGCCGTGAAGCAGATCTGCAGCAGGAACGGCCTGCATGCGACGTTCATGTGCCGGCCTCGCATTCCCAATGTCATGTCGTCCGGCTGGCACCTGCATCAATCGCTGATCGACACTGCGACGGGCGCCAACGCATTCATGCCGGCCGGGGACGGCGAGCACCTCTCTGCCGCTGGCCGCCATTTCCTAGGCGGTCTCGTCGCGCACGCCCGCGCGGCGACGCTGTTCACGACGCCGACGATCAACGGCTACAGGCGCTTTCGGACCAACTCGCTGGCACCCGACCGCGCGCTGTGGTCCCGCGACAACCGCGGCGCGATGCTGCGCGTGCTGTCCGGCCGCGACGATCCGGCCACGCGGATCGAAAACCGCATCGGCGAGCCGGCGGCCAACCCCTACCTCTATCTCGCCTCGCAGCTCTACGCCGGCCTCGACGGCATCGAGCGCCGCCTGGATCCGGGCCCGCCGGCGGACCGCCCCTATGACACCCCAGCTCCTCCGCTCCCCAAGAGCCTCGCCGAGGCGATCACCGTCCTGCGCGACGACGATTTTTTCCGAGAGCGCATGGGTGCCACGTTCATCGACTATCTGCTCGCCATCAAACAGGCCGAGGTCGCCCGCTTCGACGCCGAGGTCACCGACTGGGAGCACCGCGAGTACTTCGAGATGTTTTGATGTGGCATCCCCGCCTCACCTCGTTGAATACCGCACCCTTGGTGCGCTCGAGCCTCGCCTGACCGACGCCCCTCACGTGCCCCGCTTTATCCACAGCGAGCGATGCTAGTCTTTCCCGACTGATTCGCTGTCCAATTGTGCGCGTTCCGCCTCGCAGAGGGTGCAATAATGGCCCAGGACGCCACGCCGATTTCACCGAAAATCCTCCGCGAAGCCCAGAACGCGGGCGACGACGCCGCTGCTGATGCGCGCGATGAGGTGCTTGGCCGTGCCGGAACCGGCGAGATCGTCGAAGCCCCCAAGGCAGAGGTCGATGCCAAGGCGGGCAAGGACAAGTGGCACCGCTTCGAGGTCAATGTCTGGATCACGGACATCAATACGGTCGAGTTCGGCATCTACAAGCACCAGCGCAACAAGGCCAAGTCGCGCCAGTTCACCCAGGATATGGATGTCTACGCCGAGGTGAAGGAGAACGGCGAGCGCACGGGGCTTCTCGCTTACCGCGAGCAGCTCTGGAAGAAGCAGGAAGGCTTCGAGCGCCGGCTCGTGCTCAAGATGTTCGGCGAGAAGCTGAATTGGCGTGCCACGATGGATCTGATGCTTGCCCGCAGCGTCCAGGAAACGGTGGGCGCGCGCGGCCTCGCCGTCCAGACCTTCGCCATCAACACCAACGACAGCGATCAGGTCGTCTATGTGTCGCGCTCGGCCAACAAGTGGCCGCTGATGGCCGAGAACTTCTCGTTCTTCCTGATGGAGGGCGGCGACATCCGCTTCTACCGTCTGCGCCAGGATCTCTACACTTCGATCGGACGCGACTATTCGCTTTTCGACGCGATGGGCAATAAGATCGCCGTGCTGGACGGCAAGCTTCTGTCGCTCGGCGGCAAGTGGAAGTGCAAGGTGTTGCGCCAGCACGCAGACAAGCAGCTGATGCATGTGCTTAAGATGTTCGTCGGCATGCTCGTCTTCAACCGGGGCTGCCGCAAACACGTCGCGCGCCTCGCCCGCGATGTCGGCCGCGGCATGTTGGTGCCCAAGCTCCAGCGCCAGGAAGCCGATCTCTATATGAACCCGCGGCGTGTGCGCTGAAGCACCAGCCTATCCCGGCACCAGCGCCATAACGCCGATCGCGGCCAGCGCAACGCCGATCGCCTGATCGCGGGAGACCTTGACGCGTCGCAGCACAACGCTGCCGATCGCCAGCGTGAACAACGGATAGCTCGCCACCACTGGCGTAACGAGCGATACCGGCCCGCGCGCCACGGCCTCGATGCCGAGCCATGTCGCCAGCCCGTTGCCGACGCCGACCAGCATGAACCAGGCCACGCCCTTCGGCGTGAACTGCGCCGCGCTCGACCGCTTGCGCACGAGCCCCACCACGATCACCACAGTCGCCGACGACACATAGCACAGCAACGTCGCCACGCGCGGATTGTGCCACCAGCCGAAACCGATCTTGAGCAGCGGCTGCGCCAGGCCCCTGAGCAGTGATGCCGTGAGCGGTAGTGCCAGCGCCCACATCGGCCAGGCCGCATCGCCCCAGTTCCGGTTCGTCGTCATCAAGGTCACACCGACGAACAGGACCGCCACCCCGGCGAACTGCAGGACACCCAGCGTCTCTCCCAGCCAAATGATCCCTGCGATGACCGCGATCACTGGCGCTAGATTGCCGAGCGCGGCAGTGACATTCGGCCCGAGATATCGTGTCGCCTCGAACGTCAGGATCGTCACCGCCGCAGGATAGAACAGCCCCACCAGTAGGAACAGCAGGGCCGCGTCGTTCCTCCACCCCGAAAAGTCGGCCGTCCACGGAGAACTAAGCCAGAACAGCGTTGCCGCTGTCGGGATCGAGATCATGGAGCCCAGCGCCACCGGCATGTGCCGCAACCCGAGTTGGGCCAGATTGAGCGAAAGGCCGAACAGAAACGCAGCCGAAAGCGCAAAGATCCAAGCCTCCAGCGGCATCCCTTTTCCCTTCGACAGCGGAAGGCGTGATCTGGCATCCTCACGCCCACTCACATTGGGCCAACAAGATGGCCACCGAGCAACCACCGCATACCCAGCAACGAGACTGACGACAACCCGCCCCACTTGCAGACGAGACTTGCAGAGAAACGGGCCTCGCTGCGGCATGAGGCGCTTGACCCTTGCAGGCACCAGATCGTGGCGATACCAATTTCATGTTGGTAAGCTGAAGCAAGGAACGACCCAATGAGCGTCGCGCGCCACCCCCGCCCACCGCATCTCGTCGACGTCCCCCTCGAGGATGTCATGCAGCGTTATACCGGCCGCTTCCGGGAGAAGAAGCCGGACTGGGCCGCGTTCGAGGACGCCAAGATCGAAGGCTGGAAGCGGGCCCAGCACCGCTTCATTGGCGCCGGCGGCTCCGGTAAGCACGATGATCCCAGTGTCATCCCCGCCGGCAACTTCACGCTTTCGATCATGTACGTCGAGCCCGGCCAGGGCAACGCCGCCCATACCCACGAGGTCGAGGAGTGCTTCTTCGTCCTGCAGGGCTTCCTCGACGTGTTCGTCGAGGACGAGGACGGCCGCCGCATCTCTACCCGTCTCGGTCCCTGGGAGTGCATATCCTGCCCGGCGGGCGTGATCCACGGGTACGACAACAACTCGCTTGGGCCGGTCTACTTCCAGGTCATGCTGGGCCGCGGCAAGCCCGAGGCGATGGGCTACGCCGACGACAGGCTTTTTCAGCGCCGCGAAGCTCATCTCGAAGACAAGTGATACCGAGCAACCGAAGGTTCGACCCGAGGTCGACCTGAGCTGGGAGGTAGCACGCGCGCAGGGTCGTTGTGGCGGCTGCGCGCAAGCAAAAGTGTGATACCGGCCCACCGCCTCGACGCTCGAGTCAATCCCTCGGTAGGCCGGTATGAGCGACTGAAGTATCCCTCGGAGGCCGACATGGGCCGTCTTTCGACGCACGTGCTCGACACCGCCAATGGCCGGCCGGCCGCGGGGATGAAGGTCGAACTCTTTCTGATCGACGGCAGCGGCGCGCGATCTCTGCTCAAATCGGTCTTCACGAACAATGACGGCCGCACCGACGCGCCGCTCCTCGTCGACGGCACATTCGTCGTCGGAACCTATGAGCTGGTGTTCGACGTCGCGGCCTATTTCGGCGCCCGCGGCGTGACCACCGCCGCCCCGCCGTTTTTGTCCAGCGTGCCGCTCCGCTTCACCATTGCCGAGCCCGACGGCAACTATCACGTACCTCTACTCGTCTCGCCGTGGTCCTATTCGACCTACCGCGGCAGCTGAGGCGCCCGATCCGGCTCCGCCCGCCCCGCCGATCTCAACTGCGCCCGGCGATCCATGTCGCCAGCACACGCCGCTCATCCGCTGTCATATCTGTGATGTTGTTGGGCGGCATCGAGTGCGTCAGTACCGAGTGCAGGTTGATCGCAGCCTTGTAGCGGGCCATGTCGGCCGGCGTTTCCAGACTGATGCCTTTCGGTGGATGCACGATGCCGCTCCAGACGGGCTGCTTCGCGTGGCACATGGAGCAGCGCGAGATGAGGATGTCGTCGACCGCCGCAGGCACCTTGACGGCAGCCGTCGCCACCTCGACCTTCGCCTCCTGCAACGGCTTCCACCCCAGCCGCTCCCGCGCGGCCGGCGTCGAAATGATCGTGATCCAGATCGTCGCCAGGATCGCCGCCGCCGCGACGCCCCACGCCCACCAAGGACTGCCGCGACCCGAATGGCGCATATTGTAGAACCAGCGGATGAACGCCCCCGCGATCAGCACGAGCGCCACGATCAACCAGGCGTAGGGCGTCGAGAAGGTCATCGGGTAGTGTCCCGAGATCATCATGAACACCACCGGCAGCGTGATGTAATTATTGTGCGTCGAGCGCACCTTGCCGATGTAGCCCAGATGCGGGTCCGGCGCGCGGCCAGCGGTCAGATCCTGGATCACCTTGGCCTGGTTCGGGATGATGACGAGCAGCACGTTGGCTGACATGATCGTCGCCAGCACCGAGCCTGTATGCAACAAGGCGCCTCGGCCGGAGAACACCTGCTGGAAGCCCCACGCCATCGCGACGACGAGCACGAACAGGACGGCGCCCAGCGCCATCTCGTTCTTGCTGAGCGACGACCGGCAGAGCAGATCGTACACGACCCAGCCCACCGCCAATGCGCCGCACCCGATCGCTCCCGCCACCATCGGCGACATCTGCCGCACCGCAGGATCGATCAGATAGAGATCCGCGCCGAGGTAGTAGATGGTCATCAGCAGGAAGAACCCGGTCACCCAGGTCGTATAGGCCTCCCACTTGTGCCAGATCAGATCGGGCGGCAGCTTGTCCGGCGCCACCAGCCACTTGCGCACCTGATAGAAACCGCCACCATGTACCTCCCAGGCCTCCCCGCCCTTCGGGATGTCGGCAACGGGCTTTATCGCCGCGTCGATGTGCATGAAGTAGAACGATGCGCCGATCCACGCCATGCCCGAGATCATGTGCAGCCAGCGCAACAGCAGGCTCGCCCATTCGATGAGAAGAGTTTCCATGTGCCCGGACCGTAGCATGACAGGAAGGATCGGCAGTATCAGCCCACGTCTAACCGGGTTCGCGGCTGCCTGCCAACTGCCGACCTGATGTGCGGTGGGCCCGCTGCGGGCCCTTTACCGTTCAGAAGGCTGCGGCGTCAGCGTCGAATACGCGTCCGATGTCGCGCTCCCAGGCACCTTCATAGAGCGCCATCAGATCGTCGGCAGAAGAGCGCCCCCTGGCCAGCGTCTCCTCTACGAACGCAAGATGGATCGTCTCGTCGCGCCCGCTCTCGTCGAGGTTTGCGCGGGCAGCAAGCCCGCCCCGCGAGATCCGCGCAGCTTCCCGCGCCACGTCGAGGAGCTTCCCCCCTCGCACCGGCGTCTCGAGCCCGAGCCTCGGCACCTCGTCGCGCAGCCGCTGCCGCTCCTCCCTGGTCCAGTCCTTGACGAGATCCCATGCCGCATCGAGGGCGGCATCGTCGTAGAGCAGCCCCACCCAGAACGCCGGCAGCGCAACGATCCGCCGCGCCCGCCCGCCGTCCGCCCCGCGCATCTCCAGGAACCGCTTCAGCCGCACCTCGGGGAAAAGCGTCGTCAGGTGATCCGACCAGTCGTCGATCGTAGGCCGCTGGCCGGGCATCTGCGCCAGCTTGCCGTCCATGAAGTGCCGGAACGAGGCGCCGGCCGCGTCGATGTATTTGCCATCGCGATAGACGAAATACATCGGCACATCGAGCGCATAGTCGACGTAGCTCTGGTAGCCCATGCCGTCCTCGAACGCGAACGGCAGCATCCCCGTGCGGTTGGCGTCGGTGTGCCGCCACACCTCCGAGCGCGCTGACTTGAAACCGTTGGGTCGACCATCCGTGAAAGGCGAGGAAGCAAACAGCGCCGTCGCCACCGGCTGCAACGCCAGCGAGACGCGCAACTTCTTGACCATGTCCGCCTCGCTCGCGAAGTCGAGGTTCACCTGGATCGTGCAGGTCCGGTACATCATATCCAGGCCACGAGTGCCGACCTTCGGCATGTAGCCGGTCATCACCCCGTAGCGCTGCTTGGGCATCCGCGGCGCGTCGGCAAGCTTCAACGTCGGTGCAAAGCCGAGACCCAGGAAGCCGATGCCCAGCGCTCCACCAGCCTCACGCACCTCGGCGAGGTGCTTTGCCGTTTCCGCCGCCGTCTCGTGAACGCTCGTCAGCGGCGCGCCCGAAAGCTCGAACTGCCCACCCGGCTCGAGCGACACCGTGGCGATGCCCTCTCCGTCCGGCCGCCGCAGAGCGATGATGTTGTCGCCCTCCATGATCGCTTGCCAGCCGAACCGGGCGATCATCTGCTCCATCAAGGCGCGAATGCCACGCGCACCCGCATAGGGAACCGGACTATGGTCGTTGATATAGAATGGAAATTTCTCGTGCTCTGTTCCGATGAGCCAGCGCTCTTTCGGCTTCTCGCCAGCCGCGATCCACGCCACGAGGTCGGCCCGCGAACGGATGGTCGGACTGGGCGCTCCATCCTGGCGTGTCGACATATGGGAACCTCTCAGCGGATCGGCAGAACCCGGCCAGTTGCCGGTTGGCCGCACCATATGGCCGTGCCCCCGCCGCCGACAAGGCATCAAATCATCGTCAAATCGCGATGACGCCCAGCCACACTTCACAAGGCACACTTCACAAATCAGGCCTTGGGGCGTTAAGAGCAACCCTCGCACGCCGGAGAGCCGATGATGACCACGCCCGAGTTGCAGCAACCCCAACGATGCCTTGAGTACCACGACTTCGTGGCCGGCCAGACCGTACCCTTCGGCCACAAGACGGTCACGAAGGCCGACATCGTCCGTTACGCCCGCGCCTTCGATCCCCAGCCGTTCCACCTCTCCGAGGAGACCGCCCGGGACAGCAACGTCGGCCGTCTCATCGCCTCGGGCTACCACACTTGCTGCATCATGATGCGGATGCTCGCCGACGACCTGATCGGCGGCGCCAACGCGCTCGGCTCGCCGGGCCTCGACGAGGTCCGCTTCCTGAAGCCCGTCTTCCCCGGCGACGAGCTCACCGCCCGCTGCCATGTGCTCGAGAAGCGCGAGCTGAAGTCCAAGCCCGGCGTCGGCCTCGTTCAAGGCACGCTGGAGATGCTGAACCAGCACGGCGAGATCGTGATGACCTGGGACATGAAGGCCTTCCGGCGCATCGTGAACCCGACGAACGTGGGAGGTGCGGCATGAGCCTGTACTTCGAGGACATCGTGCCCGACGTCACCCACGAGCTGGGCGTCTACACCTTCACCCGCGAGGCCATCGTCGCCTTCGCCAGCGAGTACGATCCGCAGGAGTTCCACCTCGACGAGGAGGCCGGCCGCCGCTCGATCTACGGCGCGATGACCGCCAGCGGCTGGCAGACGACATCCGTGTGGCTGCGCATGCTGATCGACGAGCGCAACCGCGAGGCCGACATGATGCGCTATCGCGGCGAGCGCCCCGCGAGGTACGGCCCCTCGCCGGGCTTCGAGAAGCTGAAGTGGGTGAAGCCGGTGTTCGTGAACGACACCATCCGCTTCACGACCCGCATCATCAAAAAGCGCGATTCCCGATCCCGCCCGCAGACCGGCCTGGTGCTGTTCCAGAACGAAGGCTTGAACCAGCACGGCGAGCTGGTGTTCTCCCTCGTCAGCAAGATGTTCGTGGAACGGCGGATGCCGTTTGGCGGGTAGGCGTAGGGTGGATCAGCGCGTCAGCGCGCAATCCACCGCTCATGCGAGCCGCCGGACCGCGTCCGCTTCGAACCGCCTCGCTTCCGCCGCTCGCCAGCGCGGTCGTCGGCGAGACTGACCCAAAGGGGAAGTCGACACAGTCTCTCCGCCCGCCCTCCGGCTCGACAGGCTCGCCGAACCATACTTGTGCGCCTTATGCCCTTATGCTCGAATGTCAGCAAGCAGCGAAGGAGGGGCATATAATGAAGAGAATTGACCCAGTTTACAAAGACCGGCAACTGGTCGCGGCACTTCGATCTCAGCTACCTGCTTCCGTAACTCCGATCCGGTGGTGATGGCGTAAGGGTCTGGGTTGGTTTGCGAATCAGCTATTTCTCTTGTCGAGGGCGGCTCACTCGGCAGGTGATGGGATGCGAAGCTTCGAGATCGTGCAGTCGGACACCGACACGAC
>CAMAYR010000059.1 GCA_945862355.1 Devosia equisanguinis | reverse complement strand
GTCCGTTCCAGTTGCTCGATCTGCCGCCCGGTGAGGTCGATCGGGTGCGGCGGCGCACGCTGCGCGATCAGCTTGGTCTTTCCATCTCGCGCGATCTCGGCTTGATCGAAGGCACCGAGCCGCAGAACCTGAAGCCCGACACGTCCAAGCCGAGGAAGAAGGCGTCACCGGACAAGCCATGAGGATCGTCGCAGGCAAGTTTCGCGGGCGCGCAATCGCTGCCCCCTCCCATGATGGGCTGCGTCCAACCTCCGATCGCGTGCGCGAGGCCGTGTTCAACATCCTGGCGCACAGCGTCGAAGGTTTCCAGATCGAGGGCGCGCGCGCGCTGGACCTGTTTGCGGGCACTGGCGCGCTGGGTCTCGAAGCGATGTCGCGCGGGGCAGCCTTCTGCCTTTTCGTGGAGCAGGACGCCGACGCGCGCGGTCTCATCCGGCAGGGCATCGAGGCCTTCGGTCTGACGGGCGTCACGCGCATCTTCCGGCGTGACGCGACGAGCCTGGGGCCAGCCGGTCGTGCCGATGCGTTCGATCTGGTTCTATGCGACCCGCCCTACGGCCAAGGCCTCGGCGAGAAAGCGCTCGCAGCCGCAGCCGATGGTGGCTGGCTGGTGCAGGGTGCGGTGGTCGTGCTGGAGGAGCGCGAAGGGGTGGTGCTCGCGCTGCCGCCCGGCTTCGAAGAAGTCGACAGGCGCACATGGGGCAACACACAGGCGCTGTTTGCGCGCTATAATAAGTAGTTTACCGCACACCGCTCGCAGAGTGGACAGCCGCGGGGAGGATGAATGCAGATACCCGAAGCCTTGCGACCGATGCTCCGCGTCTGGTCGCATCGCAACTACGCCTGCTTCATGGGCGGCATGACGCCGGCGCTCATCACGCTTTGGATGCAGCGGATAGGCACGCTTTGGCTCGCCTGGGAGTTGACGAAAAGCAATACGTGGGTCGGTCTCATCGTTGCCGTCGACTATGCACCGATGATGGTGATGGCGCCGTTCGTAGGCGCGTTCACGGAGAGATCGAACCCCATCACGGTGCAGAAGTGGGCCCAGGCGGCGAGCCTCGTCATCGCCGCAATTCTTGCCGCGCTCACCTTCGCCGGCCTCATGAACATCTGGATACTGCTCGCCCTGTCGCTGGTGCTGGGTTGCGTGCATCCTTTCAACGCCATCTCGCGGCATACCATCATACCCAATACGGTACCGAAGGAGGTCATTCCGACTGCACTGGCGACCGACAGCGCCATCTACAATGCCGCGCGCTTCATCGGTCCTGCACTCGCAGGCTACGTCATCGCGATTTCCGGCGTCGGCTACACGTTCGCGATCAATGCCGTCGGCATCCTATTCTACATCGCCGGCATGTACGCGATGCGGCTGGACTTCACCGGTCGTACCGGCCACAGCCGTGTAGGCATGTTGGCCGACATCGGCGAAGGGCTCGCCTACGTCCGGCGGCATCCCGGCATCGGGCCGGTGTTCTTGCTCATGGCGATCGGAGCCATTTGGATACGGCCTCTGCAGGATCTGCTGCCGGGTTTTGCCGACACGGTGTTCGCATCCGGGCCGCAGGGGCTCGGCTGGCTGACTGCCGGAATGGGGGTCGGCGCCATGGTCTCCGCAGCTTTCATCGCCGCCTACGCTCGAACCAGCGGGCTCACACTGGCGCTGTTTTTGGCGTTTCTCTTGAATATCGTCGCGACGATCCTGTTCTCGCTGACGAATTGGCTGTGGCTCGGCGTGCTGTTCGGCATCCTCTGGGGGGCGTCGCTGACGATGTTGTCGACAAGCACGCAGGCCCTCGTCCAGACCGCCGTCGACGACAAGATCCGCGCGCGGGTGATGTCGCTCTACACGATGATCTACCGCGGCGCCCCGTTCATCGGCGCCATCGTCATCGGCTGGGCTGCGGACAGTATCGGCCTGCAACTGGCGTTCATCGCCGCAGCCCTGATCTGCATAATACCTTGGATCAACGCCTTCGCCCGGCGTGGGACCATCACAGTGGCGCTGGAAGGGCGCAGCAACAATCTCGACGAGCGCCTCGTTGCAACCTCGCGCGCATGGGCGGGCCTGGGCTACGAGCGCTACGTCGACCTGCGCGAGAAGGCGCTTCCGCTCGCCGGCAAGGCGCGCGACAAAGTAAGGGCGATCGCTCGAAAAGCACGCGAACGCCGCTCTTCGGGGCCGTCGCGGCTGCGGGAAGGTCGCAAGCGCGACGATCTCAGTTGACGATCGGCGAAATCAACAAAGGCCACAAGGCCCCGCACGCGGTGGTGCAGGGCCTTGCGGGCACGGTGGGCGCAGCGCGTCATTCGACACCCCGCGATCGAGCGTCCGTCTACTCCGCCGCCATCAGCACGCGGGCGAGCGGCGCGATCTCGTCTGGCGTCAGCATCCGCTCGGCGCGGATCTGCTCCCAGAAAGGCATCGGCAGTGCGGCCCGCTTGCCGACGCCGAGCGGTTGGATCTCGCCTGTCACGGCATTGATCCTCACCTCGTAGGAGACCTCCCGACCATCGGCGAGGATGGCCGTCACGCGAAGGTCGATACGCTCCGCGTCGACGGGCCGCTCGCCCATGACGAGGTCGTCGCCGGAGAACCCGAGCCATTCCGGCATCGGCCGGCCGTCGGCACGCTGTACCTTCCACTCGGTGACTTCGAGATGCCCATGGGCCCTGTCGGTTGCCAGCTTGATGATCAGCGTCTGCTGGCGGATGAATGTCTCCACGGTGACGATGTCCCGGGCTCCGCTGTCGAGCTTCAGCGAGAAACTGCTGAGGCTACGGATCTCGAAGCGTTCGTCGCCGAGCCGATCGCTGCCCAGTCCATTGCCATGCTCGAGTTGGCGGATTTGGACCACGGCGTCGACAACGTTTCCGTCGGCCGAGATCTGCTCGGGGAGAACGACGGCAGTTTGAGTAGGTGCGCCAAGTTCCGGGCCCGTCGTGAGCGGCGTGCCAGGATCGGCCGTCACGTTCAAAACAACCCGGGCAATCGCGAAGCCACCGTCTCCATCGCTGATTCGATAGGTAATCGTGTCGGCGCCTTCGTATCCCAGTCTCGGGACGTAGGTTATGGTGCCGTCCTGGTTGATCGTAACAGTGCCGTGCTCAGCGGTGGCCTCCACCACCGTCAGCGGATCGGTGTCTGTGCCGCCGTCCCTGTCATTCGCCAATACCTCGATCGTGACGGGCTGGCCGCGGTCCACGCTGGCCGCATCGTCGTTCGCCACGGGGGCGAGGTTGGTGACGGCGTAGGTGACGGTGGTCTCGACGCTGGCGCCGTCGGGATCGGTGGCCGTCACGGTGACCGTGTACGGGCCGGCCAGGCTGGCGTCGGCGGGCAGCGTGCCTGAGATGATGCCGGTCGTGGGGTCGATCGCCATGCCCGGCGGCAGGCCGGTCGCGGTGAAGGTCAGCGGCTCGCCGTCGGGATCGACGATGTAGCTGCCGACGTTCACGGGCGCCGGTGTCGCGCCGTCGGTCGTCGCCACGTCGGGGATGACGTTCAGCGGATCGGCGTCAGGCGCGGTGTCGGCGTCGCCGGTGACGGCATCCGTGATGACGTTGCCGGAGACCGACGCGTCGTCCTCACTGAGCGTCGCCGCATCGTCGTTCGCCACGGGGGCGAGGTTGGTGACGATCACCGTCGCGTTGGCCGAGGTCGATGCACCGTGGGGATCGGTCGCGATGACGGCAAAGGTGTAGGAGCCGTTCGACAGCGAGCCCCCCTGCGATGCATCGGCCGGCGGCGTGCCGCTGACAACACCCGTCGCTGGGTTGATCGCGAGCCATGCCGGCGCGGTCGGCGACAGGGCGTAGGTCAGTGTCTCGCCGTCCGGGTCGTGGAAGGCGCCGAACGTCGGGAAGGATACGCTTGCACCATCGGTGGTATTGGTCTGGAGAATGGCGAGTGCCTGGAAAGGCGCGTCGTTCTGGCCGCTGAGCGTCAAGGTCAGCGTCGCCTGCGCGGTGCCGCCGTTGCCGTCGGAGACGGTGTACGTGATCTGCTCCGTGACGACCTGGCCTTGGTCTAGCGCGTTGGCGGTGGCGTTCGGCAGGAACGTGTAGCTGCCGTTCGACTGTATCGTCAGCGTGCCGTGCGTGAGGACGATGGGGCTGCCGACGCTGCCGAGACTGAGTGCCGAGACGACGAGCGGTCCACCGTCGACATCGGTGTCGGGTCCGCCTGCACCGCTGCCCGCCGTGACAATGCCGGCGATCAGGTTGCCCGAGAGCGTCTGTTGCTCGGTTCCGGCGTTGGTGTCGGCCGCCGCGACGGGCGCGTCGTTCACGTCATCGACGGTGATCACCTCGCTCGCCGGAGCGGAGACCGCGCCGTCATCGTCGGTGACCGTGAACGAGATAGTCACGTCGCCGTTGAAGTTGGCCGCTGGCACGAACACCAGGGTCGCTGCTTCCGCAGCCGTCAGCGGTGTCGAGGTCGAGACGGGCGTTACGCCGTCGGCGTAAAACAGCACGCCTTCGGCGGCGGGCGGCAGCGTGGTCACGGTCACGGATGCGACCGTGCCGTCGATGTCGGTGCCGGTCAGATCGACCGCGATGCTGGCCGCATCTTCGTCACCCGACGAGGTCGAGGCGGTGGCGACCGGCGAATAGTTGTCCGTTATCGCATCTCTGTAGTTCAGATCTTTCGTCATCGGCACAATAGCGCCGGTGGTGGTGTCACCATCATCAGGGAGATAGCCCGTTGACGTGGCAGGCAGTGGTGTTACGCCCTCATTGACCACAAAGCCATCATTGGCATTGCCGTCGATGGCGGTCTCATACTGGTCGAACTGGCCGTCGCCATCAGCGTCAGTGGTCGCGTCGGACAATGTGCCGTTGGCGATTTCCGCCTGCCCGAGGCCGTTTTCGGCATTGTCGATAAGGCCGTCGTTGTCGCTGTCGGTGTCGAGAACATCCACCGTGCCGTCACCATCGGTATCGACCGGTGCCAGCCCAATGCCAATGGCGCCAGCGGCCAGTCCGGTTGGCGTATTGACATCATAGGCGTCATCGAGACCATCGCCGTTGCTGTCGATACCCGATGGCGCGATGTAGCCCGCTGTCGTCTGGGCTTCGATGTTGCCGGTGATGCCGTCATTGTCGGAGTCGAGATCGAGGTAGTTGGCGAGACCGTCACCGTCGCTGTCGACGAAAGGCGGCGTGACAACGAGCTGGCCTTCAAAACTGTTCAACTGCAATGCGTGCTCGTTGCGCAGGCCGCCAGTCGAGGCGGAAAGTCCGAAAAAGGTAGTTGCATCACCACCGAGGCGGGTCGTGACGATATCCTCCTGCAGGGAACCGACGGCAACACCGTCAAACGTCCAGCTCAGCGTCTGGGTCGTTGCATCCCAGCTTATGCTGACATTGTGGAAGGTGCCGTCCTCGATGTTGCCGCCGGCGCCAATTACGGTGACCGGAGTGTCGCCAATGTTGCTGAACGGATCGCCAGTACCTCCGGCATCGGTGTCCCAGACCGCTGTATGATCGAACTTGTTGAGGCCAGCCGGCAGGCTGGTGCCGCCAATCGCGCCCTCGTTGCCACCAAACAGTGTATTGTCGAACGTATCGAACTCGACCGCGAGGCCGTTCTGGATGCCGCCTGCGCCCATGCTGGCGCCTGCTATGCCGACGGCTGCCGTTCCGGCCGGGTCGTTGTGCAGGATGAAGGCAATGCCGTCGGCGCCGCCGAGCGGATAGCCAAAACCGCCAAACGGATTGCCATCTCCGAGATTCGCATCGTTGTTGACTCCGAAGAAGAGATCGAAGTCAAACGTAAAATCCTGCGACAGGTCGATCTTGTACTGGGATTGCGCCGTGCCGGCTTGGTTGTTGGCGTCCGGCGTCAGCTGGATCTGATTGAGGAACGACGGATCGTAACTGGCATTTCCGGAGACCGACATGACTTCGGAAATATTGATGGTGCCACCCGACAGTGCCGGCCTACCCTGCTCCACCGTATCAAGTATACCATCATTGTCGTCGTCGATGTCGATGGCATTGGGGACGCCGTCACCATCGGTATCGCGGGCCAGCGTGACGATCGCGGTCGAAGTGCCGCCGTTGCCGTCAGAGATCTGATAGGTGAAGGCCTCCGCATCGTTGGACCCCCGCCCCATGACGACGCCGAGCGTGCCGTCAGCATTGCGCGTGACGACGGTGCCTGTTGCCAACGTGACGCTGCCGCCGACCGCGATAGCCGTGCCGTTGATCTGGCTGACCGACAGCGGGTTGCCCTCGGCATCCGTGTCGTTGCCGAGCACCGCGATACTGGTCGAAACGCCGGGCACGACCGTGACGGGGCCGTCATTGACGGCAACCGGCGCGACGTTCGGGATCACGACGTCGATCGTCGTACTGGCGATCGCCGAGGACAGACCGGTGGCGTCGGAGACCTGGACCGAGATCGTACGGTCGCTGGTGTCGGGCGAGCCGCTCGAGTTCGAGAAGCTCACCGCCTTGATCGCGGTTGCCATCGTCGCCGGCGTTACGTTGCCGACGAGTACGATGCTGGTCGCCGTCGATGAGGAATGGACGGTCACGCCGGCCGGCAGTGTGCCCACTATCAGCTGGTCGCCCGCGAACGATCCACCGAGGCTGATCGTGGCGCGCGCGATGTTGTTTGAACCCGTAACGATGGCATCGACATGGGCGATGGCAATGCTGCTACCGCCGGCAGTGTACGTGGTCGTGAAGCCGGTGCCGGGCGCGGAAGCGTCGAGGTCGAGGGTGGGCGGCGTGCCCGCGACGATGTTGACCGTCGCGTAAGCGGTGGCCGTATTCCCGTTGCCGTCAGTGATCGTGTAGGTAAACAGCTCAGCGGTCGACGAATTGAGTGCCGGTGTCACTGTCAGTGTCAGGTCGGCGTTGAGCGTCACAGTCGCGCCACTCGCCAGCGTGATCGTCTGTCCCAGCGCGATCGGCTGGTCAGCGATGTTTATGATCGTCTTGGCATCGCCATCGAAGTCGATGTCGTTGGCCAGAACATCGAACGTGACGGGGGTGTTGAGTGTCGTGCCGACGCTGTCGTTCTGCGCGATCAGGTTGGATTGTACGCTGTCGGCCTTGACCAAGAGCCAGCTGTCCCACACGCCATCGCCAATGTCGGAAATGCCAATGCGGATCGTGTTGTCGACGCCCGGGGCAACCGAAATGGTCGCACCGAGCGTGCGGGTGAAACCATCCATTTCGGTGGCGAACCCACCGCCGCCATTATCGAGGTCGTTGTTGACGAAAAGCGAAGGTGCCGCGGATGGGCCAGGCACACCGAAATCGGGCGAATATGTGCCGGCTTGGTTGATCGTATCCACACCAATCGGGGCACCGGTGGGTGTGACCGCGATGTTGGTGCCATTGACCCAGACTGCCATGGCATCGGCAACGCCGCTATAAACGAACTCATTGTATTCGTCCGAGCCAAACACGAATTGGATCGCGATACGGTCGTTGTCGGGAATGAAGGTGATGTCGATGTAGGACGCGTTGTGCGAGGAGTTGCCACCTATGGCGGCAAAGTCGGGGTGGCCACCGACGCCGAAGGTCGTCAGGCCTGCGGAATAGCTGTCGGCCGAGTTCGATGTCGGCAAATTGGCGTGGCCGGTCGAGAACCGACGCCCGAATCGAAGGCGAGCCAACTCGGAGAGTATCCGGTTGCGCCCGAGAAGACGCCAGCCTGATAGGGCTGACCGTAGAGGGGCGCGCTCTGCACCGTGACATTCGAGCCCAGGAGCTGCTGCGCGATTGCCGCGGCATTGATGCCGCCCGTTCCCGCAGGCGTGATCGTCAGCGGCGCCAAAAGGCCATCGTAATCCGCCGCGAAGATGCCAGTGGCCTCGATGCTGCCAGTGGTCGTCTCCAGCACCCAGTCGCCGTCGAGATCTGCATGGCCGGTGGCATCGAGCGACGCCGCAACATCGGCGCCCGTCGCTGTGGCCAGAGCCTCAACGAACGCTTGCCCGTGGGCATTGGCGGCCACGTCGCAACCGTAGATCAGAATATCGCCATCGACGGAAAGCGACCCGCGAATGATGGCGAGGTCATCGGCATGTGTCCCCGCGATCGAGGCTTGGGTCAACTCCGCGTTGCCTAGGTTAAGCACGCCGCTCGAACCGTGGCTGACGATATGGATGGCATCGATGCCGCTGCGTCCACGCAGGGCCTCGGCGATCTGCTCGTTGCCGTCGCGGTCGAGCGAGAGCACGACGATTTCCGCGTTCGGCGGCGCGGCAGCCGCAATGACGCTGGCGTCCTGCACCCTGCCGTCGACGAAAACGATGATCGAACTCTCGGCCGCTTCTGCGCCAGCCACGTCCGTGGTATCGCCGTTCGCCTCGTTTGCCGTCGAGATGGCCGCCGCGAGCTGGCCGATCTGCTGGCTGGATAGCGGTCCGGCCGACGTATCGAGAGCGGCGGCGTCGGTCGAACCCGTCGGCGCGGCGTCGGCAGCGATGAGATCGACGGTGGGGGCGGCTGCCGCGTCGAATGCGATCCGATTCTCGAGCGCGAGATAGCTCAGGTTCTCGCCCGCCGCTCTGCGCAGCTCCGCGGCGCGCCTGGAGGTGACCTTGCGAGCCCGATCCGCCTTCTTCTGGCCGTTCGATTTCATGGTGGCAAACCTTTCACACCGGTTGACGCCGCACCGGCGGCGATCTCTGTTGTGGTGAAAGGATTTGCATGCTCTGGTTGGTGAAAATATAAAGCTCAACCTTTAATTGCATGATTGCTGCTGCAATTTTTTCCTCATCCCCAGCGAACAGCCTCCTGGCGGTGGAATGCCCGGCCGCCTCCAAGCCGCGCAGTCTTCGGTGGCAGGTGCGGTAACCGCAACCACGAGATCGAGCCCGGAGCCGGGTGTCGGGATGGGACAGGGTTCGGCTGCAGGGCGGCCCAAACCGCGGCAACGTGGCTTCAGCGGCCCGCGATCATGCGAACCGGTCGACCCTGTAGGGCCGCGGATCCGTGAACGGAGCTTCGCCCGTCATCATCTCGGCGAGCAGCCGGCCCGTGACCGGTCCGAGCGTGAAGCCCAAGTGATGGTGGCCGCTGTCGATCCACAGGCCGCGATGTCCCGGCACCGCGCCGATCATCGGCAGCATGTCGGGAAGGCAAGGGCGAGCGCCGAGCCAGGGCGCAGTATCCACCCGCTCGCCCAGGGGAAACAGCGCCCGGGCAATCGGCTCGACCTTGCCGAGCTGCACCGGCGACGGGGCCGCCCCATGGCGTGCGAATTCGGCGCCGGTCGTGAGCCGGATACCATGCGCCATCGACGAAAGCAGGAAGCCATGATCGCCGTCGATCAGCGGTCGCGCGGGAGCCGAATTTCCGGCCAGCCGATAGTGCATGTGGTAGCCGCGCTTGACGAAGAACGGCAGACGCACGCCTAGCCGACTCAGCAAAGCGCCGCTCCACGGTCCCAACGCCACTACTGCATCTTTCGCTTGGATCGCACCTTCCACGCGCTGCACCTGCCAGCCATCTGCCGTTCGCTCCAGCGTGCTCGCATCGGCGGTCAGGAAGCTGCCCCCCCGATCGACGAAGAGCCGCGCGTAGGCTTTGCCGAGCGCGCTGGGATCGGACACGCTCCACGGCTGGGGAAGCAGAATGCCGCCGGCAAGACGGCCTTGCAGGCTGGGCTCGAGCGCTCGCAGCTCGGCTTCGGTCTTGGCCTCCGAGACCACCCCCCACACGCGCCGCACACGCTTGTCGATCTCCAGCTCGGCTGCCAGAAGTGCCTCATCCCGGAACACCTTGAGATAGCCCGTCCGCCGCACCAGATGCTCGCAGTCCGCAGCCATCATCAGTGCCTCGTGCTCGTCGAGCGAGCGCTCGACCAGGGGGACGGCTGCCTGAGTGGTTGCTTCAATTCGATCGGGTGTTCCGTAGCGCCAATAGCGATAGAGCGACGGTGCGATCCATGGCAGTGCGCCCCAATGCAGGTTGGACTGCGTGGTTTGGTTGAGCGCTGATTTCAGAATGATGCGCCAGTCGCGCGGAAAGCCGTAGGGCACGACGCCCTCGCGCTGGATCAGCCCGGCATTGCCGTAGGAGGTCTCCTCCGCGGCAGGCCGGCGGTCCACCAGGACGACGTTGCGCCCGCGTGACTGCAAGGCGAGTGCCGCCGATACGCCGACCATGCCGGCACCCAGAACGAGGACATCTGCTTGCATGACGTGGTATGAATATCTCGTTTTGGACCGGCTATCAGCCGGCAGGTTTTGCCTGCATGCGGCACGTCTCGATCTGGAGGCTGCGACGATGCAACCCTGGTCGGATGAAGTCCACGGGATTTAGGGCGTTGGGCTGCGCCGTGATGCCACCTACGTCAAGCGCTATGGCGGCATGGCCTCGACGATGAATGCGAATTGGCTGAGCGCGACCGACTACGAGGTGATCGCTACCGCCGAGATGCCGACAGCGTTTCTGCGCGCCATGCCCGGCGGCACGCTGGCGACGTTGCGTGCATCGACGCGATCGGTTGCGCGCGGTTTCAGGCTGAAGGTCGTGGCGGGACCGCCCTCGAAGATCGACCTTTCCTATGAGGCCGCCGACTACAATCAGGTGTGGATGTATTGCTATGATCCCAATTGGGACGTGAACGGAATACGCACCAGCGACGAAGGCGCGAAATACCAGAGCTACAGCGGTAACCTGTCCTTCGTCTCGGACCTCGCCACCAATCAGAACAAGCTCGGCCGCTCCGATTTCGTGCTCATCGCCGACAACGGTGGCAGCACCATCCCGTTGTCGATGCCGACGTCCAAGGAAGGCGAGCACGTCAGCTACATGCTCTACAATTCGCGCAATAGTCGCACCTCGCCTTCCAACTGGAAGAAGAACTACTCCTCCCGCGGTACAGCACTGAGCCAATCCGGCAAGTCCTGCTACACATGGTTCACGGATGCCAAGCCGGACGCGAGCGGCAACGAGCAGCACAGTGGCACCTCGCCCTATCAACTCGAGACGGTGCTGTGCGACGACGCCAATTGCGCACAGCCGCTGAACGGGGGGACCATTCCCGGCAACAATCAACGTAATCGCATTCCGCAGGTGTCGAATGCCTGTCAGCCGGGCAAGTTCATGTACTTCGGCTGGGAGGACCGGCCACCGAAAAATCAGGGCAGCAACGGCTCCGGCGATCCTTACGCGGCGGGCACCGTCGATCCGGGCGGCGACCGCGACTACGACGATATTCGTCTCATCATGTCCTGTCCGTTCATGGAAAAGGACGAAATTCTGATCCGCTTGATAGAGTAGCGGCGGTGCAGCCCCGCCCCGAAAGCCGTGGCTCGGGCAACCCTCATGCACGCGGCGGCAATTGTTGGCGCGCCTGGGGAGATGTGCAAGCACCGCAGATACGCCGGCCTCTTGCAGTGCTATGTGCTTTTGACGATAGAAGCACCCGGCGGCCGGGAGCGCACGAGACCGAATGCGCAAAGCCGTCGCCTGCACCGACGAGGACGATGGCATGATACCCCGCTACTCCCGCCCCGATATGACGCACATCTGGGACCCCGAGACGCGCTTTCGCATCTGGTTCGAGATCGAGGCGCACGCCGTCAGCGCGATGGCCGAGCTCGGCACCGTGCCGAAGGAAGCGGCGAAGGTGATCTGGGAAAAGGGATCGGCTGCGAAATTCGACGTGGCGCGTATCGACGAGATCGAACGCGTCACCAAGCACGACGTGATCGCTTTCCTGACGCACCTGGCCGAGCACATCGGCCCCGAAGCGCGCTTCGTTCACCAGGGCATGACGTCGTCGGACGTGCTCGACACTTGTCTCAATGTGCAACTCGTTCGCGCCGCCGACGTGCTGCTTGCCGGCATGGACCGGGTGCTGGCAGCGCTCAAAACGCGCGCGCACGAGCACAAGAGCACCGTCACGATCGGCCGCAGCCACGGCATCCACGCCGAGCCGACGACGTTCGGCATCAAGCTCGCCTATGCCTACGCCGAGTTCGGCCGCGGTCGCGAGCGCCTCCTGGCCGCTCGCAAGGAGGTGGCGACGTGCGCGATCTCCGGCGCCGTCGGCACCTTCGCCAACATCGACCCGCGCGTCGAGGAGTACGTCGCCGAGAAGATGGGCTTGACGCCCGAGACGGTGTCGACCCAGGTGATCCCGCGCGACCGTCACGCGATGTATTTCGCCACGCTCGGCGTGATCGCATCCTCAGTCGAACGGCTCGCTATCGAGATCCGCCATCTGCAACGCACCGAGGTGCTCGAGGCGGAGGAGTTCTTCTCCGAAGGCCAGAAGGGCTCGTCCGCCATGCCCCACAAGCGCAATCCCGTGCTGACCGAAAACCTGACGGGCCTTGCCCGCATGGTCCGCGCCTACGCGCTGCCGGCGATGGAGAACGTCGCGCTGTGGCACGAGCGGGACATTTCGCACTCGTCCGTCGAGCGCATGATCGGGCCGGATGCGACGGTGACGCTCGATTTCGCGCTTGCCCGGCTCGCCGGCGTCGTCGAGAAGCTCGTCGTGTACCCTGCGAACATGCGCCGGAACCTCGATCGCCTCGGCGGCCTGGTGCATTCCCAGCGTGTGCTGCTCGCGCTGACACAGAAGGGTGTGAGCCGAGAGGACTCCTATGCCTGGGTCCAGCGCAACGCGATGCCCGTCTGGCGCGGTATGAGTGGCTATGCCGGCTCAGCCGGCGGGGGCGATTTCCTCTCTCTGCTGAAGGCGGATAAGGATGTCGCGAGCGCATTGAGCGCGGCCGAGCTGGAGGCGCTGTTCGACGAGGGCTATCACACCCGGCACGTCGATACGATCTTCAAGCGCGTGTTCGGCTGACTGACGCAGTGCCGGACCTGAACCATCCGGCACCGATACTGGGATCTTTTACACGACCTATTGATATGTTCGTCCTCCCACTCTTTCTTCTCTATCTCGCGGCCGGCGCCGCTGTGGCGCTCGCATTCGCAGCGTTCGGTGCCTCGCGCCTTTTGCCCGGGACCCGCGTAAGCCTCGGGGCGCGCGTGCTGCTAATTCCAGGAGCGTTTCTACTGTGGCCGCTCGTGCTCCTGCGGTGGATCGTACACGCGCGGGGCGCCGGCCGATGACCCGCAGGCATCGATACGCCCATCGCCTCGTGTGGCCCGTGCTCGCCGTTTTCGTCGGCGCACTGTTCGTCACCGCCCTCGTCATGCGGCCACCACCTGCTCAGTCCGCGCCAGTGTCTCGGGGGGGTGACTTCTCATGAGCGCCGGATTCGTCGCGGTCACTTGGAATCGCAGGAAAGTGATCTACGACGCGATTTTGCTTGCGAGCATCGTGTTGTTCATCGGCCTTCACATGACCATCACGGCGACGGCCCATCCGCCGACCGATCACCTGGGCTGGATCGATCTGCGGCTCAAGGCGTTCGGTGCTTGCGCGTTCACGATGCTCACGTCGATCCTCTGCATCGGTCCGCTGGTCCGGCTCGATCCGCGCTTCCTGCCACTGCTCTACAATCGCCGCCATTTCGGCGTGCTGATGTTTCTCGTCGCGTTCGCCCACGCCGGCTTCATGGTCGAGTGGTACATCGCCCAGGATGCGCTGGGTAATCTGGCGGGAGAGATCACCGCCTGGGCAGATTACGGCAAATTCATAGGCTTTCCGTTCAAGGTTCTGGGCCTTGCCGCGCTCGTGATCCTCGCCTTCATGGTTGCGACGAGCCACGACTATTGGTTGTCATTCCTGACGCCACAAGTCTGGAAAGCGCTGCATATGCTGGTCTATGCCGCATATGGTCTCGTCGCGATGCACGTTGCCTTGGGGCTGATGCAGCACGACCGTCACCCGCTGGTGCCACTGCTGTTCGGCGGATCGTTCGCGCTCGTCGCAGCGCTGCATTTGCTTGCCGCCCGCTGCGGCATCGCGCTCGATCACGGCACGCCGTCAACTGTCGACGGCTGGCTCGTCGTGGGGCCAATCGAATCAATTCCGGACAAGGCCGCGCGGATCGTTGCGACGGTAAGCGGCGAGCGCATCGCCGTGTTTCGCAATGGCCGTCGCATCGGCGCGCTCACCAATCTCTGCGCGCACCAGAACGGGCCGCTGGGCGAGGGCTGCATCGTCGACGGCCTCGTCACGTGTCCCTGGCACGGCTACCAGTATCGTCTCGAGGACGGCTGCGCGCCGCCTCCATTCACCGAGCGTCTCGCGACGTTTGCCCTCCGCGTGCGCGACGGCATCGTCGAGGTCGATCCCACCCCCCTGCCGCCGGGCTCGAAGGCCGCGATCGAAGCCTGATGATTCATACCGGCCCACATAAGGATCCACTCGAGCGTCGATGCGGTGGGTCGGTATCACACTTTTTATTGCGCGCAGCCGCGACACCAACCCTGCGCGCGCATACCTCCTAACCAAATGCCCAACGACGGTTCCAGCATCTGGTTTTCCGATATCACTGTTCCTCCTGAAACAGCGTCACTCCGCGTTGCCACGTAGGTTCCGTTCCATCGAGGCCGGCCCGAGCAAGGAAAGCCGGGAGCCTCGAGGCACATCGCACCTCAGATCCCGGCAACAGGAGAACTCCCATGGGCATCCTCAGCACAATCGGCGACGTCATCGGCGGCGCAGGCAAGTTCGTCGGCGGCGCGCTCGGCACCGTGATCGGTGGACCTGCCGGAACCGCCATCGGCTCGGCAGTCGGCGGCGCAGCCGGCAACCTCATCGACAACGCGCTCGACAAGATCGACGGCAGCAAGGGCGGGATCGGCGACAGGATCGGAGACGTCGCAGGCAACATCGTCGGCAACGACAAGATCGGCGACTTCATCGGCGATAAGATCGGCGACGTGCTCGGCGGCGGCATGGGCCAGCCGAAAGGGCCGCTCGGCGACATTCTCGGCGGTGGCGCGATGGACGCCATCGGCCAGGCCAGCAATCAGATCGGCGATTTATTCGGCAACCAAGGCGGCCCCAATGGCACGGGCGGCAACGACATGCTGAATGGCACAGCCAGGAACGGCACGCTCAACGGCTTGGGCGGCCACGACCGTATCAACGGCGGCAACGGCAACGACAACATCGATGGCGGCGCCGGCAACGACTGGCTGAACGGCGGCAGCGGGCGAGACCTGATGACCGGTGGGCAGGGCCGCGACACGTTCGATTTCAACTCGGTTGCCGAAAGTCCCGCAAACGGCCAATCGGACCTGATCACCGACTTCCAGAAGGGTATGGACAAGATCGACCTGTCGACGATCGACGCCAATCTCGGCGCTGCTGGCAACCAGGCATTCCAGTTCGTGCAGTACGATCCTTCAAGGCCCCTCGAGGCAGGCCAGGTCACGGCCCACTTCGATGCCGCTTCCGGCAAGACCATCGTCGAGGCCGGCGTGGACGCGATGGGTGGCGCGGACATGCGTGTCGAGCTGACCGGCAACGTGCAGCTGTCTTCGCAGGACTTCGTTCTGTAATCGCCGAAGGCGCAGTCGATAGCAGCGAGCCGGCCGGGAGCAATCCTGGCCGGTATCCTGGCCGGCATCGTGCGTTCAGCGCCATCGCAGCCCCCGGCGTCTCGTGCCCGCGAATTTTCCCCCTTCGATGATCTAACAACGGAGATTTAGAGCTGACCAATGTTCTCGCAGGTAAGCCTTAGCCGGCTCGTCTCATGCAATCGGCGCGGGATTTACTCCCGATAGCTCGGATCGAGGCGGTCCATCTGGCGGCGCACCGCCTCCCAGTCGCGCCCGCCGACGACCTGGCTGTTGGGCCTGTTCTCCGCCCAACCCTGCGCGATCGCCTGGCACACCTCCGGCGCCGGCTCGGTCAGCTTGCGTCCGCTTGCGTGGGCCTGCATCTGGATCTCGGCTGCGCGCTCCAGAAAGTGGTTGAACAAGAACGCTTCGCCGACCGACCGGCCGCACACCATCGTGCCGTGATTGGTCATGATGAGCACGAAGTTGCGGCCCAGGTTCTTGACCATCGTCTCGCATTCCGCGCGGTCGTCGCCGTGCACGAGCCCCTCGTAGTCGTGATACGAGACCTTGCCCCAGAAGCGCATCGCGTACTGCGACAGGAACTCGAGACCGCTCGCCATTGTCGATAGCGCCGCGCCGGCGTTCGTGTGCAGGTGCATCGTGCAATTGATGTCGGGCCGCGCGATCAGGATCGAGCCGTGGATGTTGAAGGATGCGGGAGATTTGTCGAACGGCGAAGGATAGACCTTCTCGTCCTTCAGCGTGATGCAAAGCAGCGACGAGGCCGTCACCTCCTCGAACATCATCTCCGTGGGCTTGATCAGGAACCGGTCGGGCGCACCCGGCACGCGCAGCGTGAAATGATTTAGGGTGATGTCCTGCCAGCCGGCATGTGCCGCGGCACGGTAGAGCGCGGCGAGATCCTCGCGCGCGGCCCATTCCACATCGGGTACTTTTCCTTTCATGGACGGGACGTCGAGGCGGCCGAGTGGCATCAGGTTCTCCATTTGGTCGTTGCGATCGAGCAGGTCGCACCTTCGGTCAACTGTGCAGGCCGGGAGCCTCTTGCCCCGTGCGCGCCACGTACTCGGTGTAGCCGCCGCCGTACTGGTGAATACCCTCCGGCGTCAACTCGAGAACGCGGTTGGAAAGTGCGGCCAGGAAATGCCGATCGTGCGATACGAACAGCATCGTGCCTTCGTACTGCGCCAGCGCCTTGATGAGCATTTCCTTGGTCGCCATGTCGAGGTGGTTCGTCGGCTCGTCGAGCACCAGGAAGTTCGGCGGATCGAACAGCATCTGCGCCATCACGAGGCGAGCCTTCTCGCCGCCCGACAGCACCCGGCAGCGCTTCTCCACGTCGTCGCCGGAAAACCCAAAGCAGCCCGCGAGTGCGCGCAGCGAGCCCTGTCCGGCCTGCGGGAACTGATCCTCCAGCGATTGGAACACGGTGCGCTCGCCGTCGAGCAGCTCCATGGCATGTTGCGCGAAGTAGCCCATCCTGACGCTGCCACCGATGGCGACCCGGCCCGTGTCGGGATCCGTGGCGCCCGCGACCAGCTTGAGCAGTGTCGACTTGCCTGCTCCGTTGACGCCCATCACGCACCAGCGCTCCCGCCGACGGATCATGAAGTCGAGCCCCTCGTAGATCACCCTCGAGCCGTAGCGCTTTTGAACGCCCTTGAGGCTGACGACGTCCTCGCCCGAGCGTGGCGCAGGGGGAAACTCGAACAGCACCGTCTGGCGCCGCTTGGGCGGCTCCACCCGCTCGATCTTGTCCAGGCTTTTTACGCGGCTCTGCACCTGTGCAGCGTGCGAGGCGCGCGCCTTGAACCGCTCGATAAAGCGCATCTCCTTGGCCAGCATCGCCTGCTGCCGCTCGAATTGCGCCTGCTGGCGCTTCTCCGCCAGCGCCCGCTGCTGCTCGTAGAAATCGAGGTTGCCCGAATAGGTCTGCAGCTCGCCCGCGTCGATCTCCACGATCTTGCCGACGATGCGGTTCATGAACTCGCGATCGTGAGAGGTCATCAGAATGAGGCCCTCGTACTGCTTCAGGAAGCTTTCCAGCCAGATCAGGCTTTCCAGATCCAGATGGTTCGCCGGCTCGTCGAGCAGCATGGCGTCGGGCCGCATCAGCAGGATGCGGGCGAGCGCCACGCGCATCTTCCAGCCGCCCGACAGTTTGCCCACGTCGCCGTCCATCATCTCCTGGGCGAAGCTGAGACCAGCCAGCACCTCGCGCGCCCGGCCCTCCAGCGCGTAGCCGTCGAGCTCCTCGAAGCGGCCCTGCACCTCGCCGTAGCGCGCGACGATGTCGTCCATCTCGTCTGCACGCTCTGGATCGGCCATCGCCGCTTCGAGCTCGGCGAGCTCGGCCGCCAGCGCGCTCAGCGGCCCCACGCCGTCCATCACCTCCGCCACGACGCTGCGGCCACCCATCTCGCCCACGTCCTGGCTGAAATAGCCGATCGTCACGCCACGATCGACGGACACCTGCCCCTCGTCGGGCTGCTCCTGGCCGATGATCATCCGGAACAGCGTGGTCTTGCCCGAGCCGTTCGGCCCGACGAGACCGATCTTCTCGCCCTTGTGCAGCGCCGCCGACGCCTCGATGAACAGGATCTGGTGGCCGTTCTGCTTGGAGATGTTGTCGAGGCGGATCATCTTTGCGTTGTTCCTGGCATTCGCTCGGGGCCTCGGCGCGGCAGCAGCGCCGGCAGGAGGCCCGATCTGCGGAAATCGAGCGCCTTATGCCACGAGACACGCTGCGGCAAAGTGTGACGAACCGCCGGATGGGCCTGTTTTCCCGGCTGCGACCTTCCGCGCGGGAGGTAGAGGTTGCGCGTGGCAGGTTGTCGCGGTAGCGGCTACGGGAGGAAACCGAACAAGGGACGGCTGGCCGCATGGCGCAGAACGAGAAAGACAAGCCGGCTGGAGGTCACACGCTCGGCGACCACGTGCTGGGCGAGGCCCGCTACCACGAGCACGACGGCGACGTCGACCACGATCACGACGAGGACTTCGACGACGGCCCGCTCGAGGAAAACCCGCTGTGGATCGCCGACAACGTCCGCCTGACGAGCGTCGGGATCGACGTGGGATCTTCAGGCACGCAGGTCATCTTCTCGCGGCTTCATCTCCGGCGCATGGCCGAGGATCTATCGAGCCGCTACCACGTCGTCCATCGCGAGACGATCTACCAGTCGCCCGTCGCGCTGACCCCCTACGAAAGCGAGACGCGCATTTCCGACACCGAGCTCGGTCGGATACTGGACGAGGCCTACAAGGCGGCCGGCGTGACGCCCGCCGACATCGATGCCGGCGCCGTCATCCTCACCGGTGAGGCGCTGCGCCGCGAGAATGCGCAGGCGATCGCCGCGACGATCTCTGCCCACGGCGGCGATTTCGTCTGTGCGACGGCCGGCCACCACATGGAAAGCATGCTCGCCGCCTTCGGCTCGGGCGCTGCCAAGGCGAGCCTGGAAGGCGGATCGAGCGAGCAGGGCCGGCGCATCCTCAACGTCGACATCGGCGGCGGCACGGCCAAGCTCGCCATCGTCGAGAAGGGCAAGGTGACGACCACTGCCGCCGTCCACATCGGCGGACGCCTGCAGGTCGTCGACGACAACGGCCTCATCGTGCGCCTCGATCCGGCAGGCAAGACGCACGCCGCGCGCGCTGGGTTCTCCTGGGAGCTGGGCGAGAAGGTCACTTCCGCCGAGCTCGATCGTGTCGCCGACCTCATGGCCGATGCTCTGATTGCCGCCCTCGTCACGCGCCCGATCCCGCACGAGATCTCCCACCTCTATCTCACCGATCCGGTGCTCGACTGGGGACGCATCGACGGCGTCATGTTCTCAGGTGGCGTCGCCGAGTATGTCTATGCCCGCGAGACGCGCGACTTCGGCGATATGGGGCGCCGTCTCGGCACGGCGATCGCAAGGAAGCTCGAGAAGGGAGGCTTGCCCTGGCCGCTGCTGGCGGCGGGCGAGTGCATTCGGGCAACCGCGCTCGGCGCCTCGGAGTATTCCGTCCAGCTCTCCGGCAACACTTGCTTCATATCCAATCCGGGCAAGCTGCTTCCGCGCCGCAACCTGCAGGTGATCCAACCACCCTACGAGTGCGCCGACGACATCGACCCGCAGGCCGTCGCAACCGCGATCAAGGCGCATCGCAAGCTGTTCGAGGTTGAGGACGCCGGCCACGATATCGCGCTCTCATTCCATTGGACCGGCGCGCCGGCCTACGAGCGGATCAACGCCTTCGCGCGGGGCATCAACCTGGGGTTGGACGACATGATCGCGGCCGGCAAGCCGCTTTTCGTGGTGCTCGACGGCGACATCGCTCAATCGCTCGGCCACATGCTGAAAGATGAAATCGAGGTGCCGGTCGACGTGCTGGTGATCGACGGCGTCGTGCTATGGGACTTCGACTACATTGACCTCGGCAAGGTGCGCCTACCCTCTCGAACGGTGCCGGTGACGATCAAATCTCTGGTGTTCTCCGACGACCCACGCACAGGACAGCGTCTCGATCACCAACACGGGCATGGCCATTCGCACGCCCATGCTCATCATCACGGGGGAGGACACCACCACCACGATCACCATGACCACCATCATCACGACCACGGCCATTCACACGCGGCCGACCACACACACGACCACAAAAAAGAGCGCGAAGAGGCCGCCGGCCGCAAGAAGCCGTAATTTCCGTCGGGCGCCAGCCTTCGCAATATCGAGAACGGGGCGCTCGAGATCACCAGGATGACAAAGGGAGAAGGCAATGAGCATCACAAGATCGGCGCTGCTGTCGGCAAGCGCCTCCGTTCTGGCGGCGGGCCTTGCAGGTCTCGCCAGCACCCCTGCAGCGGCGCAAGCCGTCGAGGCGTTCTATAAGGGCAAAACGATCGACCTGACGATCGGCTACTCCGCCGGCGGCGGCTATGATCTCTATGCGCGCATCGTGGCGCGCCATATGGCCGGCCACATACCCGGCAAACCCGCGATAGTGCCCAGGAACATGACCGGTGGTGGCAGCAGGGTCGCTGCGAACTACATGTACAACGTCGCCAACAAGGAAGGCCTCGCCATCGCGACGGCCGACCAGTCCCTGGCGCTGAGCCAGGTTCTCGGCGAGAAAGCGATCAAGCTCGACGCCTCCAAATTCAACTACATCGGCAATCCGATCTCGGACAACAACACCACATCCTCCTGGCACACGACTGGCGTGACACGCTGGGAGCAGGCCAAGGAAAAGGAGCTTTCGCTCGGCGCCACGGGTCCCAACACGTCGGCCTGGTACGGCATGGCGATGAATGCGATGCTGGGTACGAAGTTCAAGATCATCACCGGCTACCCTGGCGGCAACGACGTCAACCTGGCACTCGAGAAGGGCGAGGTGGACGTGCGCGGCTCCAACTCGTGGAGCTCGTGGAAGGGAACCCGGCCGCATTGGCTCGCCGAGAAGAAGATCAACATCCTCGTCCAGATTGGCCTGAAGCGCGACCCGGACCTACCGAATGTGCCCCTGCTGATGGAGCTTCCGACCAATCCGGACGACAAGGCCGCGCTGCGCCTGCTGTCCGCGCCAACCACCATCGGCCGTCCGCTGTTCATGCCCCCCGGCGTGCCGGCCGACCGCGTCGCGGCGCTTCGCGAAGCCTTCGACAAGACGATGAAGGACGCCGCTTTCATCGATGAGATCAAGAAGTCCAAGCTGGATCTGCTGCCCGTCTCCGGTGCCGAGCTGCAGAAAATCGTCGAGGATATCGTCGCTGCGCCGCCGAAAGTCGTCGCGCGCCTGAAGACGGCGCTCAACTTGAAATGAGATCGAAGATGCGGCCGGCTCGCGTCGGCCGCTTCTTGTGCGTGAAGTGGAGATTGGGAGAAGAACATGCGCGTCAGCGCTCTACTACAGCGACCTATTCGGAATCTCGCCGTTGCGAGCCTTGCGGTAACGTCGGTTTGTGCCCCAGCCGCGGCGCAGTCCGTCGAGGACTTCTACAAGGGCAATACGGTCGAGATCGTCATCGGTCTGTCCGCTGGTGGCGGCTACGACGTCTATTCCCGCATGGTCGCTCGCCATCTGGCAGGGCACATTCCGGGCAGGCCCACCATCGTCGCACGCAACATGACCGGCGGCGGCAGTCGTGTGGCCGCCAACTATGGCTACAACGTCGCGCGGAAGGACGGCACCACGCTCGTGGTTCCCGACCAGTCGTTGCCGTTGCAGCAAGCCCTCGGCGACCCCACGGTCAAGTTCGATTCGAACCGGCTCAATTGGATCGGTAATCCGATCGCCGATAACAATATCCTGTCCGCATGGCACACCACCGGCGTCACACGTTGGGAGCAGACGCGCGAGAAAGTTCTGTCCCTTGGCGCCACCGGACCCAACACGTCGGCCTGGTACGGCATGGCGATGAACGCGATGGTGGGGACCAAGTTCAAGATCATCATGGGCTATCCCGGCGGCAACGAGATCAATCTCGCCATGGAGAAGGGCGAGATAGACGTTCGCGGCTCGAACTCCTGGAGCTCGTGGAAGGTTACGCGTCCGCAGTGGATCGCCGATAAGAAGCTGAACGTCCTGGTTCAGATCGGCCTCAGTCGGGCGCCCGATCTTCCCGACGCGCCGTTGCTGATGGAGTTGCCGACGAACCCGGACGACAAGGCCGCGCTTCGCCTGCTGTCGGCCCCGACGACGATAGGCCGTCCGATCTTCGCGCCGCCCGGCGTGCCCGCGGAGCGCATTGCCGCCCTTCGCGCCGCATTCGATGCGACGATGAAGGACCCTGCGTTCATCGCGGAGGCCCAGCGGTCCAAGCTCGACCTGCAGCCTGTTTCCGGTGCCGAGTTGCAGAAGATCGTGGCGGAAATCGTGGCTACGACGCCGAAGGTCGTGCAGCGACTGAAGACGGCGCTCGACATCAAGTAGGTTTGGAAGCCGGGTGGGACGCCCGGCTCCGCCTCACGTCGGCCGCACCGTCCCCTCGATGGTCGTGCGCAGCATCAGCCGGCGCTCGCCGGCGGGGAAGTCGGTCCGGGCGTGCATCGAGCAGCGGTTGTCCCAGACCAGCAGATCGTGGGGCTGCCACACGTGCTCGTAGACCCATTCCGGGTTCTCCGAGTGGTCGTGCACGGCCTCGAGCAGCCGGGCGCCCTCGGTGCGATCCATGTCCTCGACATGGTCCGTCATCAGCCGGTTGACGTTGACTGCCTTTCGGCCCGTCTCCTCGTGCCGACGGAACACCGGATGGATCGCGGACTTGACGTGCTGCA
>CAMAYR010000058.1 GCA_945862355.1 Devosia equisanguinis | reverse complement strand
CGCCAGCGTCGCAGTGCCAGCCGCCGGGGCGTGTCGCCCCCGCGAAGTGCGAAGCCTGCGCGCTTTCGCCCTTCTGCCACCGGCCACCCCGATCCAGCCACTTGCAAAGCAGCCAGCCGAACGGTGCGCAAAGTCACCGATTCAGGTGGGTAACCTGCTGCTCTTTCTGGCAGGTGCGCTGGCGGCCTCAGCAAAGGAACTCGCTGAGTTTATGTTTCGACCAGTTTTGTTTATTGCCAGGATCTAGCTGCTAGAGCGGAGTGAGCGGCGGTTGTTTATACTGAAAGCGGAAGAGTTTGGACGAGAGTTTGAGTTGGATAAAGAGCTTGTGAATGTCGGCAGGGGGGATCTTGGCGGCAATTGGTATCTGCCAAAATGGCTGCTGCAGCGAGCTCATTTTATTTCGGATACTTACACTTCTTGGAAAGCAAAAGAGATCACCGGATTGGAGGCAGTTAGAAAGTTGGAGCTGCGCGGGTGGAGGAGGAAAACGGCCGGATCTAAAGCGTAACAAGCACGCACCCTTGGGTGCACGCTGGTTCTCCTCCCCGTTGGGGTCGGACAGGCCCGACGCCCGCTCCTGTCCCCACCCAACCCTTCCTCGCCCCGTCCGACCACCACCGCTCCCGGCGGTGATGCGCCCCCCCCCACCTCACACCACCTGCTCGAGCTCCCGCAGCGACTGGATCATCGACGACCGCAGGAGATACGCACGCGCCTTCTCGCGGTCGCCCGACGTGCGCCGCAGATCCTCATAGTGCGCCTCCCGCTGCGCCGGATCGCGCGTGTTCATGATCTGCCGGTTGCGCAGCGACGTCGCCTGCACCGTCTCGACCGCCACCTTGCGCCGCTGGCGCTCGTAGCGCCCGAGCAGCGCCGGGTCCGCCCCCCGCCACACCTGCGTGAGCTTGTCCGCGAGGTTCACGGCATCGTGGATGCCGCCGTTCATGCCCATCCCGCCGAGCGGATTGTTGAGGTGCGCCGCATCGCCCGCCACCATCGCGCGGCCCGCGACATACCGGTCGCAAACCCGCTCGAACACGCGGTAGGCCGTCTTGTGCACGATCTCGTAGCGTCCACTGTGCGGCACCACCGCCTGCAGCCGCGCCTCCACCGTCTCCGGCGCCAGCATCGCCTCGTCACCGATGCTGGGATCGGTCGGGAACAGCACCCGCCACACCGACGGCGTCCGCAACAGCACCAGCCACTCGTCGGGGTCCGAGATGTAGGCGATCTTCGACAGCTCCGGCACGTGCGCCTCGTAGGGGAACGTGGTCGACAGCGTGAGATAAAGCTCGGGATGCGTGATGCCCTCGAAACTCGCGCCGATCGACTTGCGCACCACCGACCGCGCGCCATCCGCGCCGATAATGTAGCTGGCAGCGAACCGCTCCTGGCTGCCGTCCTCCCGCTCCGCGATCAGCACCGCCTCGTCAGCCGTCTGCTCGACCTCCAGCGCCTTGAGACCGTAAAGTATCTGCGTATCCGGATTGGCGTCCAACTGGTCGCGCAGCAGCCGCGTGAGTTTCCACTGTTCGCACTGCAGCCGATAGGGATGCCGGGTGTCGCCAGACAACACCGCCAGATCGAAGGTCGCGATCACCCCCTGCTTCCTGTCGCGGAACTGCCAGTGCGGCGCGATCAGCCCTTGTGCGATGAGCTTGTCCGTGACGCCGAAGCGATCGAGAAATTCCAGCGTCGGGGGATGGAACGTAGAGGCGCGCAGATCGTCCACGACCTCCTTCTGCGCCTCCACGACCGTGACCGGTATTCCGGCCTCGCCCAATGCGACCGCCGCCACCAGCCCCACCGGACCGGCACCGACGACGATGACCCTTTTGCTCGACATGAACGTCACCCTCGATCTGCCACCAGTCACGAGTAGGTGGCAGCTGCAATCAGGTCAACCTGCCCACCCGACGGAGGGAGCTGCAGCATCAGCATGTCGCAAGGCGCCGCGCCGCCGAATCGTAGATTCATGCGCCGGGTGCGAGCAGCAGGCTGCTGCTCGCAGCACTTCCGACCAGGATCGTCAGAAGCAGGATTAATATAATTGCAACCATGCGATGTGATGGTCGGAGCCGTAATTGGGGCGCCCTGCGTAACCGCCGCGACACATCTGCCCGGCGGCAGGGGTTGTATGACCGGATCGAACATCCGGAGTGGAAACTTGATGCTTGATGCGAATGGACAGGTCTGCAGCGGGCCGATGCGGTACCGATCGACCTTCGTGGGTATCGCCGGCCTTCTCGCAGGAGTTGCGTTGACAGGCTGTTCCGGCCAGAGCCAGCGATCGGCCAGCTGGCATCAGACGAGCATCGAGCACGCTCCAATTCCGGCCGCGTCGGTGGCCAGATCTCCATCCGCTCGCGCACCAGCCATCACACCCGAAGGGTCGGTGCCGAAGGTCAAAGGCGTCTACAAGGTCGGCAAACCCTACGTCATCAACGGCGTGACCTACACGCCCGCCGAGGACCCGAGCTACGACCGGGTCGGCATCGCCTCGTGGTACGGCACTGATTTCCACGCCAAGCAGACCGCTAACGGCGAGCGCTTCGATATGCACGCCATCTCCGCTGCTCACCCGACGCTGCCGATGCCGTCCTACCTCTACGTCACCAACATCCGCAATGGCCGCACGCTACTCGTGCGCTTGAACGATCGCGGCCCATACAAATCCGGCCGGATCGTAGACTTGTCGCGACATTCGGCGCAGCTTCTCGGCTTCGAAGCCCAAGGCACGACCGAAATCAGGGTCCGCTACGCCGGACCAGCGCCGATCGACCCGTCCGATACCCGCCGCGAGCGCCAGTACCTCGCATCGCAGCCGTGGAGCCGTTCGGTTCGCACCGCTTCGGGCACACCCCCACCCCCAACTTACGGACTTGGCATGTCACGCCCCGCGACGCCGTGAGCCGTTGGCGTCTAACCTGAATCCACGAGGATCGCGCGCGGCCTTTTATTTTGACCGCGCGCATCAGATCTCGAGTCTAGTGAGGCGTCGCGCCTTAGTTGACCGACGGTGCGGCGAGGGTGGTGTCAACTAAGGCGCGATGAACGCCTCACTCAGCCATTGTTATTTCTAGTGGCCCTCATGTCGCGCCTAAATCGGACGGTGGTTGCGGCCATGATGCGATTTAGGCGCGACGGGCCACTAGAGACCTCAAGTCTTGCAGAACGTCGCGCGCCCACGGCAGAACACCTGTCCGCCCTGCGGCTTGCAGTTGTAGCGCTCCTTCAGCCCGATCTCCCGTCCGACTGCGACGGCCCTGCCTCGAGCAGCGTCACTATTGGCGCTTGGCGCCGGCTAGATTGACGATGTCAGCCCATACCGGGATGTCTGCCTTGATCCGCGCGGCAAAGTCCGCCGTCGTGCCAGCGTCCGGCTCGAGCTCCAGCTCGTCGAACCGCTTTTGTGTCGCCGGGTCCTTCAGGAACGCGATGAGCGCCTTCTCCAGCCGCGTAACGATGGCTCCCGGCAGGCCGGCAGGCCCGACGAGGCCGTTCCAGGCTCCGGTTTCGTAGCCCGGAATGCCCTGCTCCGCGACCGTGGGCACGCTGGGAAGCTGCGGCGCGCGCTTGGCCGTCGACACGGCGAAGAACCTTACGTCCGGATTTTTCGCATGAGGGATCGCGTCCGACATGTTGGAGAAGGTCATCGGAACATGCCCGGCGAGCACGTCCACGTTGGCCGGCGCACCACCGCGATAGACGACGTGCTTGGGTTTCAGCCCCACCTTGCTGAACAACAGCGCGGAGGACAGATGACTGACGCTCCCCAGGCCGCCCGACGCATAAGAGATCTTGTCGGCGTTGGCCTTGCCCCAATCGAGCAGCTCTTTGAGGTTGTTGGCCGGGAACGACTTGTGCACCATCAGCACGAAGCCGTTGTACGAAATATTCTTGATCGGCGTGAAATCCTTCACCGGATCATAGGTCACCTTCTGCATCGCAGGCACGATGGCGAACTGCGGCGAGGCGACGACAAATAGTGTGTAGCCATCGGGCGCTGCCTTCGCGACTGCGTTCGCCGCGATCATGCCGCCAGCCCCTGTCAGGTTCTCGACCACCATTTGGGCAGACAGCGCTCTGGTCAGATGCTCCGCCGTCAGTCGGGCGATGGTATCAGTGTTGCCGCCGGCAGCAAACGGCACGACGAGCTTCACCGGCTTGGACGGCCAGCCGTCTTGAGCCGACGCGGTCGCGCATGCCCCAAGACCAAAGGCAAGTCCGAACAGAACTCTGCGGGCGATCATTTGGACAAGCTCCACGGTTGCGATGGCGAGCCCGTGGCCGGCCATTCCAGCCGCAGAGTTTGCAGGTCGGAATTCACGCGTCAACTACAGCAAAATAGGCAACTTCCGGCGAATTTCGAGGCAGCGGCACGCCCCGGGTACGCCCCGAGCGTCGCAGCTCGGTTGCGAACTGGCCTCCGCAAGTCTAGAGCTTTGTCGATCAAATCCACAAAGCGTAATTGTCCCGAGGAAGCACGCTCATGACCCAGTTTCATCTAGCCACCTACCAGTCCCCCCGCGGCCCCCGTGCAGCGCTCGTCGTCGGCGACAAAATAATCGACGCTGCAGATGCTACGGGCAATGCAGCCGACGCGACCGTGCTCGGCATCGTCGAGGCTTGGGAGGCGAGCGTGAAGCGCCTCGACGCGGCCGTCGAGAAATCCATGTCCACGGCAAAGCCACTGTCCTCCGTCGCGTTGCTGGCGCCGATCCCGCGCCCGACGGCGATCTATTGCGCCGGCGCCAACTATCGCGATCACGCCAATGAGATGGCGCGCGCGCAGGGCAAGCCAGACCCCGTAGATCCCCACGAGCTTGGTCTCCGCTCGTGGCACTTCCTCAAGGTCGGTCACTGCGTCGTCGGACCGGGCCAGACCGTCGCCATTCCTACCAAGACGAAGAAGCTCGACTGGGAGGTGGAGCTGGCGCTCGTGATCGGCAAGAAGTGCCGCAACGTCGCCGAGAAAGACGCGCTCGACGTCGTCATGGGCTACACCGTCGCCAACGACCTTTCCGCCCGCGACCTCGGCACCCGCGCCGGCCTGCCCGACAACTCCAACTTTCGCGCCGACTGGGTCAGCCATAAATGCTTCGACGGCTCCTGCCCGATGGGCCCGTGGATCACGCTGGCCCGCGACATCCCCGACCCTCACGATCTGAAGCTCGGCCTCGACGTCAACGGCGCCAAGAAACAGGACAGCAACTCCAAGGAGTTGATCTTCAACATCAACGAGCAGATCGCGGACATCTCGGCTCGCATCACGCTTTATCCAGGCGACGTCATCCTGACCGGCACGCCCGCTGGCGTCGGCGCAGGCAAAGGTGAGTTCCTGAAGGCTGGCGACAAGGTTCGCGCCTGGGTCGAGAGAATTGGCGACCTCGAAACGACGATGGCCTGAGGGATCGATCAGCGAATGGCGCGGCCAGCCGACAGGTCGCACCACTCGCCCCTTGCATCATTCCGCTCAGCACGCGACAAGCCGGCATCATGAACGTTCTGGCCTTCGATACATGCTTTTCTTCCTGCTCCGTCGCGGTCCAGGCGGAGCAGGCCGACGACGCGCCGCGCATCGCCTCTGAGCATCGCGCAATGAACACCGGCCACGCCGAAGCGCTGCTACCCATGATCGAGCGGGTGATGCGCGAAGCGGACCTGGCCTTTTCCGATCTCGAGCGGATCGTCGTGACGAACGGCCCCGGCACCTTCACCGGTGTCCGGACCGGTGTGGCCGTAGCCCGCGCCCTGGCGCTGGCGACTGGCGCAGAGATCGTCGCTGTGTCGAGCCTTTGGGCCATCGCGGCAGGTGTAGTTGCTTCAGCCGGCCCCTCCCCGCCGTTCGATGCCGTCCTCTCAGCCGTCGACGCGCGCAAGTCTCAACTCTATTTCCAACTCGTCGACGCGGTCGGCCACGAATTGAGCGAGCCCATGCTAGGTGACGCGGCCGCTGCGGTGGAGCTGTGCTACAGCCCTCGCGTCTGCATCGTCGGCAACGCAGCCGCCACCGTAGTGGAACTGTCACGAGCAGCCGCTACGAAACATCCCTTGCTCGGCGAGAAAACCGATGCGAATGCCTATCCGAACGCAATTCACTTGCTAGGCGCTGCACTTCGCAGTTCTATCACCGTGCCGCTCATGCCCCTTTATCTCCGCCCGCCGGACGCCAAGCCGCAGGCCGACAAGTCGCTGCCGTGGAGCCCGACATGACCACACCCGAAAAGCGCGACCTCAATCTTGTCAGCCTGTTGTGGGCCGGCCCTGAAGCCGCGGCCGAAATCGCCACGCTCCATTCGACCCTGTTCGAGCAACCCTGGGATTCTGCCTCCCTGACCGAGCTCCTCGAGCACCCCGGTGCGACGACGCTCATCGCGCGCACCGGCTTCCCCAAGTCGAGCGTCGGCTTCGTGATCGGCCAAGTCGCCGCCGACGAGGCGGAGATCATCTCGATCGGAGTGGCAAAGGAGTGGCAGGGCGTTGGCTTGAGCAAGCGGCTGGTCGAAGGCCTCGAGCGCGCATTGAAGCGGGCAGGCGCAAAGCGGATCTTCCTCGAGGTCGCCGAGGACAACGCCGCTGCCCGGACCCTCTACGAAGGCCGCGGCTTCACCGAAGCCACACGTCGCAAAGGCTACTACCCCCGCGCCGGCGGCGTCGCCGTCGATGCCCTGGTGATGAGCAAAGCGCTCGCCTGAGCAATTGCCAGCGTGCCTCAAACGATCATGGCGCCTTGCGCAGGAACCGGAAATCGCACCCCAGATCGGCGCCGGTGATCTCCTCCGCGAACAGCTTCGCATAGCCGCGCGTCGGCTTCTCGAAAACCGGCCTGGGCTCCACACGCCGCCGCGCCAGCTCCTGCTCGTCCACCAGCAGGTCTATCGTCCGGTTGGCGATCGACAGCTTGATCCGGTCACCGTTTCGCACCAGTCCCAACGGCCCGCCCGATGCCGCATCCGGTGTTATGTGCAGCACGATCGTGCCGTATGCCGTGCCGCTCATGCGTGCGTCCGAAATGCGAACCATGTCCTTCACGCCCTTCGCCGCAAGCTTGCGCGGAATCGGAAGGAACCCCGCCTCCGGCATGCACTCCGGCGCATTGGGCCCGGCGTTCTGCAACACCATGATGTCGTCGGCGGTGATGTCGAGATCGGGATCGTCGATCCGCTTCGAAAGGTCCTCGAGAGAGCTGAATACCACTGCGCGTCCTTCGTGCTCGAACAGACGCTGATCCGCCGCCGAACGTTTCAGGATCGCTCCACCCGGCGCCAGATTGCCGTACAGCGCCACCAGACCACCGACCGGCTCGAGCGGCGCCTCGCGTGCCGAGACGAAGGCGCGGTCCACCCAGATCGCACTCTCCTGCGCCAGCCGCTCGCCCAGCGTCTCGCCCGTCACTGTCATGGCATCGAGATGCAGCAGATCCTTCATCTCGCGCAACAAGGCGCCCATGCCCCCGGCTGCGTGGAAGTCCTCCATGTAGCCGTTGCCCACTGGCTTGAGATTGACCAGCACCGGGGTCGTATCCGAAAGCTCGTTGAGCCGCTTCAGCGACACGTCGATGCCCGCACGCCCCGCGATCGCCGTCAGATGGATCACCGCGTTCGTCGAACCGCCGATCGCCATCAGCACGCGCATCGCGTTCTCGACCGCCTCCGGCGTGACGATCTTGTCCGGCGTGAGCCCGCTCGCTGCGAGCCGCACGGCAGCCGCCCCCGTCGCCTCCGCGGCGCGCAGACGGTCGGCATGAACGGCTGGAATAGCTGCTGTCCCCGGCAGCGTCATGCCGAGAGCCTCCGCAATGCACGCCATCGTCGAGGCCGTACCCATCACCGCGCAGCTACCTGCCGTGACTGCGAGCTGGCCCTCGACCTGACCAATCTCCTCGTCGTCGACCTTGCCTGCGCGATAGTTCGCCCAGAACCGCCGGCAATCCGTACACGCACCAAGCCGCTCGCCCTTATACCTTCCGGTCATCATCGGCCCGCCGATGAGCTGGATCGCCGGCCGGTTCGCGGAGACAGCACCCATAATCTGCGCCGGCACTGTCTTGTCGCAGCCCCCCATCAGCACGACCGCGTCCATCGGCTGCGCCCGGATCATCTCCTCTGTGTCGATCGCCATCAGGTTGCGGAACTTGAGGCTCGTCGGCGAAAGGAATACTTCGCCCAACGAGATCGTGGGAAAGTCGAGCGGTAGAGCACCAGCCGCGAGCACCCCGCGCTTCACGGCATCGAGCAGCTCGGGAAAATGCCGGTGGCAATTGTTGAATCCAGATGGCGTGTAGGCGATGCCGATGACGGGCTTCTTGAGCATTTCCTTCGAGTAACCCATCGACTGCGCGAACGAGCGCCGCAGGTAGATCGAGAAATCGAAGTCGCCGTAGTTCGTCAGCCCGTGCGTGATGCCGGTCTTCTTTTCCGTCATGATCTTGCCTCTCCCAACCCGCGATCGCACGACAGCGGCTGCCTGCCGGGCGTGCGCCCCGAAGACACCGCTGGTCCTGTCAGCTCAGCTTCATCTTGATGTACTTCGGCTCGAGATAGTCGCGGATGCCGATCGATCCGCCCTCGCGCCCCATGCCGCTCTCTTTGATGCCACCGAACGGCGCCTCCGCCGTCGCCAGCAGCATGTCGTTGACGCCGACCATGCCGACCTCCAACGCCTCCGAAGCCAGCGTCGCCGTTTTCAGGCTCTTGGCGAACACATAGCCGGCCAGTCCGAACGGCAACGCATTCGCCCGCTCGATCACATCCTCGAAGCTCGAGAACGTCGCGATAGGTGCGACCGGCCCAAACGGCTCGTCGTTCATGATCCGCGCATCGTCGGGCACGCGCCCCAGCACGGTCGGCTCGAAGAAATAGCCGCGATTATACCCGGCAGGCGTCTTGCCGCCGGCCAGCAGATCCGCCCCTCGCTCGAGCGCATCCTTCACGAGAGCCTTCGCGTTTTCCAGTCCGCGCGAATTGGCGAGCGGCCCCATCGTCACGCCGTCGTCGAGCCCACGCCCGATTTTGAGCGCCGCCGCCTTCTCCGCGAACCGCTTCGAGAACGGCTCATAAATGCTCTCGTGCACATAGAACCGCGATGGCGAAATGCACACCTGCCCGCAATTGCGGAACTTCGCCGCCGCGCACGTGTCGGCAGCCGCCAGCGGGTCGGCGTCCTCGAACACCAGCACCGGCGCATGTCCGCCGAGCTCCATCGATACCTTCTTCACGCCGTCAGCCGCGAGCCGCAGCATCTCCTTGCCCACCGGCACCGAGCCCGTCAGCGAGATCTTGCGCACGATCGGCGAGCCGATCAGGTGCTTGGCGATCATGCCGGAGTTGCCGGTCACGAGCCCGACGGCCCCAGGCGGCAGCCCCGCATCGTGACACGCCTGCAGAATGCCCATCGCACACCCCGGCGCCTCGCCGGCGGGTTTCAGGATGATCGAGCAGCCGGCAGCCAGCGCCGCAGCGATCTTCCGCGCCGGCAACAGAGCAGGAAAGTTCCACGCCGCGAACGCCGCGACGACACCGACCGGCTGCCATATCACCGACAGCCGCACGTCGCTCGCGCGTCCCTCGATCGTCTGGCCGTAGATCCGCTTCGTCTCCTCCGAGTACCACTCGAACTGATCGGCCGTCGCCCCCCACTCACCGCGCGCCTCCGCGATCGGTTTGCCGGTCTCCAGCGACATCAGCCGCGCGAGCGGTTCTGTCCGTTCGCGCAATAGATCCGCGATCCGCCGCAGCCTGGCCGCCCGCTCCCACGGCTGAACCTGCCGCCACGCGGCAAAGCCCTGCCGCGCCGCCGCCAACGCCGCGTCGAGGTCCTCCGCGCTCGCATCCGGAATTTGGCCGATCACATCCTCCGTCGCCGGATCGTGCACGGGCTTCGTGCGCTTGCCTGCCGCTTGCCGCCAGCCGCCTGCGATGTAGAGGCCGAAGTCGCCATAGGTGTTCATTGTCGCCTGCCTGCCTGTATCTGTAGTTCAGTCGAGCCGATGAGTACGCCACGCCGTGCCGCGCATGCTCAGATGTCCTGCTCGATCCAATCCTTCTGCACCTCGTCGCACCAGTTGCCGACGTTCCACTGCCCCCACGCGCCGAGCCCGCCGAGTTCGTTTGCGCCCGCATAGACCGGCACGTGGATCACGGACAGCCCGTCGAACTTGTGCGCGGCCGCGAGCGCCTCGCGCAGGCTCTCCGTCGTGAAACCGCCGGACAATGCATTAACGCCCGAGACCGCCCCCGCAAGCCTGACGTAATCGACCGCGACACCGTCGTTCGTCTTGAAGCCCACACCGTACTGGGCGTTCTGCAAGCCCGTGATCGCCGCCATCCGCCGGTTGTCGAAGATCACGATCGCGCCGCGCACGCCGTGCTCGACGCCGTCGATCAGGATTTGCGGGTTCATCATGAAGCTGCCGTCGCCGCAGAACGCGATCGTGTAGCGCGGCTTATCGGCAATGCCACTGGCCAGCAATCCGCTCGAGGCGAACCCCATGTAGGACGCGCCAGTCTCGGTGAAAGTTTCACCCGTATGGTCGTCCTCGACGATTTGGAAACCATTGGCCTGTACGTCGCCCGCATCGAACAGCTTTGCGGCTCCGGTCTGCTTGGCGAAATCCGCAACGACCTTGATCGCCGCCGGCTGCCCCAGGCACGGCCGTTGCCAAACCTCGTCTGCAATTGGCGCAGCGCTGAATCGTGCCCTCTTGTATGCACTCCATTCAGCCTTCTTGGCCTTGCAGGCAGCGAGCCACTCCGCCTTGCAAGCTCGCACGGCCTCGCCCATCACTTCGAGCTTGGCCGCCAACCGCTCCGCAATCGCCGTTATGTCGCCGGTCAGCGGGAGCGTGTTGTTGTAGTGCGTCGCGTCGTTGAGATCGCCGTTGATGTTGATGACGGCCTTCGCCTTCTTGTACCCGATCCCGGAGCAGTCGGCCTGACACACCCCTCGCGATCCGATCACCACGACCAGCTCCGCGTTTGCCGTCGCGAAATTGCCGCTGAGCGACCCCTTCGAGCCAGCCACATGCATGTTGAGCCCGTGTGCGTCCGCAAGCACGCCGGTCGAGCCGGGCGACAGCGCGACAGCAGCGCTCGCAGCCTCCGCCAGCCGTCGCACGGCCTTGTCGTGTCCGCGCGTTCCCCCGCCGGCTTTGATCACGATCGACCTCGCCTCCGCGATCTGCTGGGCGGCGACGTCGAGATCGTCGTCGTCTGACGGCGCCATTGCCGGCAGCGAAGGCAGCGAAGGCAGCGCGGCCAGATTGAGCCGCAGCCGCTTTGGTTGCGTGTTGAGCGGAAGCAGCAGAAAGAACGGTCCTGCCTTGTAGGGATGGTTTACCTGCATCGCGCCGCGGCGGAGCGCATCGCGGATCGCCTCGGGCGTGTGCAACGTATACGAGCGGCCGAGGATCGCGGTCATCTGGCCGAACAGGCCCTGCTCCTCCTTCGGCACCTGCTGCATGTTGTAGCCTTCGCCGAACGTCGTCTCGTCACCGTAGATGTGATAGACGCCGACGCCGTTCGAGGCCGCCGCGAGCGCGCCGGCGTATGCCTGCATCGCACCCGGCCCGATCGAGGTGATGACTGCCGGTATTTCGCCGTACTGCCATCTGAGTGCAGTGGCCGCATGTGCCATCGCCACCTCGTTACGGCAATTGAAGGTGCGCGTGACGCCCTCCTCCTCGTAGATCCGCAGCACCTCGCCAAGATCCGTTGATCCGTGTCCGAAGATCGCGAGATACTTCCTGACGCCCTGCTTGTGGAGGCCGAGAACAAGAGCCTCCGAGAGCGTCGTGTCGATGATCCGCGAAATCGCACCGCTGGCAACCGCGCTCTCGATCCCGCCCGCCTTGGCAAGCGCCCGCGCGCGCGAGCGCATATCCTCGGTTCGGCTTTTTCCAGTCGTCATAGGATTATCCTTGGGAACAGGCGTGCATCGAGGGAATGAATGCCGGGACCTGCGATCGCGATCACCAGTGGCATCAGCGTGTAGAGAAGTCCGATCGACCAACTGTGCCGCGACGGCGCGACGAAAGGCTCGTTGGCCATGGTCATCAGCTTGTAGGTCGCCACCGCATGTACGAGCGTCATCGCGATCGCGAAAGGGACGGTCAGCAAGCCAAGCACCATCGACAGCGCGCCGCCGATCTGTATCGCAGCGACGACCCAGGCGAGCGGCACGGGAACGCCCCAGAACCGTTCCAGATCCTCGATGTGGAACAGCTTGCCCCAGCCGTGCATGAACACACAGACACCAAAGCCGACCCGCAGCACCAGCAACGCGAGATCCGTCGAGCCCAATGGCGCCAGCAAAAGTTCCATCTTGCGGCCTCGCTTCCCGGACTCAAATGCCGTTCTCAGCAAGGAACGCATCCACGATACCGTTCCACTGCTCCCAGTGCCGCCTGTAGGAGTAGTGACCGCCTTCCTCGACGATCACGAGCTTCGAGCCGGCAATTGCATTGTGAAGGTCATCGGACTGGTAGAACGGCACCGTCGCATCGTCGCGAGTTCCCACGATCAATGATGGATTTCTAATTCTGTGAAGCTCATTCGTTCGATCGTGGGCGAGGGTCATGTCGAGCCGCCCCGCGAGCACCTCGACGGGTGCCACCGTCTGCAGCGCGCGCGCCTCGAGCGCCAGCACTTTCTCGAGATCGTGACGGAACTGCATTGCACCATTCGTGAACAGCGACGAGACATTCACGTACTCCTCTGGACCATAGGAGAGCGCGATCCTCTTGCGCGTCATCTGCACTCGATTGATATATTCGTCCGCCCTTACCCACGTGTTCGAAAACACGCAGAAGCCGAGCCGATCGGGATAATCGATCGCCAGACATTGCAATACGCAGCCGCCGGTCGATGTGCCCGCCACGTTCGCCTTTTCGATACCGAGCTTGTCCATCAGCGCTATCACATCAGCGGCGATTATTCGCGTCGAGTAGCTGTCTAGCGGCTTGTCGCTGTCGCCCGTGCCACGATGGTCGAACGCAATGCAACGAAACCGCTTGGAGAAATGCGCAATCTGGAAATCCCGGGCATTGAGCAGCCCTACCAGCCCAGGAATGAAGATGAACGCGGGCCCTCGCCCGCGCTCCTCCACATTCAGTGAGATGTCGCCGATGTTGATGCGTGGCATGGCAACCTCGTTGGTAGGCTCGCGCGAGGCGCAACCGCCCACGCCTCCCCTATTCGCCGCTATTCAGCATCTCTACGACGTCGATGCTGCGCCCTTCGCGCGCCGAACGCACGCCCGCCTTGATGACGGCAAGGTTCCTCGCTGCCCAATAGCCATCCGTCTCCGGCTTGGTCTTGTTGCGAACACACGCGGCGAACTCGTCTACCTCCTCGCGGATCGTATCGTTGTTCTCACACGCAATAGCGGTGGGCTTGGCATCTCCCTGCTTGAGGTGACGCAAGCCGTTGAACAAATCGTAGTAGGCGCTTGCCGCCTTGCCGTAGATGTTCATCATGTAATATTCGGACGCAGAGGCATAAGACGCAGTCAGGTTCGAGATGGCGCCGTTCTCGTGCTCCAGGATCAGGTTCGCCACGTCCGGATTGTCGCCCGGCAGCACGAGTTGCGCCGAGCGGCCCGTAACCCGCTTCACCGGGCCCATCAAGAACTCCAACACGTCGACATAGTGGATGCCGATCTGCAGCATCACGCCCCCTGGCATCCCTTCCGCTTGGTAGCGCCACGACGACAGGTCGATCTTGCCCAGCCGATCGCGGCTGATATTGCCCTCGGCCTGGACGAGTTTGCCGAAGCGGCCCGCATCGATCTCTTTTTTGATCCAACGGAAGTGGCTCTCGCGACGACGCTGATAGCCCAGCGAAAGCACGACGCCGTGCTTTTCGCACACCCGGGCGATCTCCAGGCCCTCCGCCACCGTATTGGCGATCGGTTTGTCGAGGAACACATGTTTGCCTGCGGCGGCCGCCAGCGCAGTCGTCTCCAGGTGCACGTTGTTAGGCGTCGTATTGATGATTGCCTCGATGGACGGATCCTTCAGGATCTCCTCGTAGCTGGCGGAAGTCGCGCAGCCATACTTCACCGCGAATGCCTTGCGCTTCTCCTCCGAGCGGGTGAAGCAGGTGACGATCTCGACGCTGTTGCCGCGCTTTACGGCATCGGCGAGCACGTCCGACCACCAGCCAATTCCAACGACCGCAACACGCACTGGCTCTGCCGACATTCTTGATCCCTTCCATCCGCGCAAAGGGCCCGGGCATTATGCGCCGGGCCCTGACTTCATCCGCACCAGGAGTTACTTCTTGGCCTGCGTTGCGGCCGCTACCGTGCGCAGAATTGGCTCCCAGCGCCCCGTCTCCTTGGCGACGAGAGCGCCAAGATGCTTGGCCGAACGCTCCTTCTTCGCAGCGACCGTTCCACCAAGGGCCTGGATCTTCTGAATCACCGACTTGTCGTCGAGTGCCTTATCGACCGCGTTGTTCAGCGTCTTGATGACACTGGCGGGCGTCCCCTTCGGCGCGAAAATAGCGCTCCAGATGCTGAGATTGTAGCCCGGCAAGCCCGCTTCCTTCGCAGTCGGCACATTGGGAAGAACCGGCGAGCGCAGCGGCGAGGCGATTGCGAAGGCTTTCACAGTGCCCGCCTTGACCTGCCCCGTCAGACCCATCGTCTGCTCGCACAGGAAATCAATCTGCCCGGCAACGACATCGTTCAACGCAGGACCGCTGCCGCGGTAGGACACGACGTTGACTTTTACGCCGGCCTCCGCGTTGAACAACAGGCAAGCCATGTGCGAAGAGGCACCAACGCCCCCGTGCCCCTGGCTTACCTTCGAGCCATTCGCCTTGAGGTAGGCGATGAACTCCTTGAGGTTCGTTGCCGGCATGGTCTTGCGAGCAACGATGACCGCCGGCGCATCCACCGTCAGCGCGACCGGCTCGAAATCCTTGCGGGAATCGTACTTTAGGTTCGAGTAGAGCACCGGAGCCGCAACGTGACTGCCCATGCTGCCCGAAAGCAGGATGTAACCATCCGGGCTCGCAGCCGCAACGCGACCGCTGCCCGTCGTACCGCCAGCACCACCGACGTTCTCGATCACCACGGACTGATTGAGCACCTTGGACATGCCCTCGCCGACGATGCGAGCGATGACGTCGCTGGGTCCGCCGGCGGCGAACGGCACCACCATGGTGACTGGCCGTGTAGGATAGCTCTGCGCAACGGCAGGCAGCGCCAGCGCCAGAACGCTGACCGCACCCGCACCCGCTGCAATCTTTGAGACTAGAATCGAATTCTCCATTTTTTGCTCTGGAGTGGCCGCCCACCTGGCTAGGTGCCGTACCTTCCCTCCTCCCAAATCACCCGCCTCGGCCGGCGAATTTTTGGCACATACCCTTTGCCACATCGCCGTAAAACCGAGATGAACGACGAATACGAACCACCAGCTACTCTGCTGGTGCCCGCGACTCCACTGCTTCCCGCATCCGCTTTTCGCGCAGTGCTGCCAGCACCCTCTCGGGCGTAGCAGGAAGCGACATGATGCGAACCCCGACCGCATCATAGATTGCGTTCATGATGGCAGGAATTGTCGGAACCATGGCAGGCTCGCCAATTCCCTTAACCCCCAGCGGCCCGATCGGATCGGGGTCCTCGACGATGACCGAGGTGATCTTTGGAATGTCGAGCGAGGTCGGCAGGATGTACTTGGCGAACCCAGGCGTCGTCGTGTGCCCTTTTTCGGTCTTGTACTCCTCCATCAGCCCTTGGCCGAGCGCCTGCACGACACCGCCTTCGATCTGGCCTTCCACGCCACGCGGGTTGACCGCCCGGCCCACATCGTGAGCGGTCCAGATGCCGAGCACCTGCACTTCGCCGGTCACGGTGTCGACCTCCACTTCGGCAACCTGGGCACCGAAGACATACGCTTGCCAGGGCCGACCCGCGCCGTCACCCGGCGCCAGTCCGGTCGTGTCGGTTCCGAACGTGCCGGCCCCGACCGGCACCACGCCCCGCGCCTTGCACAAATGCACGGCCTCGCCCATCCCGACGCGATGGTTCGTGCCTTCCGCCCAGGCCTCGCCGCCGGCCGTCTTGATCGTCTCGGCCGCGACGCCCCACTCCTTGGCGAGCACGTCGACCAGCTTGGCCCGCGCCTCGCGTGCGGCGAGCGCAACGACGTTGCCGATCATGTACGTCTGTCGTGTAGCGCCTGCATGTGCCGCTTCCGGCGACCGCGCCGTATCGTTGTCGCCGATGGTAACGCCGTCGGGACGAATCCCCAGTTCTTCCGCCGCGATCTGCGCGAGCACCGTGAGGATGCCTTCCCCGATCTCCGTCACGCCCGTTACGACCTTCGCCGTGCCGCCGTCGTCGATCTCGACCCAGGCGCCCGCGCGATCGACCGTCGCCGTTCGCGCGATGCCGTACCACGATGCCGCCATGCCGCGTCCGCGTTTGCGAGCCATGTCATGCCACCTCGCTGTTCGGCGCCGTCACCGGCTGCTCATTGAACCGGGCATCGAGCGTACACGGCCGACGAGTCCCTTCGCCGCCGAGATCGCCGCGGATCTCGCCGCGTTGCCTCGGCACGCCCTTCTCCCATCCCGACACGTCCTCGAGCGCATCGAGCACGCGCCCGATGCTGACCGATCCGAGCTTCTGCTTGGTGTGCGTCACAGCACCGTTGCGCATCATGTTGACGCGACGGATCTCGAACGGATCGAGCCCCAGCCTCTCCGCCGCGATGTCCATCTGCGTCTCGGTGGCGAATTGCGTCTGCAGCGCGCCGAACGATCGGAACGCGCCCGATGGCGTGTTGTTCGTGTAGACCCCGATCGTATCGACCTGCAGGTTGGGAATGTCATACGGCCCTGCGCCGAGAATCGCCGCCTTGCGCATGACGCCTTCCGTCGACAGTCCATAAGCGCCACCGTCGCTCACCATCCGCAGTGAGACCGCGACCAGCCGCCCGTCCTTCATGAAGCCGGAGCGATAATGCACCCGCGCCGGATGCCGCTTGGCCGTAGTCGCGACGGATTCCTCTCGCGTGAACACCAACCGCACCGGCTTGCCGGTCTTCATGGCCAGCAGCGCCAGCATCCCTTGATAGATCATGTCCTCCTTGCCACCGAAGCCGCCGCCCACGGGGCTCATGATGAAGCGCACCTTGTTGATCGGTTTGGCGATGATCCGCGCCAGCATGTGCCGATGATGCGTGATGTTCTGCGATGGCGACAGCACCGTGACGACACCGTCGTGGTCGACCCACGCAAGGCCCGCCTCCGGCTCTAGATAGGCGTGCTCCACCTGCTGCGTCTCGTAGCTGTTCTCGATTACGAGATCACAAGCCGCGAAGGCCGGCTCGATGTCACCCTTGCGGATTGGAATATGCTTCGTGACGTTGTCGGGCGCGTAGTCGTGAACAACCGGCGCGCCGGGCTTCATCGCCTCGTCCGGGTCGAACACCCCCGGCAGCGGCTCGTAGACCACCTTGATGAGCGCTACCGCGCGCTTGGCGATCAGCTCGTCCTCGGCCGCGACCGCCGCCACCGCCTCGCCGACATAGCGCACCTTCTCATGCGCCATCACCGGCTGGTCGTGGACGAACACACCGAAACCGTCGATGCCGGGAACATCCTTCGCCGTGACGACACCTTCGACACCGACGAACGCCTCCGCAGCACTCGTGTCGATCGACACGATGCGCGCGTGCGCATGTGGCGAGCGCAGCACGGCGACGTGCAACATTCCCGGCATCACGGTGTCGCCGGCATAGCGAAGCGCCCCCGTCACCTTGCTCGGCGCATCCAGCCGGCGGACATTCGCGCCGATGAACTTCCCATCCTCGACCTCGTCCTCGGCGAGCGCCGTAGCCGGCCGCGCGCCGCTCATGACGTCCCTCGCCAACTCGACCGCCTCGAAGATCTTCGAATACCCCGTGCAACGGCAGATATTGCCGCCGAGCCGCTCCTTGATCTCGTCGTTCGAAACCAGCGGGTTCGCGCGGATTGCAGCCGTTGCCGCCATCACCATGCCGGGAATGCAGTAGCCGCACTGGCTCGCACCGGTCTTGTGGAACGCCTTCTGCAGAACCGTGAGCTCGCCCGATCGTGCAAACCCTTCGACGGTCTCGATCGTCGTGCCCTTCGCCTTTGCCGCCGGCACGAGGCACGACTTGACGAGCACACCATCGACGAACACCGAGCACGTGCCGCACTCGCCAGCGCCGCAGCCTTCCTTGGTTCCCGTCAGGTTGAGATCGTCGCGCACGAAGTCGAGCAGACGCGCGAACGGTTTGACCTGCTTGGCGACCTTGCGACCATTGACCGTGGCTTCGATCTTGATAAGCCGGGGCTCGTGCGAAGATACGTCGGGAAATGTGTCAGGCATAACGGGCCTCGATCTCGCGGGTGATCAGCTTTTCGCAAGCGCCGGCACGGCGTGATGCGTTGACGAGTGCGCGCAGAACGAAGCCTTGCACGACCTCGCGCCGGTATTCCTGTCGGGTACGCGAAGCAACCAGATCCGCGGCAGTCCCGGCAGCTTCCTCGAGCAGATCGTTCGACAGTCGCCGCGACTTGAGCGCCGCCTCGATCTTGTCCATCCGCCGCGGCACCGGCCCAACGCCGCCCACGGCAAGCCTGACGTCACTCAACCTCTCGCCTGCAGCATCGCGCTCGACGAGCGCCGCGACACACACAGTCGAGATCACGAGCGAGCGGCGATGCCCGACCTTCTCGAATGCGCCACCATGCTTGGGAAGCGCGGCGCACTCGACCTCGATCAGGATTTCGCCGTCGCCGAGAACGGATTTCCCAGGCCCTTGCATGAAGTCGGCGACCGTCACCCTCCGGCGCTCGATCTTGCCGGCGCGGCGCGATGCAAGCACCACCGCCCCGTCATGCACCAAAACCGCCGGCGTTCCATCCGCAGCAGGCGATGCATTGACGAGGTTTCCACCGATCGTCGCGGACTCGCGAATCTGATCGTCGGCAAACCACACCGCACAAAACGGCAGCGCAGGAAGCGCCGCCATCAGCGCCTTGTCGTCGATGAAGCGCTGAAACCGTGTCGCCGCGCCGAGCCGAACCTTGTCAGCCCCGATCTCGCGCACGTTCAACTCGGGAATACCGGCGATGTCGATCAAAACCGGAATATGCACGTCGCCCGCACGTCCCTCGCGCGCCCACGGCAGGATGTCGGTCGCGCCGGCAACGAGACGGCTGCCGCCGCGATGCCGCTCCATCGCATCGAACGCCTCGTCGAGCGTCTTGGGACTGAGATAGTCGTCGCAGGTGAGCATGTTCCACCGGTAGGGGTCAGACCCTGCAGGTCTGCCCAGGGTCACGCGTGCGTGCAGTGTAGAGACGGCTGGGCTTGGATGCCGCGACCGTCTCCTCGAGATTGCCGGAGGCAGACCAGCACGGCCTGCCTACTGGCGCGACTACTCCGCGGCCATCTTCTTCTGCGCGACGGCCGACGGCATCCGCACGACCACCTTGATGGCGTCGTCGACCCGCTCTTTCGCGTAGCGGATCGCCTCGGGCAGATCCTTCAGCTCGAACGTGTGCGTATGGATCAGGCGCGCGTCGAACCGCTTCTGCTCCATGAAGGCCTGCGCGCGATGCGTCGCGCTCTTGCCCTCTCCGCGAATACCGAACAGGTAGATGTTGTTGCGCACGAGATGCGCGACATCGACCGGCACCTCGCCGTGCGGGAACGCCGCGAGACAGACCTTGCCACCGCGGTTGACCATCCGCGCCGCCTCGTTGAGCCCGTTGGGCGCAGCCGAGCACTCGAGCACGTAGTCGGCCCCCTTGCCGCCGAGGATCTTCCTCACTGCGTCGACAGGGTCCTCCTTGCGAATGTTGATCACATGATCCGCGCCGAGCTTCCGGCCGATCTCGAGCCGATTGTCGCGCGTGCCGGTCAGGATTACGGGGCTGGCGCCCATGGCCTTCGCCACACCGACGCCGAGCAAACCGATCGGGCCGGGGCCTGTGACGACCACGCTCTCACCGGCAATGAGACCACCGAGCTCGGTCAGGCCGTACATCGCTGTGCCCGCCGTGACGACCAGCGTCGCCTCCTCGTCCGACATCTCGTCGGAGACGTGCACCATCGTATTTATGTTGTTGACCGCGTACTCGCAGAAGCCGCCGTCGGTGGTGAAGCCGTTCGCGCGATGCCCTTTGTTCATGTCGCCGTAGTTCATGCCGTAGTTGTGGCACGACGTGTACATGCCCTCGCGGCAGCGCTTGCACTGGCCGCAGCCCGCGTGGATCTCGACCGTGATCCGGTCGCCGATCTTGTATTCGTCCACGCCCGGCCCGAGCGCTGCCACTGTCCCCATGTACTCGTGGCCCGGCGTCCAGTTCTTGTTGAACGGCAGCCCGCCCTCGATCAGCGCCGGCGGCCCGTGGTAGATCACTTCCAGGTCGGTCGCGCAGATAGCCACCGCGTCGATGCGAACGAGCACCTCGGCTTTGCCCGGAACCGGAACTGGCTTCTCCTTGAAGATCAGCTGCCCTGGCTCACCGAGCACCCACGCCTTCTGCATATCGGGAACTGGAAAATCCTTCGAGGTCTTCACGCCCTGCGGTGCGTACATCTGCATCTCTCCGATTGCTTCTTAGATGTCGTTCATTTGACTTGGCTGACCGTTGCCGGCTCGGCGTCGGCGGGCTCCTCACCAGCGGGCGGCAGCGCAGCACCGAACTCTGCAGAGAGTTCGCCCGCAGCTTCCCCGACCGCAGCGCGCATCCGCGCAAGATGCTCTTCGCTCGCCCGGAAAGCAGGAGCCGATGCGCTGAGGGCCCCGATAACGGCGCCACTGTGATCGCGTACCGCTGCACCGATGCAGACGACGCCCTGCTGGAACTCCTCGCGATCCATGGCGAAGCCGTTGCGCCGCACATGGCGCATGTCCTCGATCAACTCTGCCGGATCGGTGATGGTGTTGGGTGTGAAGCGCGTGAGACCATTGGCAGCGAGAATCCGGCGCATCTGTTCCTCGGGCAGCCAGGCGAGCATGGCCTTGCCCGTGGCTGTCGCGTGCGCCGCCTCGGCCATGCCGATCACGGCCGTATCGACCCGAACGGCCTGCCGCGCCTCGCTCTTGGCAACCGTCACGACCTGATCGCCCTGCAGGACGGCAAGATGCACCGCCTCGCCCGTCGCCGCGTTGAGCCTGTCGAGCACCGGCTGCGCGCGTCGCGGCAGATCTACCTGCCGCATGAATGACTGGCCCAGATGCAGCACGCGCGCACCGAGCGCATAAGTTCGCCGGCCCGGCACCTGGGCGACGTAGCCCGCCCTCATGAGGGTGGCAAGCAGATGGTGGCATGTCGAGATGTTCAGTCCGGCACGTGCCGACAGATCGGTAAGCGATGTGCCACGCCCCGACACCGCCAGGAGTTCGAGCAAAGATAGGGCTCGCTCGACGGATTGGACCCCACCCGAAACCGTCCGCGCGCTGGCGGTGGGGCTATCCTGCACAGCATGACGCACCGCGCCTTCGAGCTGATCACCAGGACTGGGAAGGCCATTATCCAAAGCCGCACCACCTGAAGTTTCACAAAGTGAAAACTGATTTCAAAAGACTACAAGAGGCAGAATGCCAAGTCAACAAGTTTCTAATATGCAAAATCCTATTCCATAATATGAAAATTCTGACACGCATCGCCAGGATCGCAGATCTGTATCGTCAATTCGTTGATCAATCTTCCAACCGGCGACAAGCTTAGAGAAAGCAACCGCCGCATTGCGATGGCCTTATCCCGACCGCCTCGTTCGAGGCTCAGGGAGGGAATGCGAGCCAGCCCAAGAAGGAAGCTCGCGGCAGGGGCCCCGGTAGTATAGCGCCGCCGGGGTCCTTCGCTTTTCCCCCGCCTGATTACATGGCCTGCACCGCGTATCGCCACTTCGGGCGATCGCCCAAGCCACAACCGCGGACCGCCCGCAGTTGACGCCGATCGTCGGCGGGTCTACCGGCAACCATCAGCCCCCATCGGACGACACGCGATGCCCGGCAAGCACTTCGAGGATCTCGAGATCGGCCACGTGTTCCAGCACGCGCTGCGGCGCACTGTGACCGAGATGGACAACACGCTGTTCTCCTGCCTGACGCACAACACCCAGCCGCTTCATATCGACCACGAGTTCGCCGCTCGCAGCGAATGGGGCCGCCCCCTGGTGAACTCGCTGTTCACACTCGGCCTCCTGATCGGCGTGTCCGTCGAGGACACCACCGCCGGCACGCTCGGCGCCAACCTCGGCATGACGGACGTGAAGTTTCCCAACCCGCTGTTCCACGGCGATACCGTGCATTGCACCACTGAGGTCGCAACAAAGCGCGAGAGCAAGTCCCGCCCCGACGTCGGCATCGTCGAATTCCGCCACAAGGCCTACAAGCAGGACGGCAAGCTCGTCGCCGAGTGCCTGCGCCAGACGATGATCCTGAAGAAACCCCGTGCAGAGACCTGAACCGATGCGCTCACTCCTGTTCGTGCCCGCCGACAGCGAGCGCAAGATGGCCAAGGCCATGGCCTCCGGTGCGGATGCTGTGATCCTCGACCTGGAGGACTCGATCGCACCCGACGCCAAGCCGCGCGCCCGTGAGATCGCCCGCGAGTTCCTGACCACGACACTGCCGACCTCGGCGCCCGACCACCCGCGCATCTACGTCCGCATCAACGACTTCGCGACCCCCTTCTGGCAGGCCGACCTCGCCGCGCTGGAGACGGGACTACCTCACGGCATCCTGCTACCCAAGGCACGCTCCGGCGAGGACGTGCATCAACTCTCCGTCGCCCTCGATCACGCCGAGGAGAAATCGCAGGTCCCCTCCGGCCGCACGCGCATCCTTGCTCTGGTGACCGAGGTTGCCGGGTCCGTGCTCCAGCTGCCGAGCTACATCGGCGCGAGCAACCGCCTTGCGGGCCTGACCTGGGGTGCCGAGGACTTGTCGGCCGAGATCGGCGCACGCGCGAACCGCGAGATAGACGGCACGTTCACCTCGCCCTATCGCCTCGTGCGCGACATGATGCTGATCACCGCCACGGCCGCCGAGGTGCCGGCCATCGACACCGTCTACATCGACTATCGCAACCACACCGGTCTCACGCTCGAAGCCTCCATCGCAGCCCGCGACGGCTTCGTCGGCAAGATGGCGATCCACCCCGATCAGGTGCCGATCATCAACGAGGCCTTCACGCCCTCGCCCGCCGAGATCGAGCGCGCGAAAGCGATCGTCGCAGCCTTCGAGGCGACCGGCGGCGCCGGCGTGGTCGGCTTCGAGGGCCGGATGCTCGACCGCCCGCATCTCGTCTTGGCAAAGCGCACGCTGGCGCGGGTGGGAGTGGCCTGAACGGCGCGCGGGCGAGACACCCGCTCGATTGGAAGCCGACCCCGGTTCGGCCTCGGCGTGATCTCGCACTCGATAGCTGACGAAAGTATTGAGACGCTGGGGTCAGCAGGGTGCGTCAGGCGCCGCACGCGTTGCCTCTCCCCGTCCTTCACCGGGTGAGGGTTAGGGTATGCCCTCGGGCTTCGACCCGACGGTGAGGGCCGGCCACTTGGGCGGCGCTGACCACAACGAGCATCCGCTTTCTGAAGTGGACCGATCGCGCCGGTTAGGCACGTTGACCTCAGCAGGTGACCCAAACCCGCAGTCACTGCCGAGAAATATGCGGCTAGCATGCGTGTCCGCTTACGTTCGTCGCGTCAGGACAAGCAATAGGCGCGTCTTTACGTTTCCCGGAGCCGCGCTCCTGAATCGAGTAAGATCTTCGCCGCCGGCAATATCGGTCGCGAGCCATGTTTCGCGCGCGCGAGCCCCCGAATCTTCCGATTGAGTTGGCTTGAAGTTCCAGTAACGATTGGCCATTCCCATTCTGAAGGGTGGCCCATGCCTTCCTCACCTGCTTCCGTAACTCCGATCCGGTGGTGATGGCGTAAGGGTCTGGGTTGGTTTGCGAATCAGCTATTTCTCTTGTCGAGGGCGGCTCACTCGGCAGGTGATGGGATGCGAAGCTTCGAGATCGTGCAGTCGGACACCGACACGAC
>CAMAYR010000057.1 GCA_945862355.1 Devosia equisanguinis | reverse complement strand
GTAGCGAACCTTCAAATAGTCGTCCACGTCGAACATCCCCCGCCCTCGGCCGAACGCGGCACAGGGCTTCCAGTTGCCGGACTTTTACTCCGGCGCAACCGACCGACTCGGTTGCCTCACTGAGGGATTTTGTCTCCGGCGCTTACACTGCGGTACTGCTCAGGGCGCTCGGCTGCAGGATCGGCCGCTACTGTTACATCGAGACGGCGCTGTTCTCCGAGTTCGACCTCGTGAACATCGGCAATGGTGTCGCGCTGAACGCAGGTGTCGTGATGCAGAACCATCTGTTCGAGGACCGGGTCATGAAGTCCTCGCACCTGCATATCCACGACGGCGCTTCGATCGGCAACATGAGCATCGTGCTCTACGACACGGTGATGGAGGCCGGTGCGAAGCTCGGCCCGCTGTCGCTGCTGATAAAGGGCGAGACGATGCCGGCGGGGGCCCATTGGCGAGGCATCCCGACGGCCGAAGCAGACGACGCGGCGCGTCCGCGTTAGGGAAACGAACGCCCGTCTCTTGATGCAGGCAATCCGGATTTGTCGTACCTCGGTGGCGCGACCCAACCGCTGACCATCCCCTCCCCGCCGACACGCGCCGGCGGCCGCCGACCAGGAGTGCCACGCCATGCCGATCATCGACGCGCAGCTCCACGCCTATGAGCGCAACACATCAGCGCGACCGTGGGCCGGCGTTCTGGCCGGACCGCCGGAAGCGACCGGGGATCAGACCGTCGCAATGATGGACGAGGCCGGCGTGGACGGCGCCATCCTGATCTCGGCCTTCACGATGTACCGTTACGACGCGAGCTACGCGCTCGATGTCCACCGTCGGCATCCCGGCCGCTTCGCACTGATCAAGCCGGTCGATCCTTCCGATTCTGCCGTCGGGGAAATCATCGAGGAGTGGAAGCGGACGCCTGGCACAGTCGGCGTGCGTATGCTGCTCGCCCGCAGCGGTCTTGCAACCGATGCCGCCGATCCAGGGCTCAATCGTGTGATGGCGACCGCCGCACGGCTCGCCATGCCCGTCAACCTCCACATCGCGGGAAGGCTCGATCAGGGCATCGAGCTGATCCGGCGCAATCCCGACACGCAGATCGTGGTCGACCACCTCGGGCTCGTCCAACCCCACGAGCCGCCTGTGCCGGCCGAGCCGTGGGCCGAGCTGCCGAAAGTGCTGGAACTTGCGCGGCTCGAGAACGTCACGATGAAGATCACCGGCGCCTGTACGCTGTCGCGCGAGCCCTACCCGTTCGCCGACATCTGGGACCCGGTATGCCGGATGATCGACGCTTTCGGCATCGATCGCTGCCTGTGGGGCACGGACTGGACGCGCGCTGTTGCGTTCCTGACGTTCCAACAGGGCATCGACGTCCTTCGCCAGACAGGCCGCATCTCGCACAGCGACAAAGCCAAGCTGATGGGCGCGAACACCGCGCGCGTCTATGGGTGGTCACCGCCTGCATCGTGATCGGCTGCCTTGCCGCCCAGTGCGTTCGCAAGCACGGTAGCCATCGCCAACGGCGCCCGGATCGCCACCTGGCGGCCCGGGCATCTGTCGTTGCGGGTTACTTCTTCTTGCCCAATCCAGCCGCCTTGGCGGCTTCACCCATGTCGTCGTAGTCCTTCTTGATGAAGGCAGCGAAACCGGCTGGCGTCATCTGCTCGGGCGTGGCGAGCTCGGAGCCGGTCGCCGTGAGCTTCTGGGCGGCAGGCGTTCCCGCGGCGAGCCCGGTCGCGATCGCCTTCTGCAGCTTGGCTATTACGTCGGCCGGCGTCTTGGCAGGCGCGACCACGCCCACGAAGCTCTGGGCCAGGAAGCCTTTCGCGCCCTGCTCGTCGAGCGTGGGAATATCGGGGGCGAGCCGCGCGCGCTTGCCCGCGGAGATCCCGATGATGCGGGCCTGATTGCCTTTGTGGATCTCGAGCGAGGAGGCGAGCTCGGTCATCGCGCCGTCGATGTTACCCGCGATCACGTCGGGCAGAAGCGCGCCGCCGCTCTTGTAGGGCACATGTGTGATGTTGGCTTTCGTCGCCAGCTTGAAGCGCTCGAGCGTCATGTGGGTAGCGCTGCCGACGCGCTGGTGGCAAGCGTAACTGGACGCGTCTTGGCGAGCGCCAGCAGGTCGGCCAGCGATTTGATGCCGAGTTTGTTGGTCATGATCGGACCGTGCGGGGAGTAGCTCAGCATCGCGACGGCTGCGAAATCCTCGAGCGGCTTGTAGGACAGATTTGGATTGACGAACGGATTGACGGTGAGCGGACCATTCGACCCGATCAGCAGCGTGTAGCCGTCCGGCGCCGCACGAGCGGCGAACTCGGCTCCGACGCCACCGCCGGCCCCACCGCGGTTCTCGACGACGACGGGCTGGCCCAGCGCCCTGAAGATCACATCGGCGACGATGCGCCCGTTGATGTCGGCGTTACCGCCAGCTGCGAAGGGAACGACGAGGCGGATCGGCCGCTCCGGGTAGCCTTGTGCCGCCGCCGTCTGGAGCGGCAGCCCCATTGCGCCGAGCGCAGCAATGGTCGTCAGCATATTCCTGCGTGAAACTGTCATGGTTTTCTCCCTGTCGCGCAACCGGCGACGATCCACATTCGGTAAGGTGGTATAAGGCTTCAAAGGCGTTTCGACACCCAAGACCAATTGCCATGTACCTCCATTCCGAGTTGGCGAGCTTCCCGAACCCCATGCCATCCGGCCTCGAACGAGGCGGAGTCAGCTCGGGCAGGCGCGGGAGGAACGCGCACGAGTGCCGGCAAGCGCCACGCTGGGCGCCACGGAGACCACCTCCACGGCTGCCCTCAGGCGCACACGCTGACCCAGCAGTGCAGCCTGCGTGCGGTTGGTGCATCCGAACTTCCGGAGGATCGCGGAGACGTGAGCCTTCGCCGTCGCCTCCTCCACGCCCAGCACCCATGCGATCGCCTTGTTCGCGTGGCCTTCGCTCAGGAGCAGTAGCACACGCTTCTGCTGGTCGGAGAGTTCCGCGTCCATCAAGGCCCGCAGCTCCGTCGGCGTCATCGTCATCGCGGCCGGCAGGCGCGGCCTCAGCGCCATAGGCTCGTCGGGAAACCATATCGGCTCCAGGATCGGATGCGGCATTGGTCTCTCCTTCAGTCGGGGATTCGCGGCAGGCAAGCCCGGCAGCCCGCGGCCTCAGTAGGTCTCGACATGCAGTCTTCCTTGTCCGCGCATCTCCGGCTTGAGCCTGGACCAGTCCAGACCGCTCTTGCGGCAGATGTCGGCGATCGCCTCGTCGACGCCGCTCTCCATCCCCTTCAGGCCGCAGATGAAGATGTGGGTCTGGGGCGAGGCCAGCAACGCGGCGACCACCTTGCCCTCAGTCCGCATCCGATCCTGCACGTACTCCTTGTCGGCACCTGGAATGCGCGAGAACACGAGATGCTTCTCCAGCAGGCTGTTGGGCACCTTTTGCAGCGGTCCGAAATAGGGCAGCTCCTGCGGCGAGCGCGCACCGAAGAACATGATGGCCTTGCCACTCGCGCCAGGCATCGCGCGCCGCCGACGCTCGGTGAAGGCGCGGAACGGTGCCGACCCCGTACCCGTGCAGATCATGACGATGTTGATCTCGGGGTCGTTCGGCATCAGGAACGTGGCGCCGTAAGGGCCGGTCACCTCGACCTTGTCGCCGACCTTCAGGTCGCACATGTAGCTCGAGGCTACACCGCCCTCCACGCGCTTGATGGTCAGTGAAACGTTGTTGGCGTTGCGCTTCTCGCCGTCGCGAGCCGAGGCGATCGAATAGAGGCGGATGTCGTGAGGCTTGCCTTGCGCGTTCGCCCCCGGTGGTACGACGCCGATGGATTGGCCTTCTAGAACGGGAAACACCGTCGAGCCGAACGAGAGCACGATGTGATGGATGTCGCTTTCCGTATCGGCGGCGGTGATGCGGAAGTTGCCCTGGACGGTGGCGATGGCGGGCCTGTCGCGGCGGTAGAGATTGACGGTCGGTTTTGCCGCCGACGCCGGCGCGACGGCCTTGCCGCCCAGGCCCGCATGAGCCGACTCGAGGATGCGCTCGACCTCGCCGTCGATGGCCTGCGAAGGCCCAGCGGCAGCCTCGCCCAACTCCTGCTGCGTCGGCAGCTCGTTCCAACCGAGTTGCGCGTCGACCGAGTAGGCCTGCTCGACGACGCGCCAGTTATCGATCGACCCCGTCGGACAGGGCGCAATGCAATCCAGGCAGAAATTGCACTTCTCGGCGTCGACAACGTAGTTGTTGTCGTCGTGCGTGACGGCACCCACAGGACACGTCGCCTCACAGGTGTTGCAGCGGATGCAGATCTCGGGATCGATGAGATGCTGCTTTTTCAAAGCTGACGCGGCCATGTCGTGGGCCATGAGCGTCTCTCCCTGCGGTCGTATTCTGCGATGCCGAAGGTTGCCTCGAGCGTAACCCACGCGACAAACTAGCGACGTGCCGTTGGATGTCGGGGTGGCCGCGACGTGCGTTCGTCCCGACCAGCGTTTCAAGTGCCGTGAATTCTCACGTACTCGAAGTCGCCGGGCTTGCTGTCGATGCCGATCTTCGGCGGCGCGATCCAGCCGGCATACTTGCCGCGCTCCCAACAGGGCTGCATCAGGCTGTCGATGAAAGAGCCGTCGTCGGTGGAGGGCAGCCACTGGTCCCTCTTTCTGATCCACTCCGATTGCGTGAGCAACTTCCCGTCGGGGGAAGCCTCGATGTCGCGGAACTCCCCGATGTGGCGGTGAAAGGCGACCGACGGAAGCGTGAGCTGGAACTTAAAGCCGAACTTTTCGATGATCTTGTTCCAGCGGTTGACCCCGCCTTGGCAGTCCTTCACGTAGTCGTCGCGCAGCCGCATGTTGAGCGCGGTCAGCGCCGGCTCCTCGACCATCCGGATCTGGCCGTCGACGAGCTTCAGCACGGGGTAGGTCGCCCGCGTCAACTCGTGGTCGTCGTCGATCTTGCTCTCCATGAAGCGGCCCTTCAGCCCGGCACTGTAGAAGTTCGCGGCATTCGTCGAGATCTCCGAGCCGAACAGATCGAGCGTAAGCGGGAAGTGAAGGTTCATCTTCTTCTGAATGGTCGGCAGGTCGATCACGCCCAGCGCGCGAACCTTGGCGAGGTCAAAGGGATCCTCGATACCCGCCGCCTTCATCGCCTCGCAGGTCCGCTCGATGGTGCGGCCCACGCCCGTCTCGCCCACGAACATGTGGTGCGCTTCCTCGGTCAGCATGAAGCGCGTGGTGCGCGAGAGCGGATCGAAACCGGATTGCGCGAGACTCTCGAGCTGCATCTTGCCGTCACGATCGGTAAAGAACGTGAACATGAACAGGGACAGCCAATCCGGCGTCGCCTCGTTGAAGGCGCCCAACATGCGCGGCTTGTCGGCATCGCCCGAGCGGCGCTCGAGCAAGCCTTCCGCCTCCTCGCGGCCGTCACGGCCGAAGTACTTCTGGAGGAGGTAGACCATCGCCCACAAATGGCGGCCCTCCTCGACGTTGATCTGGAACAGATTGCGCATGTCGTAGAGCGAGGGCGCGGTCTTGCCGAGATGGCGCTGCTGCTCGACCGATGCGGGCTCGGTGTCGCCCTGGATCACGATAAGGCGTCGCAGGTTGGCTCGATGCTCGCCCGGCACATCCTGCCAGGCCTTCTCGCCTTTCGAGGCGCCGAAGTGGACCTTGCGATCCATATCCTGGTTCGCGAGCAGGATGCCCCAGCGGTACTCCGGCATCTTTACATAGCCGAACTGCGCCCAGCCTTTGGGATCGATCGACACGGCCGTTCGCAAGTAGACGTCGGACGTCTGGAAACCATCCGGACCCATCGTGTTCCACCAGTCGATATAGCCAGGGTGCCAGGCCTCCAGCGCCTTCAGCACACGCGCGTCGTTGGCTAGACCGACGTTGTTGGGGATCTTGACCGAGTAGTCGACGGCGCCGACGTCGGCGGATGCAGATGATTCTGACATGGTGGGGTCTCCAACGGGTTCCAGCCCCTAGGGGCTGGAACAACTTCAGACTTTCACACTCTTTCGGGATCGAAATCGGCCTTCACGCCGGTGCCGTAGCGGCGCAGCGCGCCTTCGCCGCCGATCGCGTTGGGTCGCTGGAAGATCCAGTTCTGCCACGCCGTCAGGCGACCGAAGATCTTGGTCTCCATCGTCTCCGGCCCGGCAAACCGCAGGTTGGCCTCGAGGCCCGTGAGCCCGTCGGCGGAGAACGACGCGCGCTCCTCCAGGAAGATGCGCACCTCGTCGTCCCAGTCGATCTCGTCGAAACTCTCGGTGACGAGCCCGGCCCGGTCCGCATCCGTGCCGTCCAGCGGCTGGCCGATGAGCGCCTTCGCCCTGCCGACGCTCTCCGGCTCGCCGAGGAAGCGCGTCTCGAGACGCGTCAGTCCGTTCGACATCGGATAGGGTCCGAAGTTGAGCGCGGACAGCGTCACACCCGCCGCGGACCGGTTGTCACCCTTCAACTGTCCATCGAACATGTAGGCGCGATCGCACGCGAAAATGATCTCGGCAAGCGTACCAGCGAAGCAGGAACCCGGCTCGACAAGTGTGACGAGCGAGCGCGAGGTGACGTCGACGCGCTTCAGCACGCGCTTCCAGTTGTTCAGGATTTCCCGGACCAACCAGTCGGCCTTGTGGGCATCCATCAGCGCGTCATAGGCGAGCACCTGCTCGGGATCGCCTTGCGACTTGAACACGAGCGTGCCGATCTCGAGCTCGTTGATCCGCAGGTGGAGAATTGCGTCGTCGAGCTCGCGCGCGAGGCGCAGCGGCCAGAACTGCGCTCCCTGGGCCTGGATCGCGGCAACGTCGGTAGGCGGCGGAGAACCCGGGCCCAACAGCGTCAGCGTGGCGCGACGTCCCTTACGATCGATTTCGAATTTGAGTGATGTGTAAGTGATACCGTCCTGTGAAATCGTCCGTTCGATCGGCGTCAGCGCGATGCCCTTCACACCCGAAGGCCGATCGGAGGTCGCCGCCAGCTCCTTCGCCATCTCGACGACGGCGGCGTCGAACTTGGAACTCGGCACCGACCGGTCGACGAGCCGCCACTCGACGGCGCGCTTGCCCTTGATACCTTCCTCGATGGTGCAGAAGGCGTCAGCACGGTCGCGGCGCACCTTCCGCTTGTCGGTGACACGAGTGAGACCGCCGGTGCCGGGAAGCACCGCCAGAAGCGGGATCTCGGGCAGCGACACGGTGGAGGTGCCGTCGTCGGCGAGCACTATGCGGTCGCATGCGAGCGCCAGCTCATAGCCTCCGCCAGCCGCCGTGCCTCGAACCGCGCACAGAAATTTCTGGCCAGAGTGCTCGGAGCTGTCCTCCATGCCGTTGCGCGTCTCGTTGGTGAACTTGCAGAAGTTTACCTTGTGGGCATGTGACGAGCCAGCCAGCATCCGGATATTCGCACCCGCGCAAAACACGCGGTCCTTACCCGACTCGAGGATGACGACTTTCACCTCCGGATGCTCGAAGCGCAGCCGCTGCAGCGCGTCGGCCAACTCGATGTCCACACCGAGATCGTAGGAGTTGAGCTTGAGTGGATAGCCGTCGAACAGACCGCCGTTCTCGTCGACATCCATGATCAGACGGGCGACGTCGCCGACGATTGCGACCTTCCAATGCCGGTACATTTCCGGTGAGGTGTTGAAATCGATGAAGCCCTTCGCCCCAGCCGCACCTGTACGTGACAGTGCATTATACATCACGTAATCCTCCCGAAACCTTCTAATTAGGCTGTATAATTCCCGGTGCTATCCGGGCACATGTCCGCAGTCAAGCAGTTTTCGCCCAACCTTAGGCCATCAGCCGCGCAGCATCGGTGATGTGAATATCTTGCCTCATGAAAGATAATACACTATCGGAAACACCAAGGGACAACGGAACGGACCCCCTCATCGTGACCAGCCAGGACCAGATCACCCGAACCATCGGTAACCGCGTGCGCTCAGCGCGGGCAGCCAACGGGATCTCGCGAAAACGGCTGGCCGCACTCGCCGACGTATCGGAGCGCTATCTCAACGAGCTGGAGAACGGCGACGCCAACGCATCCGTCGGCATCCTGGCCCGCGTCGCTGGCGCGCTCGGCGTCGAGGTGGTCAGCCTGCTGGTACCCTCGCCCGATGGCGAAGCCCACAACGCTCCGGGCTGCCTGCACCCACCGCTCGCCGAGTTGATCGCCGCCATGAGCTTGCGCGAGCAGGAGGTAGCTCATGGCCATCTGGAGCGGTTCCTGGCCGACCGGCGCAAGTCGACCAAAGGCATCGCACTGCTCGGGCTGCGGGGCGCGGGCAAGACAACCATCGGCGCCATGCTCGCCGAGCGCCAAGGGTTGCCTTTCCTCAGCGTCACGCGCGAAATCGAGGCGCGTGCCGGAATGAGCCTCACCGATCTCTTCAATCTCGGCGGACAGGAGGCCTATCGCGCACTAGAGCACGATGTCGTGACGGATCTCGCCGGACGTTGCGACCGCATCGTGCTCGAGACCGCCGGCGGCATCGTCAGCAATGCGCCAGCCCTCGACGTGATCCTGGGCTCGTTCAAGACGGTGTGGTTGAAGGCTTCGCCGACGGAGCATCTGGAGCGCGTCATCGGCCAAGGCGACATGCGCCCCATGCAGGCGACACCGAAAGCGCTGGAGCATCTGAAAAGCCTGCTCGGCACCCGCGAGCAGGAATACGCGCGGGCGGACTGCGTTCTCGACACCACAGGGCGCACGCCTGAGGCCTGCGTCGCAGAGCTGGAGCTGATAACCGGTACCGTGGCACCACCGTGAAGGCGGCCTCGTCGATCAAACCTGCATGGCCATGTATCGCGTCCGATGCACGGCCGCGTTGCCGAGCCATGTCGACAGCCACATGGCACGCTTCAGATAGAGCCCGATGTCGTGCTCGTCGGTGAAGCCGATCGCGCCGTGCAACTGGATCGCCGACTTCGTCACCTCGAGCGCCTTGTCGCCGCAATGAACCTTTAGCGCAGAGGCCATCGCAGACGACAACGGCAGGCCCTGGCCAGCCACCTGGAACACGAACGAGCGCGCACTCACGAGCCTCGCAAGATCGTCCGCGGCGCGATGCTGCAAAGCCTGGAAGCTGCCGATCAGCTTGCCGAACTGCTGCCGCGTCTTCAGATACTCGACCGTCATGTCGTGGGCTGCACTCATCACACCGACGAGCTCGGCCGCGGCAGCAAACAGCGCGAGATCGTATGCGGCCTCGACGCCGGCATTGTCCGCGACACGGCGGGCCACCACGCCATCGAGACGAAGCCGGCCATAGCAGCGACCATCGACCATGGCGACACTCGCGATGCCGAGGCCTGCGCTGTCGCTTCCGACATGGCAAAGAGCGGCTGTGGCCCGCGCCCCGGTCTCGATCAGGAAGCCATCGGCCACGGCAGCGTGCGGGGCTTGCGACAGCACACCGTCAAGCCTGTCCCCAATCACCGCGCCGGCGGGGCGCGCGCCAACGCGACGGTCGGCGAATGCAGGCACCACGATCCGCTGTCCCCCGACCACTTGCTCGAACAGCACCTCGCGCAGCGCCGCATCGCCAGACTGAGTCAGCACGTGAGCCGCCACGATCGTTTCAGCGATCGGCTCGGGCGCCAAAGCGCGGCCCACCTCTATCATGACGAGGGCCACCTCGGTGAGACCCAGCTCGAGCCCGCCGAGCTCAGCGGGCACGAGAATTCCAAACAAGCCTTCGGCCCCCATGCGTGCATGAATCTCGCGGTCGAACCCGCCGGCCTTGCCGCGCAGGCTGCGGGTGCGCTTCACACCGCCGGCCTGCGCGAACATTCTCGACACACTGTCCTGCAACTGGCGCTGCTCGTCGGTCAGCAACAATTCCATCGTAACTCCCCTCAGCCCGGCAGACCCAGAACCCGCTTTGCAAGCACGTTGCGTTGTATCTCACTCGACCCGCCATAGATCGTCGCGCGGCGCGATTGCAGAAAGATCTGCGTAACGTCGATCGGCTCACCGTCTGCATCCAGCCGCTCGGTGTCGGCGCCATGCACGCCGGACACCTCGATCAGCAGCTCGGTCGCGGCCTGCAGGTTATCGGTCCCGACGAGCTTCATCGTCGACGAATCCGGTCCCAACGGCCGACCGCCCGCGATGATGCCGACAGCGTGCCAGAACATCGCTGCCTGCGCCGTTATGGCGATCTTCAGCGCGGCGAGCTTGTCCTGGAATACCGGATCGTCGATCAGACCGTTCGCGGCGGCGAGCTTCTCGATCCTGGCCACCACCTCGAGCGACCACTGCGGGCTCGACGTGCCGAGCCGCTCATGCGCCAGCAGATCATTGGCGACCTTCCACCCACCATTGAGAGGCCCGACGAGGTTCTCCTTCGGCACCACCACGTCGTCGAGGAACATCTGCGCGAACTCGTCGTCGTCGGCGATGTTGACGATCGGACGAACCGTGATGCCCGGCGTCTTCAGATCAACCAGCATGAAGCTGATGCCGGCATGCTTCGGGGTCGCCGCAGAATCGGTCCGCACCAGCATGAACATCCAGTCGGCATACTGGCCCCACGTCTGCCAGATCTTCACGCCGTTGACGAGAAAATGGTCGCCCTGGTCCTCCGCGCGCGTGGTGAGGCTCGCCAGGTCCGAGCCCGCGCCTGGTTCTGAATAGCCCTGTGCCCAGATCACATCGCCGGAGATTATCTTGGGCAGATGCTGCGCCTTCTGCTCGGGCGTGCCGTACTTGATGAGGATCGGCCCCAGATGATTGACGCCCTGAACCGGCAGTTGCGGCGCGGATAAACGGGCAAGCTCCTCCTGCAGAATGATCTGCTGGGCAAGCGTTGCGCCCATTCCGCCATGATCCTTGGGCCAGTGCGGGGCGATCCAGCCGCGGCGCGAAAGCGCCTGATACCACGGCATCAATTCCGCGCGCCGGGGCCTCGCCGTCCTGCCGCGCAGCCCCTTGGGCAAGTTCTCCGAGAGCCAACTGCGCACCTCGGTGCGGAACGCGGCATCGCCAGCGCCATCCTTGTGAAACATCGGTCAGCATCCTCCCTGTCCGCACATTGACCCGTTCGTTCCCGTACCGCTCTGCGCAATGCGGTCCTCAGCCATGCGGCCGGTTAGTGAGGCGTCGCGCCTTAGTTGACCACCGGTGCGGCGAGGCGGGTGTCAACTAAGGCGCGATGAACGCCTCACTAAGCCATTGTTGGCTCTAGTGGCCCTCATGTCGCGCCTGAATCGGAAGGTGGTTACGGCTATGAAGCGATTCAGGCGCGACGGGCCACTAGTGTGCCACCTCAGTTGACTACACTCCGCTTAGGCGCACAATATCGACCATCCGGCGCACGCAGAGGCCACGGGAGGAAACAGGTTCATGCCATCGTTAAAAGGTATCGTGTTGCTGGCAGCCATGGCCGCAGCAGCATCACCAGCCGCAGCCCAGACAAGTGCTCCTTATCCAAGCAGACAGATTACGCTCATCACACTGACCGCTGCCGGCGGCGCACTCGATACGGTTGCGCGCGCGATCGCCAGTGGCCTGCAAGAGCAGATGGGCCAGACCGTCGTGGTGGTCAACCGCACAGGCGCGGGCGGCAACATCGGCGCGACCGAGATCTCGCGCGCCACGCCCGACGGCTACACCTTCGGGATGCTGACGGTCGGCACGCACGGCACGAACCCGACCTTCGTCGCCAATCCGCCGTTCAACGCGATCAAGGATTTTACGCCGATCTCGATGGCGGCGGATCTCAACATCACGCTGTCGGTTCAGAATAGCTTCCCCGCGCGCACGCTCGCCGAATTCATCGCTTACTCGAAGAAAAACCCCGGCAAGATCTCGTTCGGCTCGGCGGGCGTGGGAACCGGCCTTCATCTCACCGGCGAGCTCGTGAAGCGCGAGACCGGGCTCGACATGACACACGTGCCCTACCAAGGTGTGGCAAAGGCGTTGCCCGACCTCCTCGGCGGCCAGCTTCAGGCGATCATGGCGAACCCGGCAGACGTCGGCGTCCATATCCGCGCCGGTACGTTGCGGGCGCTCGGCATCGCCGCCGTCAAGCGCGAAGCCACCTTGCCGGACGCGCCGACGTTCACCGAGCAGGGATTTGCCAAGGTGATCAGCTCGACGTGGTTCGGCGTGGGCGGTCCAGCCGGCCTGCCGCGCCCTATCGTCGATCGCCTCAACAAGGAAATCCATACCGCGCTACGCAAGCCCGCCACCACTGCGCACTTCGCAAAGCTCGGCATCAACGTCGTGACGGGAACACCGGACCAGTTCGCCGCCTACATCAAGAGCGAGATTGCCCGGTGGGAGCCCATCGTCAAAGGTGTCAAAGCCGGGTTATCCAAGAAGTAGTCGTAGACGGCTACGCGCCATTGCCATTTCTATGCGTGCCAACAGCCCAGCCAAGAGAGCAGGGCGACGCCAAGGGAGAACACGATGCAGAACTTCATCACCCGCCGCGGGATAATCCAGTCGGCAGGCGCCGCAGCCCTCGGCACTGGCCTTGCCACACCCTCGATCTTGCGCGCCCAGGACCTCGTGGAGGTCAAGACGGGCACGCTGTTCGGTGGCTGGGCACACATCGGCAACGATGCGCTGCTAGATCTGGGTCTCGACAAGAAGCACGGCTTTCGCATTCCCGCGCCGCAGACCTACAACGTGCTCGCAACCTACTACGCAGATTTCGCCAAAGGCTCGTTCGACATCGGCGTCGGCACCTGGGATTTCTTCGCGCGTGCCTACATGCAGGGTGCGCCGCTGCGCATTCTGGGCATGATCTCGGAAGGCACGCAAGCCGGCTTCCTCGGCCGGGCGGACGGCCCCTCGTCGCTCAAGGACATGAAGGGCAAGACGCTTGCCGCCATGCAGGCGTCGGGCACCTACCAGATGTCCAAGATCTTCGCGCGGACCTTCGACGGCATCGAGTTGGAGAAGGACGTCAACGTACAGAACGCACCGAACCCGCCGGGAACGGTCGCGCTCGTCGCTGGCAACCGCGCCGACGCGGCGCTGACCTGGGAGCAGAGCCTGTCGCTGGGCCTCGACATGGTGAAGGGATCGCGCGTGTTCGTGAACCTCGGCGAATACTACACCAGCCACACCAAGCGCTCGATGCCTTACTTCGCCATCGCGATACATCAGAACGCGATCAACCGGATGCCGAAGGGCTCCCCGGCTAAGCTCGTCGGCATGTTCGACGAACTCGCGAAGTGGATGCATTCTAACGTCGACGCCTATTCGGAGCGCGCTGCCAAGATCAAAGTCGAGCCCCGCGTCATCAAAACCGCGATCAACTCGGGCCGCCTCAAGTTCCAGATGCGCTCGGCTGCCAACGCGGAGAATCGGAAGGACGTGCTTTTCGCAGCGAACCTGCTGCAAAAGGGTGGCATGTTCCCCAAGCCGCTGGACGAAGGCATCTTCGCTGGTTGAGGCGCCTGCCCCTCGGCTTCTCTCGGGGGATCACGCCTTGCTGCCCTTTGGACCGGGCACGGAATTGCATTAACTGCGGAGTGCCGATGGAGCCGAGCCAGCCCAAAGCCGTGTCGCCCGGGAAAGACGCCCCCGGCAGCAGCGGCTCGACGGTGCCGGACAGAGGCGGGAACCTCATAGCCCGCGAGCTGTTCGCCAACGCCGTGGTCATCATCGCGCTGATCGTCGCGATGGAGATCTGGAGCCGGCACGTGCCGCCTTTCATCATGCCGCCGCCGCAGCGCACGCTGCAGGCCATGATCGAGGCGATTCAGAACGACTACTGGCACATCGGCCTGACCGTTTCGCGCCTGCTCATCGCCACGCTAGCCGCACTCGTCATTGGAACGCTGATCGGCGCGACGATGGCCCTCGTCCGACCACTAGAGCCTTATCTGCGTTCGATCGTCGTGATCGACACGGGCGTGCCGGCGCTTTCGTGGATGCTGTTCGCGATCTTCTGGTTCGAGAACGCCGAGACGCGGGTTTTCTTCATCTTGATTATGATCCTGGTGCCGTTCTACGCCCTCAACGTTTTCGACGGCATTAGAGCGCTGTCGAAGGATCTCGTCGAGATGGTCGAGACGTTCCGGCCTAGCAGATGGCAGGTCATGCGGTTGCTGATCGGCCCGCACATCGTGCCCTACCTGCTGATGACGACGAAATCCATCATCGGGTATGCGACGCGCATGACCGTGTTTGCCGAGCTCGTAAGCGTTTCGACGGGCATGGGAGCCAAGATGGGCGCTGCGCAATCCACCTTCGCGATGGACGGCGTGCTCGCCTGGACCGTCATACTCGTCTTCGCCAACCTCGTGATCCAGGGTCTTGTTATCGGTCTTGAAAAGCTGCTGCTCGGCTATCGGCCAGAGGTGGCGGTCAGATGACGAGCACAGCAGACGACATCATCGTGCTCGAGCACGTCGATAAGCGCTTCGGCGCCAACTATGCGGTGCAAGACCTGTCGTTCACGGTCAAGCGCGGCCAGATCGTGGCGCTGCTCGGCCGCACGGGCGCGGGCAAATCGACCGCACTGCACATGATCATGGGCGTAATGCCGCCGACGTCGGGGCGTGTCGTGGTCGACGCTCTCGATCCGTATCGCGATTTCAAGAAGCTGCGCGGCAGGCTCGCCGTCAGCTTCCAGACCGACCGGCTGCTACCGTGGCGCAGCGCGCTCGACAACGTCGCCCTCGGGTTGCAGATCCTCGGCATCGGCGCGACCCAACGTCGGCAGCGCGCGGAGGAATGGCTCGCCAACGTCAAGATCACCGGTGCGGAGAACCTGCGCAAATACCCCCATGAATTGTCCGGCGGCATGCGCCAGCGCACCTCGCTTGCACGCGCGCTCGCGGTCGATCCCCACCTGCTGCTGCTCGACGAGAGCTTCAGCCAACTCGACCACGTCACCTCGCAGGCCCTGCGGACCGATGTCGCCGAGCTGGTGCGCCGGCTCGCCAAGACCTGTGTGCTCATCACCCATCGCATCGACGACGCACTCGAGATGGCCGACCGCGTGCTGGTGCTCACCGCGCCGGCGCGCGTCGCCTACGATCTGACGGTGACTGCGGCCGATCGGGCCGATCCGGAGTGGATCGCGCGCCAGTCAAGCGCCATCGCAGCCGCGATGGGCGATCATGCAGACGAGACCAGCGCAGCGGCGGGTTGACGTGTCCTGGCCCGGCGGCCGACACTTCGTGCCAGCCCAAGCAACGAGATGCAGGAAACGAGGAGGAGACACGGCATGGCAGCCAACGAGACGCCCGCGAAAACCGGGGGAGTGCCGGCACCGGCAGGCGGACCGCCGATATTATGCGAGCGCCAAGGGGCTGCGTTCGTCATCACTCTGAACCGCCCCGACAAGCTCAATGCCCTCAACGAGGACATGTCGATTGCGCTGATGGAGGCGCTCGACCAGGCGGAGGCGGACCGCGAGGTTCTGGCCATCATCCTGCAGGGCAACGAGAAGGCATTCTGCGCGGGCGCAGATCTGGCTGGCATGAGCAACGCCCCGGAGCATCGCTTCGACAACTATCGGGCGCGCTACAATCTCGTGAAGATGCGCAAGATGTTCCGCCAACTGCACAACTACACCAAGCCGGTGATCTCGGCAGTGGAAGGCTTCTGCCTCGGCGGCGGTCTCGAACTCGCCATGTTCGGCGACATCATCGTGGCGGGCGAAGCCGCACAGTTCGCACTTCCGGAGGCCAAGCACAGCCTCATTCCAGGTGCCGGCGGAACGCAGAACCTGCCGCGCCGCATCGGACCGGCACTCGCCAAGGAGCTGATGTGGACGGGCCGGCGCATCACGGCGGCCGAAGCCAAGGAGATCGGTCTCATCAGCCATGCCGTGGCGAAAGGCGAAGCGCTTGCCAAGGCCAAGGAGATCGTGAGCCTGATGGAAGGCTCCGGACCGCTCGCCATCATGATGATCAAGCAGGCCGTCAACCGCGGCGCGGAGACACCGGTGGCGCTCGGCTTCTTCCAGGAGGCCGATCTCGCCTTCATGCTGGCCTTCTCCGATGACCGGCAAGAGGGCCTCAAAGCGTTCGCCGAAAAGCGCAAGCCGAAATTCAAGGGACAATGAGGAGAGCACGATGGCCAAGAAAAATTTCCTGGGTAACAAGGACGTGTGCATCGTCTCCTATGCGGAGACGAAAATCGAGCGCGTGTCGGGCAAGACGGCCTACGAGCTTTCCGCCGAGGTGGCAGAAGAGCTGTTCGCCAAGACGAAGCTGAAGCCATCCGACATCGACGGCGTCGGCTACTGCGTGCCGATCAGCGAATGCTCCAATCCGTTCTGGTCGAACTATGCCACCGACTACATCGGCGTCACGCCGCGCTGGCTGCAGACGACGGATCTGGGCGGCGCCTCCTGCATCGGCAACATCGCACGCGCGGCGATGGCACTGCAGAACGACATCTGCGAGACGGTGATGCTGATCGGCGCCGACGCACCTTCCACAAAATGGAGCGCCAACTACGGAGCGTATCGCAACGAGTTCTGGGAGCCGACCGGCATCAACGGCCCTCCCGGCGCGTTCGGCCTCCTCTATCAGCGCTATATGGCACAGCACGACCTCGATTTCCGTGGCCTGGGTGCGCTCGCGGTGGCGCAGCGCAACGGGGCAGTCGTCAACGATCTCGCCTATGACAAGTTCCGCCAGAAGATCACGATCGAGGACTATCTGAACTCGCGGCAGATCTCCTCGCCCCTCAGGCTGCTCGACAGCGTGATGTTCTGCGACGGCGGCAACGGCGTCATCATGATGAAGACCGAGCGCGCCAAGAAACTCGGCTTCACCAACCTCGTCTATCCGATCGCGTACTCGGAGGTGACGAACCACAAGTGCGCGGACCAGACGCCGGACATCACTGAGACCGGACACTCGGTTTCAGGCCCCGACGCGCTCGCAATGGCGGGCATGAAGGCGTCCGACATCTCTATGTTCCACCCCTACGACGACTTCCTGATCGCGGTGATGCTGAAGCTCGAGCAGATCGGCTTCTGCAAACGCGGGGAAGGCTCGCAGTTCCTTCGCGACACCGACCTGTCACCGACTGGCAAACTGCCGATCAACACCGGCGGCGGGCAGATCGGAGCGGGACAGCCTGGTCTTGCCGGCGGCGGCCTCAACCTCGTGGAATGCGTCCGCCAACTGATGGGCGAGGCCAAGGGCCGGCAGGTGCCGAACCCGAAGACCGGGATGGTCACCGGCATCGGCGTCATCCCCTACGGCCGCAACTGGGGCACCAGCAACGTGATGATCCTGTCGAAGTGAGAATAGAGGCGAATTGGCGTAGAGCCCCGAACACCGCTCACCCCATTCGCCATTCGCCATTGGCCATTCGCCATTCGCCATTCGAGGAGAACTCCATGTCCACACCCGCGCCCAAACAGGCCGCCAACAAACCGACCCCTAAGCCGCGTCCGGTTCCCAAACCCACCGCCGGCACCAAATACTTCTGGGATGCGGCCAAGAGGGGCAAGCTCGCCCTGCAATATGATCCGGAAGCCAAATCCTACCAGTTCTGGCCGCGCACGATCTCGGTCAAGACCGGCAAGCGCAACCTCGAATGGCGCGATACCAGCGGAAAGGGCTTCGTCTACTCCTTCACCGTGACGCATGTTCCAGCCACGGGGTTCGATGGCAAGACGCCCTACGTCGTCGGCCTGATCGAGCTCGACGAGAAGGTTCGCATGATCGGCAACATCCTCAACATCAAGCCCGAGGATGTGAAGGTCGGCATGCGCGTGAAGGTGATGTTCGAGAAGATGAACGACGACATCTCCTACTTTGCGTTCGAGCCCGACAAGTGAGACCCATCGCCCTTTCTGCCTGCGCGCTTGCGTGGGCAGAGGGGGCGCCGCCCATTGCCATACACAATTCAACGGCGCCGCGGGGCATGTTTGCCTGATCGCCGATCGAACAATCTGGTTGCTGCCCATCACGCAACGGTCGCCGCCACCTTACCCAACCCTCTGCCCGTTGAGACGAGGAGAGGGGGAAGACATCGACATGATGAAACTCGGCACTCTGCTCACCGCGAACGCACTCCGCTTCCCCGACAAAACCGCCGTCGTCTGCGACGGAAAGCGGCTGACGTTCGCGGAGCTGGAGGCGCGCGCATACCAGCTCGCAAATGCGCTCATCTCCCGCGGCATCGGCCCCGGCGACCGCGTGATCGTCTATCTCGCGAACGGCATCGAGCTCGTGGAGGCGATGGCCGGCATCCTCGAGATGGGCGCGCTGATCGTTCCGCTGTCGACCCGCCTCACGGCCGGCGAAGTCGCCCACATCGTCGGTGACTGCGAGCCGAAGGGTGCTGTCTACGGCGCGGAGCTGAGACCGCAGGCCGCCGCCGCTCTCGAGCGCGCGCCGCACGCGCTTCGCCTCGTCGTCGGCCCACCGCAACAAGGCGAGACCGGCTTCACGGCATTCCTCGAAACCGGAGCGACGACGCCGCCGCCGACGCTGTCGTCGACCATGGACGACCTGATGATCGCCTATACATCCGGCACGACGGGCCGGCCGAAGGGCGCCGTCATCACGCACAACAACATCGTCCTCGCCAACGGCTACATGAATACGCAGGAGTGGGACCTGACGCAGCGCGACGTGATCCTGGCGACAACCGCAATGGCGCACCGCACGGGCCTCGGACGGCTCGCCAACACCTTCCAGCTCGGCTGCACGCTGCTGATGCAGGCGAAGTTCGATGCGGCGGACGCCGTCGAACTCATCGAGAAGGAAAAGGTCACGGTCCTCGGCGGTGTGCCGACCGTGTTCCGCTTGATGGCGCCGGAGTTCGAGCGCGTACTCGCGACCCGTCCCGAGGCCACCCGTTCGCTGCGCCTGATGGTGGCGACGGGCGAGGTGTTTCCCGTCCCGCTCAAGGAGCGGCTGTTCAAGATCATGCCGCACGTCGGGCTCTACAGTTTCCTTGCGCAAACCGAGTCGGGCTTCATCGCTGGCCTGCGGCCCGAGGAGCAGACGACGAAGATCGGCGCGCTCGGCCGGCCGATCCCCGGCGTTGAGCTGCGCATTGTCGATCCGGTGGGCAGCGACCTGCCGCAAGGCCAGGCCGGCGAAATCATCGTGCGCTGCGGCACGCGCGGCGTCGGCCTCGTGCTGCGCGAGTACTTCCGTAACCCAAAAGCGACGGAGGAGGCGTTCTACGGCGAGTGGTTCCGCACCGGGGACGTCGGCTACCTCGACGAGGCCGGCTACCTCTACTTCGCGGACCGAGCCAAGGACATGATCGTGTCGGGCGGCCTCAACGTCTACTCCAAGGAGGTCGAGTTGACCTTGCAGGAGCATCCAGCGGTGGAGGAGGCCGCCGTGTTCGGCGTGCCGGATCCGGAGTTCGGCGAGGCCGTCTTGGCGTGCGTGCAGCTCAAGGCCGGGGCCAATGCGACGCCCGACGAGTTGATCGAGCACTGCCGACAGCGCATCGCCAGCTACAAGAAGCCGCGCCATGTCCATTTCCTATCGGAGCTTCCCAAGACGGGAACGGGCAAGGTCCAGAAGCAGGACTTGAAAAAGCGCTACGCAGGCTGAGGCGAGGCCAGACGACGAGCCGGTGAGCGGTAACTCATCGGATGCGTAAACACATCGAATGTGTGAACTCTCCGGATTGACCCGACCGCGGGCCTGCCGCAGTCTCAGGGACACTCGAGAGCAATAAGAACGAGAATTACGAGAATTACGAGAAGTACGAGAAGTACGAGAAGTACGAGAAGTACGAAAATTCGCCGAGGAAACCAACGCTCAAAGCGTAAGGGAGGAGACCCGATGTCCATCCATGCCCGCACCGCACTACGAGCCACGACAGTCGCGGCTGCACTACTGCTTGGACTTCCAGCGCAAGCTCAGTTCTACAAGGGCAAGACGCTGAACATCATCATCAACTATCCCGCCGGCGGCCCCTCGGACATCGAGGGACGGATCATGGCGCAGTATCTGCCGGCCCACATTCCCGGTAACCCGACTATCGTGGTCAAGAACGTCGGCGGCGGCGGCGGGCTGATCGGCGTCAACCAGCTCGGCGAGATCGCCAAGCCCGACGGCTACTCGATCGGCTTTTTCACCTGGAGCCCGACGCAGGAGCTGCTCAACGATCCCGGACTGCGCGTCAAATTCTCCGCATTCCAGTTCGTCGGCGCAGTGCAGAACCCGCTCGTCGTCTACATCCGCACCGACACCCCGCCCGGCATCAAGACCGCAAAGGACGTGATGAAGGCAAAGGACTTCAAAGCGCTGTCGCTCAATGTCAACAGCTCCAACACGCTGAACATGGCAATTGCGCTGCCGATGCTCGGCATCCCCTACAAGTCCGTATCCGGCTACAAGGGCCTCAAGCCCGTCGAGACAGGCATTCTGCAGAACGAAGGGCAGATGGCCAATACCTCGTTGCCGGGCTGGCTCGCATCTGTCGAGCCCAACATGGCCAAGCAGGGCAAGGTGATCTCGCTCTGGCAGATCTCGCCACCCGCCCCGGACGGAAGCTATCCGCGCTATCCTTCGATCATGTCCATTCCGACGTTCGAGGAGTTCTACGAGAGCGTCAAAGGCAAGAAGCCATCGGGCATCGAATATGAGGCCATGAGGGCGATGATGGATGCCCAGACCGGCTTGTTCCGCGCGATGTTCCTGCCTCCGAAGGCACCAAAGGAGGCCGTCGACGCGATCCGAAGCGCAATGATCGCCCTCAGCAAGGACAAAGGGTTCATCGAGACCTACCAGAAGGTCGTGCGCTCGCCGCCGGTTTTCGTGAGCGGACCCGCCGGCGAGAAGGTCATGGCCCGGCTCGCCAGCGTCAAACCAGAGGTTCGCCAGTACCTCGGCGATCTCGTCAAGCGGTTGTCGGCGGGCAAGTAGAGCAAACCGCGGCGACGCGGTGATCCCAGGCTAGTGTGATGATCCAGAAATTCGCTACCACCTGCAGCAATCGTTCGAGCGAATTTCTGGATTTGAATCACACTAGAAACTCTCTGATTCTAGTGTCCTTCTTTTTTCCGAAGTTCGCACGAGAGCTTGCGCCAAGGTGGATGCGAACTTCGGAAGCGGGACACTAGACCAGCCATCCGGATCGAGCCCGCCGCGGGGCGATCGCCAGTCGTTTTCATTCAGTCGTTGCCGCAGCGGAACCATAAAATGCTCGAAAGCGCCATCGCGGGACTGATTGCTGCGGTGCAATGGCCCGCGATCGGCTTTCTGCTGCTCGGCATCGTGCTCGGCATCTACTTCGGAGCGGTGCCTGGCCTTTCTGGCCTGACCGGCATGGCTCTCCTGCTGCCGTTCACGTTCGGCATGGAGCCCGTGTCCGCGTTCTCGTTCCTGCTCGGAATGTACGCGGTAACGACGACCAGCGACAGCATTCCAGCCATCCTGATCGGCGTGCCGGGAACCGCGGCAGCTCAAGCGACCGTGCTCGACGGTTTCCCGATGGCGCAGCGCGGGGAGGCTATGCGGGCCTTCGGCGTCGCCTTCACCTGCTCGGCAATCGGCGGCATCATCGGTGGGGTGATGATGGGCCTTTCGATACCGATCGTGCAGCCCTTGGTGCTGTCTTTCGCGCAGCCGGAATTCTTCATGCTCGGCGTGCTCGGGCTCACGATGGTCGGCGCGCTCAGCGGAACATCCATCGTCAAGGGCCTTGCCGGCGCCGGCCTGGGTCTCCTGCTGTCGCAAGTCGGCTACTCCGAACAAGGAGCCATTCCGCGCTACTGGCTCGGCTCCACCTATCTGCTTGACGGGCTGTCACTGGTGCCGGTGGTGCTGGGGCTGTTCGCGGTTCCCGAACTCGTGGCGATGGCGGTCTCCAACAAATCGATCTCGAAGCTGCCGCAGGACGCCTTGAAGGGCGGAATCAGGACCGGCATGCGGGACGCGCTGACCCACCGCTGGCTGTTGCTGCGCAGCTCCATCATCGGCGTCTACATCGGCATGCTGCCGGCTCTGGGCTCCACCATTGCCGACTGGGTCGCCTATGGGCACGCCGTACAGAGCGCCAAGGACAAGACCCAATTCGGCAAAGGTGACGTGCGCGGGCTGATCGCACCGGAAGCCGCCAACAACTCGTGCAAGGGCGGCGAGCTGGTGCCGACGGTAGCATTTGGTATTCCCGGCAGCGCACCGATGGCGATCCTGCTCGGCGCCTTCCTGGTGCAAGGCCTGACGCCGGGCCCTGAAATGCTGACCACGAAGCTGACGCTGACCTACTCGCTGATGTGGTCGCTGATCCTGGCCAACATCATCGCGGCCGTGCTGCTGCTCATGTGGGCAAAGCAGCTGCAGCGCATCATCTTCATCCCCGCCCATCTCGTGGTGCCAGGCGTCGCCTTCTTCGTTCTGATCGGCAGCTGGACGGCCACCAGCAATATCGGAGACTGGATCTCGCTCCTGGTATTCGGCCTCATCGGCACATTGATGAAGCGGGCCGGCTGGCCCCGCCCACCGATGGTGCTGGGCTTCGTGCTCGGGCGTATAATGGAAAGCTCGTTGCACCTCAGCATGTCGGGCTACGGCATGGAGTGGATCTGGCGGCCGATCTGCATCGTGCTCGCGATCCTGATCGTCACGACGCTGCTCATGGCAATCAAATCGCAGATGACGGCCACGGCGAATACCGAGGACGTACCTCCGCCTGCAGAAGCGAAATCGGTCGCCAGGTTATCCATTGTCGTGGGGCTGGGCGCGGGAGCGGTGCTCGTCTATGCCGTCGTGGCAGCGCAGGCTTGGCCCACCAACGTCAAGCTCTTCCCACTCGCCTTCGCTGTACCCGCCACCATCCTGGTCGCAGTCGCTGTGATCGGTGACACGTGGCGGCTATGGCAACCACGGCGGGCGGACGACGTTCCCGGTGCCACCGAGCCGCTAGCGCCTGCGATGCCGATCAGCACGGAGCTCGCGCGTTCCCTGGCATTCATCGCCTGGCTAGCGGGCGTCGTCGGTGCCACGGTACTATTTGGCCAGCATGTTGCACTCCCAGCCTTCATATTCATCTATCTCGTCCTCTGGGGGCGCTATAGCTGGTGGATCGCACTTACTTACGCTCTCGGCGCATTGGGACTACTGGTCGTGCTTTTCGACTTCATGTCGCCCACGAGCTGGTATCCAGCACTCGTGCCGCAGTGGATCGGCTACTGACGGCTTGCCCCGCCTACGCACTTGCCACCCCTACTGGCGCGTCGGATACATCGAGCGCGCCCGCAGGCGACCATCTTTCCCGCCGCCTCGCACTGCGAGCAGCACCGGCCTCAAATCCGCGGCCTCAGATGCGCGGCTTGACGCCGACGATACGCCAGTCTCCACCGAGGAAGCGCATTTCCAAGGTAACGTCCGGCTGGCTGGCAGCCGCGTCCTTGGCAACGCCGAGCTCGAAGGCGAGGGGCCCGAGGAAACCGAACCGCTTGATATTTCCGAGCCCGAAGCTCGCGGGCGGTGCCGCAGATGCCGCGCTGGCCGGTGACGAGGTTGCGACAGGCGCCGGCCCGGGTGCGCCGCCGCCGAGCCCCGGCACACCGGGAATGTTCATTTTGCCGGCAATGTCGCCGAACCCACCTAGTCCGCCGGGCAGCTTGATGCCGCCGGGCAGCTGCACATTACCTCCCGCAGCCGACCCACCGCCGGCCCCGGTTGCTCCCGGCATCGAGATCCCGCCGATGCCCGGCAGACCGATCTTGCGGACCTGCTCGTCGAGGATGCGCTCCGCATTCTCCTTGAGCGTACCGCCGTCGGTCACCACGCGAATGAGATTGGGGGCGGTGACGAGTTGGGCCAACGCCGTGTCGACGATCTTAGGCACCACGTCGGCCTTGATCTGATTGACGATGGCAGCGCCTGCAGGACCGACCTGCCCCTTCAACTGCCGATCGTATATCTCGCCGACCTTGTCGACGGCGATCGGCTTCAGCGTCCCGCGTACGTCGGCGAAAGCGATCTTGCGCTCGAGCGTGGCGCTATCCTTTGCCTTCAACGCAGAAGCGATCTGGTAGCCGTTCCAGCCGGGCCAAGCGACGTAGAAGCCGAGCAGAAATACCACGAGCAGTGCGATGAGACGCTTCATGGGGCATCCTCCGTTGGTTGGGCCCTCAGAATCGCTACTGCACTAACATGACTCGATGACAATCCGCGACAGACCCCACCCCCGCGTCACCATCAGCGCCGAACCCCGTCGGCGCACTTGGCAAGCTCCTGGTCCCGGAACTGCGCCTGACGCTTCCACTGGTCCGGTGCCACGCTCTGGCACCATTGCATGTGGGCTGAGCGGTCGAACGACCACGAAACGCCTTTGAATCCACACTTGCGATCGATGTTCTGCTTCTGCTGCTGCAGCGCGGTGTTCGCGTACCAGTCGCAGGTCGCCTGCGCGTGGGCTGCACCCGTGCCCGCGATCATCGCCAGCAATGCACAAACAACGATGGTGCGAAGGTCTATCATCTCATCGTCCTCGTCGTATGGTCCGTTTCGTCGCTTCACCGGG
>CAMAYR010000056.1 GCA_945862355.1 Devosia equisanguinis | reverse complement strand
AACCCGACACCGCTTCGCGCGATCGCCTCGGGCGCATCGAGAAGGAGATCGCCGAGCTCGACCAGAGATCCGCCGCGCTGACGCAACGCTGGCAGGCCGAGAAAGGCAAGCTCGGCGACGCCCAGAAGCTCAAAGAGCAGCTCGAGACCGCACGCATCGAGCTCGAGCAGGCGCAGCGCAAGGGTGACTACAACCGCGCCGGCCAGCTGAAGTACCAGGTCATCGACGGGCTCGAGAAGCAGCTCGCCGAGCTGGAGGCCGGCGACGGAAAGGGTGCGATGGTCGAGGAGGCGGTGACATCGGACCATATCGCCGGCATCGTCTCGCGCTGGACCGGCGTGCCCGTCGAGAAGATGCTGGAAGGCGAAAAGGACAAGCTCCTCCGCATGGAGCAAGCGATCGGCCGGCGCGTCGTCGGCCAGGAGGAAGCGGTCGTGGCCGTCGCCACCGCCGTGCGCCGCGCCCGTGCCGGCCTTCAGGACCCGAACCGGCCGATCGGCTCGTTCATGTTCTTAGGGCCCACGGGCGTGGGCAAGACCGAGCTGACGAAGGCGCTGGCCTCATTCCTGTTCGACGACGATCAGGCGATGGTCCGTATCGACATGTCCGAATACATGGAGAAGCACTCCGTCTCCCGTCTGATCGGTGCGCCTCCGGGCTATGTCGGCTACGACGAGGGCGGCGCGCTGACGGAAGCGGTGCGGCGCCGTCCCTACCAGGTCGTTCTTTTCGACGAGGTCGAGAAGGCGCATCCGGACGTGTTCAACGTCCTGCTGCAGGTGCTCGACGACGGCCGCCTGACGGACGGCCAGGGCCGCACGGTCGACTTCAAGAACACGCTCATCATCATGACATCCAACATCGGCTCGGAATACCTCGTGGCGATGAAGGACGAGGACGACGCTGCCCAAGCCCGCGCATTCGTGCTGGCGGAGGTGAAGACGAAATTCCGCCCGGAATTCCTGAACCGGATCGACGAGATCATCGTCTTCCACCGTTTGCGCCGCGAGCACATGAGCCACATCGTCGACATCCAGGTCGAGCGACTCGGCAAGCTGCTCGTCGACCGCAAGATCACGATCAGCCTCGACGATCAGGCTCGAACCTGGCTCGCCAACCAGGGCTACGACCCGGCCTACGGTGCGCGTCCCTTGAAGCGTGTAATCCAGCGCAACGTGCAGGACCCTCTCGCAGAGGCGATCCTCGCCGGCAACGTGAAGGACGGCGACGAGGTGCGCGTCTCGGTCTCCGGCGGCAAGCTTGCGCTCAACGGCCGCGAGGTGGCCGCGCGGGCGGCCTGACCTTCAGGTAACAAAACTCATCCGCGAGAAATTTGAGGCGGATCGATATTCGATCCGCCTCTTAAAAAAGGCCACGCACTACGACTACAAGAATACCGCTTTCAGTCAAATTCCCGCATCCACAGGCCGCCTGCAAACCCTCCCGAAGCACTGGCACGTGAACCGTGGCTTCGGCTTCGATCACATTGCACGATCGAACGCCAGTAGAGCTCGACATCATGCAGTGATTCAAGCTGGTCCGAGGGCTACGGCCTTCGGCCAGTGCCACGCACGGAATGATCAGGTCTGAACCTGAGCACCTTCGCGATCGGTCGACTTGGGATCGCCCGCACGTCTCCCATCTCTCTGAACAAGGCTTCAAGCCGCGAGACTTGAGAGTGGTTCCGAGCCTATGGTCCGATTTGATCGAGACCGGATGCATTCCAAGCCTTCCGCCGCAACCGTTCGGAGCCTGCCGATGTCCCGTGCACAGCCTCCCTTTCGCGCCGATCACGTCGGCAGCCTGCTCCGCCCGCCTGCGCTGAAAGAGGCGCGCGAGAAGCGCGCCAAGGGCCTCATCGACGCCGCCGCCCTCCATGAAGTCGAGGACCAAGAGATCGCCGCTGCCGTCGCCAGGCAACTCGACGTCGGCCTGAGGTCGGTCACCGACGGCGAGTTTCGCCGCGCGTTCTGGCAGATCGACTTTCTAGAGCGCCTCGACGGCGTGGAGTCCTACGAGGGCGAGCGCAAAATAAAGTTCGAGGGGCCTCAACCCAAGCCGATATTGCTGCGCACGAACGGCAAGCTCGGCTTCTCGACCCATCCGATGCTGGAACACTTTCGCTTTGTGCAGAGCTGCGTCGCCGCCAGCCGCCTCCCCGATGAGGCATCGCCTGCGATGGCCAAGATGACCATACCGAGCCCGACCTCGCTGCACTTCCGCTACGGCCGCGAGGCGATCGACAAGAACGTCTACCCGACGATGCAGGCATTCTACGCCGATCTCGGCAAGACCTACGCCGATGCGATCGAGGCCTTCGCCGACGCCGGCTGCCGCTATCTGCAGATCGACGAGGTCAACTTCGCCTACCTTTGCGATCCACGGCTGCGCCAGCAGGTCAAGGCCCGCGGCGAGAATCCAGACAGACTGCCCGAGACCTACGCCGAGCTGCTCAACGCCGCGATCTCCAAGCGGCCGAAGGACATGGTCGTGACGTTGCACCTGTGCCGCGGCAACTTCCAATCGACGTTCGTAGCCTCCGGCGGCTACGATCCGATCGCGCAGACGCTGTTCCAGAAGATCGGAGTCGACGGCTATTTCCTGGAGTACGACAGCGAGCGCGCGGGCGGCTTCGAGCCACTGCGACTGGTGCCGAAGGACAAGACCGTCGTGCTCGGCCTCGTCACCACCAAGAGCGGACGCCTCGAGACCAAAGACGCTCTGAAGCGCCGCATCGACGAGGCCGCAAAGCATATCGCCCTCGACCAGCTCTGCCTTTCCCCCCAATGCGGCTTTGCCTCGACCGAGGAAGGCAACCTCCTCGCCCAGACCGAGCAATGGGCCAAGCTCGCCCTGATCGTGGATGTTGCACGCGACGTCTGGGGCAGCACATGAGGCCCGAACCACACTACATCCGGTCGACGATTTCCGTTTGTACCGACCGCTGGCCCCCTTAGGATCGGCAGGTACGCTTTGCCCAACGAGGCCGAGGAGACGCCATGCCCATGCCCGCGACGAGCCACGCTCGAGTTGCACCCGCAGATGCTGTCTTTCCTCGATCAGCCGCGTGCGTCGGGCTTGCCTGCCTGCTTGCTTTCGCGTTGCCCGCATCTGCCGACCCGATCGCTGACTTCTACCGCGGCAAGACGATGCAAATGATCATCCCGTCGACGACCGGGGGCGACTACGACAACCGCGCGCGGCTCTTGTCCCGCCATATGGGCCGCCACGTGCCGGGCGAGCCGACGATCGTGCCGCGCAATATGCCCGGCGGTGCCGGCGTCACAGGCGCCAATTACATTGCCAATGTGGCCCCGCGCGACGGCACGGTTCTTCATGCGCTGCTGCAGAATATGCCGGTGCTGCAGGCACTCGGCGGCCAGGGCACCACCTTCGATGTGCTGCAGTTCGCCTGGATCGGGAACACGACCTCGTCTCCGAACCTGATCAACTCCTGGCATACGACCGGCATCACCCACGTCACAGACGTGTTCAATCGCGAGTTGACGGTCGGCGCCCCCACCGGCACCTCCGCGGCGATCTATCCGCGCGCGCTCAACATGCTGACGGGTACCAAGTTCAAGATCATTGCCGGCTACAAGGGCGGCAACGACGTCTCCATCGCGATGGAGCGCGGCGAGGTCGGTGGTCGTGGCTCGAACTCATGGGCGGCCTGGAAGGCGACACGCCCCAACTGGCTCGCTGAGAAAAAGATCCACATTCTCGTGCAGGTCGGCCTCGAGCGCCATCCCGAGCTGCCCGACGTGCCGCTCATGCTCGAGCTAGCCCGCAGTCCGCAGGACCGCGATGTGCTGCGCTTCCTTTCCGCCGACACCGCGATTTCGCGAACCATCGTCGCAACGCCCGGCATTCCCGCCGATCGCATCGCCGCGTTGCGCCGCGCATTCGATGCCACGATGAAGGATGCAGCCTTCCTTGCCGAGGCAGCCAAGACCCGCATGGACATCACGCCGATGCCCGGCGAGAAGGCCCGCAAGGTGGCGGAGGAAATCCTCGCCACCCCTGCTGCCGTGAAGAAGCGCGCCAAGGCGATCATGGACGGGAAGTAGTCGGCTCGATCCAGCGCTAATCCAGCAATTCCTTGGGCACGTTGCCGCCGTTGGCAGCAAGCTTGGCCATCACCTGCTTGTGCAGCCACATGTTCATCGTGGCCGTATCCTTGGTGTCGCCGGTTTAGCCCAGCTCCGCAGCAAGCTCGCGACGGTTCGGAAGGCTCGCCTCGATGCCGACCAGCTTCATCAGATCGACGATCGACTTGCGCCAGTCCAGGTCCTCGGCGTGGTCGTCTGCCAGTTTGTCGAGGATGGCCGTGACATCGACGGACGCCCCAGGCGCTGCCCCAGCAGTCGAGGCTGCCGGCGCCGCCTGGGCCGAACCACCGAAAATAGTGGACATGATATTCCCGAACAGGCTCATGGTCGTTCTCCTTGCTCTCATTTGCAGCCTACTCTAGCAGAGCTTGAAACGCTGCGGACGTTGGATTTATCCGTGTCCGCCACAACACTCATGTCTTCAGAAGCGGGAAATCGACGATGCTGGGAGGCCTGCTGGCATTGCTGGCCGCAGCGACTTTTGCGCTCAACAGCGCCACCGCGCGCCGTGCGGTCCTCAGCGGCACCGTCATGCAGGGCATCGCGATCACCGTACCGCTGGGTGTCGTCGGCTTTTTCATCGCGGCATTGCTGTTGGGCCAACTCGGCGCGTTGAGCACCGTCACGCCCACGGCAGCCATGTGGCTGTCGCTCGCCGGAATTGCCCACTTCGTCTGGGGCAGGTTCTTCATCTATCGCGCCCAGGAGATGATCGGCGCCAATCTCGCGGGCACCTTGCAGCAGTTCGACCTCGTATTGTCACTGGTGCTGGCGGTGATCGTGCTGGGCGAGGTGCTGACCCCGCTCCGTCTGCTCGGCATCGTCCTCGTCATATTCGGACCGGCCTTGGCCTTCAGCGGCGAAAGCTCCCGTCGGCGACCTGCTGGCAAGACCGATTCTGGCGCCGGGTTCTCACCGCGGCATGTGGAGGGCTACACCTACGTCGCCCTCTCCTCGATAGGCTACGGCCTCTCGCCGATCTTCACGAGCCTCGGCCTGCGCGAGCTCGGGCCTGGCGGCAGCATGGCCGGCGGTCTCGTCGCCTATCTTGCCGCGACCGCTGCCGTTATCGTGCTGGTGGTCGCCAGTGGAAGCGTGCGCCACGTACAGGGCACGAGCCTCGAGACCTGGCGCTGGTTCGGTTTCGCGGGACTTTCAGTCAGCGTATCCCAGATGCTGCGATTTGCGGCTCTATCCCTCGCGCCTGTGACCGTCGTGCAACCGATCCAGCGATTGTCCAAGCTGTTCCTGTTCGTTTTCAGCTGGCTGATGAACCGCGAGCACGAGGTGTTCAATCCCCGCCTCATACTCGCCGCGATCGTTTCGCTGTTCGGCGCCGTGCTTCTGTCGATGAGCACGGAAGCGTTCATATCCCTGGCGCCCTGGCCGGATTGGCTGACCACCGCCTTGCGCTTGCGCTGGCCCTGAGCCCCGCACCTCGGCTTGCCGACTTCAGCGCGCCACGGACACGGACGTAGACCATGACCCGGCCGGTGCCGAAACATCCGATGGCCCGCCGCTTGCGCGCAGCCCTTTGACCGGCGCCTGCCGCGCCGAGGACTTCGCCTCGATCACCCGCGCGCCAGCCGGCGCTGTCCTCTGCGGAACCGTCGCCAGCGCCCGTGTCGGTGCAGCTGGCGTCGTTGCCGGCGTCGCCTTCACCATCCGCTTGATGTAGTCGGTATCCGCGCTGGTCGTCGGCGCCGCAGCGACGCGCGCCGCACCTGCCTCGTCGTGCTTGCCTTGCAAGCCGAGCACCAGCGCGAGGTTTTGCTTGATTTTCGGATCGTTGCTGCGGGCAGTGGCCTGCCGCAGAATCTCTTCTGCTTTGGCCGGATCGCCATTCGCCGCGTGCGCCATCGCGAGATTGTTCATCACTGACGGCTGACTGGGCGCCAGCGTCATGGCACGCTCGAAGAAGGGAATGGCCTCGGCGTACTTGCTCTGCTTGGCCATGACCGTGCCGCGCGCGGAGACGATCCGCCAGTCCGGCTTCAGCGGATCGTCCGCTATCGCGAGCAGCTTTTCTGCCATCCCGATCTGGTCGAACTCGATGGCCAGACGTCCCATCTCGCTCGCCAGCTCCTTGCTCTCGCCATTGACGAGAGCCGCCCCCTGCAGCACGCCGAACGCCTGTTGCTTGTGACCGGCCGCTTTCAGGTTCTTGGCGTATGACAGGGCAATCTTGGCGTCGTTTGGCGACTTCTTGTGTTTGTCACCCCAATAGGCCAGCGCCTTGTCCAGCTCCGCATTGCCGGAAGTGGGAACCGGCTGCTGCAGGTCGGCCCGCAATGCCGCCATGTCAGAACCCTTGGACTGATTGCCGCCGAGCATTCCGTCCGCGACATCGAGCGCCCCCCCAGAAGAACAGGCGCTCGCCAGCAATCCTGTCGCCACCACGGCGATAAGGCGCGCGGCGCGCAGGCTCTTTGACGACGTGACTATGACTTGCGCGGACATGTCGTATCTCCGGTAGGCGCGACGGGGCGTCAGGTGATTCGTTCTCCACCGTCAGTTTCCGGGACAGCCCTATACAGATCGTTAATCCCGCCCCGCAGCCGTGCATCGCGCCGCAGCAGACGTTGTCAGCGCAATCGCTGCGGGCTAGTACCCAGAGTCACAAGTCCCTGGCACGTATGGCGAACCAGGATGGTCGCCGCGCTATAAGAGGCAGCCCGACAATGACAACGCCCGTGTGCCCCTCGGACCTGCTGCTTGAACACGGCACCGCCGGCACCGCCCGACCGGTATGGCTGATCCCGGAGAAGACCGACCTGGCCAGCGTCGGTCTGGACACCGCCGCCAGGGCATGGGCCGAGGCACACGGCTTCAAGGGTGCCGCCCGCAAGCTGCTGACGCTACCGGGCCACGACGGCGCGATAGCCGGCGCACTGCTCGGCATCGGCGACGGCAAATCCGGAGACCCCTGCGGACCAGGCGAGCTGCTGGCCGGCCTTCTGCCTGCGCAACTCCCCCCGGGGCTCTACGAATTCGCCGGCACAGCCACTGAGGCCGAGCTCGCCGCCGTCGCCTGGGGCCTCGGCGCCTACCGCTTCCGCCGATACAAGACCGGTACCACCGCCAACGGCAACGAGATCCCGCGCCTTCGACTGGCCCGCTCGATCGACAGAGCCCGCGTTATCGCTATCGTCGAGGCCGTCTGGCTCGCGCGCGACCTGATCAACACGCCGGCCTCCGACATGGGCCCAGCCGAGCTGGAAGCCGCCGCCCGCGCACTCGGCGAACGCTACGGCGCCAGCACCTCGTCCGTGATCGGCGACGATCTCCTGACCCGCAATTTCCCCATGATCCACGGCGTCGGCCGTGCCAGCCCCCGCCCGCCGAGACTGGTCGATCTGACCTGGGCCAAGCCGGGCGGCCAGCCGGATGCACCGCGCGTCACCCTGGTCGGCAAGGGCATCTGCTTCGACACAGGCGGCCTGGACATCAAGCCCTCGAGCGGCATGTTGCTTATGAAGAAGGACATGGGCGGCGCCGCCACCGCTCTCGGGCTCGCCAGCATGATCATGGCACTTGGTCTCGACGTCCGACTTCGCGTGCTGATCCCGGCAGCCGAGAACTCCGTCTCCGGCAATGCCTTCCGCCCACAGGACGTTATCCGCACGCGCGACGGCCGAACCGTCGAGATCGGCAATACCGATGCGGAAGGCCGCCTCGTCCTCTCCGACGCACTCTCACTCGCCGACGAGGATGCGCCCGAGTTCCTGCTCACGTTCTCGACGCTGACCGGCGCCGCGCGCGTGGCCCTCGGCCCCGACCTGCCGCCCTGCTACACCGACGACGATGCCTTCGCCGCCGAGATAGCAGCGACCGGCCTCGCACTCGGAGATCCGGTATGGCGAATGCCGTTCTGGACGGGCTACGAGAAAAACCTCGACAGCGAGGTCGCGGACATGGGCAACGTCGCCGACGGTCCGTTCGCCGGCTCCATCGTCGCCGCGCTGTTCCTGCGCCGGTTCGTCAAGCGCGCCCGCCGTTTTGCCCATTTCGACATTTACGGATGGCGGCAGGCGCAGCGGCCACTCGGCCCCAAGGGCGGGGAGCCGCACGCAGCCCGCGCCATGCTGGCGGTCATCGAGCGGCTGTCAGCCAGAGCAACGTGACGCGCCGCATTGGCCCGCGCGATCGAAGCTGTCAAAGTCGCGCAGCCGAATCGCCGCGTCACGCAGGCATGGACGCAGGTTGGCAACGCCAGCCACGGGGGAATGATGGAAAATGATGGACAGTGAGCGCCTCGATCCGCGCCGCCACGCCTATCGAGCCGATCTCGCCGACGTTCGGCTCGAAGGCCGCGTCGATGCCGAACGCTTCGTGCCCGGTGCAAGGCGGCGGGTAAGGCGCGCGTCGATCGCGCTGCGCAAGGCGCCGGTGCCCATCCTCGGCTTCGAGACCGAGCTGTTGTTCGGCGAGACGGTTCTGGAATTCGAGGCCGCCGACGGCTGGTCCTGGGTGCAGGCCGATCGAGACGACTATGTCGGCTACATCCCCACCGACGCCCTCGACGAGCATCACGCGCCATCGACCCATCGCGTCTCCGCGATCGGGACCTTCCTATACAGCGAAGCGAGCATGAAATCTCCGCCGCTGATGCATCTCTCGATCAACACACCCTTGGTCGTGGAGGCGACTGAAAATCCCTTCTGCCGGCTCTCCACTGGTGGTTGGATCGTCGCCCGGCATGTGGCAGCGCAGACGAAAGTAGCCCGCGACTTCGTCGACATCGCCGAGCGATTGATCGGCGTCCCCTACCTTTGGGGCGGACGCACGCGCATCGGCGTCGACTGCTCCGGCCTCGTCCAGCTCGCGATGGAGGCGGCCGGCCTACCTTGCCCGCGCGACAGCGACATGCAGGCCGCCGAAGTCGGCGAGAACCTGCTGGTGCCCGATAGCCTGGACGGTCTCCGCCGCGGCGATCTCGTCTTCTGGCCGGGCCACGTCGGCATGATGGTCGACGGCATGCTGCTGCTGCACGCCAACGCCCATCACATGGCAGTCGTGGTCGAGCCGCTTTCAATAGCCGTGGCCCGGATCGAGAAATCGGGCAGTGGACTGAGCTCTGTGAAACGGCCGCAGGCGCTGAGCGCCGAGCCAGTCGCCGCCTCGCGCGCAAGCGACGAGAACGAGTAGTCAGAATCCGGCCAGGCCGGGCCTTCAATTCAACTATCCTATCAGTTAACGACATTTCGCCACGTTCCTGTGTTTCCTCGAACTTCGTCGCCGGCATCCTCGGCGCGAGTTCGCCGTCAGCGTCCGGTCCGCTGGTGCTCCGCTCTTGGCGGCTGCTCCGTTTCGCGCCGATCCGCTGCTTATGCGCAAGAGAAGCAGTCCGCCCCCGATGCTGGGGCAACAGGTTTTTCGAGTGACAGGTTCGTCATGAGTACTGCCCATGAGGCCAATGCCTACATCGTCTCTGCGCGTCGCAGCGCACTGGGGCGCATCGGCGGTATGCACCGCAACCGCCGTGTCGAGGCATTGGCAGCCCCCATCATCGCTGCAGCCTTGGAAGACGCCGGGATCGCCGCTGGGGAAGTGCAGGAGGTAGTGGTCGGCAATGCCAGCCAAGGCGGCAATCCTGCCCGTCTCGTGGCGCTGGCTGCCGGCCTGCCGTTCAACGCTACGGCCATGACCATCGACCGAGAATCCGGCTCCGGTCTCGATGCGATCCTCCATGCCATCCGATCGATCGATCGCAATGAGGCGGACATCGTCGTCGCGGGCGGCGTCGAAAGCCTTTCGACGGCGCCGTGGCGGATCGCCAAACCCAAGAGCGTGTATCAGCTCCCTCATTTCATCGGACTGGAGCCGCCCGCCGCAAGTCCTTCCGACGTGCCGCAATCGTTGCTGGCATCGGAGGATCTCGCCGAACGCCACCAGATCAGCCGCGCTGCGCAGGATGCGTTCACGATGAATTCGCACCTGCGCGCCGAAACGGCCCGCGAGGCCAAGCGCTTCCACGGCGAGATCGTTCCCCTGCGCGCCACCCGCGAGGAAATGCGCGACGAAAGCGCCATCGGCGCGACGCTGGACGACATCGAGGCGGAGACGCCTTTCGCGCCGCCGGATGGCACGCTGACCCCAGCCAATACGGCCCACCCCCACGACGGCGCGGCATTCGTGGTCGTCGTCTCCAAGGCCGTCTGGGAGCGACTGGGCAAGCCTCCCGCTCTGAAGCTGGTCGCGAGCGCTGCCGAAGGCGTCGCCCCCGAGATCGAGGCCGAAGCCCCGATTGCCGCGATGACCAAACTCTATCGGCGGCTCAACGGCTTCGATCGTTCCGTCGTCAGAGCCATGGAGCTCGGCGAGACGTCCGCTGCTCAAGCCATTGCCTTCATGAGTTCGCTCGGCATCGACGACGGCATCATGAACGCCGAAGGCGGCTCCATCGTTCGAGGCCACGCATTGGGAGCATCCGGTGCGATCCTCGTCGTCCGCCTGTTCTCACGGCTCGTCAGACGCCAGGCCAGCACCAGGGACGGCTACGGCACCGTCTCGCTCGGCACCATCGGCGGACTAGGCCTCGCCGCGATGTTCGAAACGGCCTGAATTCTCCTGGCCTGAACAGTCATAGCCTGCCCGCCCACGAACGAACTACGAGCCTTTCGCACATACACGAAGGGGCCAGACCTTCCGGTCCGGCCCCTTCTGTTCGTCTACGAGAATTCAGTTCACGTCACTTGAACGTGCGGACGTCGACGAAGTGGCCAGCGATGGCGGCGGCGGCTGCCATGGCGGGGGACACCAGGTGGGTGCGCCCCTTGTAGCCCTGGCGGCCTTCGAAGTTGCGGTTCGAAGTCGAGGCGCAGCGCTCGCCGGCTTCCAGTTTATCCGGGTTCATGGCGAGGCACATCGAGCAGCCGGGCTCCCGCCATTCGAAGCCGGCGGCGAGGAAGATCTTGTCGAGACCTTCAGCCTCGGCCTGCTCCTTGACCAGACCGGAGCCCGGAACGACCATCGCGTTGACGTGGGCGGCGACCTTCTTGTCCTTGGCGATCGCGGCGGCGGCGCGCAGGTCCTCGATGCGAGAGTTGGTGCACGAACCGATGAAGGCGCGATCGATCTTGAGGTCGGTCATCTTCTCACCGCCCTTGAGACCCATGTACTCGAACGAACGCATCGCCGAGTTGCGCTTTCCTTCGTCGGTGATCTCCTCGAGCGTCGGCACGCGGCCAGTGATCGTGGTGACCTGCTCGGGGCTCGTTCCCCAAGTCACTATCGGCGGCAACTTGGCGGCGTCGAGGCGGATTTCCTTGTCGAAGTGTGCGCCTTCGTCGGTCTTGAGCGTCTCCCAATACTTCACGGCCGCGTCCCAGTCGGCGCCCTTGGGGGACTTCGGTCGGCCTTTCAGATATGCATAGGTCTTCTCGTCGGGGGCCACGAGGCCAGCACGCGCGCCGCCTTCGATCGTCATGTTGCAAACGGTCATGCGGCCTTCCATCGACAGTCCGCGGATCGCCTCGCCGGCGAACTCGATGACATGACCGGTGCCGCCGCCGGTGCCCATCTCGCCGATGATGGCGAGGATTATGTCCTTGGCGAACAACCCGTCGGGCAGCTTGCCATCGACGATGACGCGCATATTCTTGGACTTCTTCTGGATCAGCGTCTGGGTGGCGAGAACGTGCTCGACCTCAGACGTTCCGATGCCGTGCGCGAGCGAGCCGAACGCCCCGTGCGTCGCGGTGTGGCTATCCCCGCACACGAGCGTGGTGCCCGGCAGCGTGAAGCCCTGCTCCGGCCCGATCACGTGCACGATACCCTGCCGCTTATCGAACCCATCGTAGTATTCCAGGCCGAAAATTTTTGCATTCTCAGCCAGATACGCGATCTGCGCCGTGCTCTCCGGATCCGGGTTCGGCTTGGTGCGATCGGTGGTCGGGATGTTGTGATCGACGACCAGGAGGGTCTTCTCCGGCGCGCGCACCTTACGCTTGTTGATGCGCAGGCTCTCGAAGGCCTGGGGGCTGGTCACCTCGTGGACGAGATGGCGGTCGATGTACAGCAGACAGGTCCCGTCCGGCTGCCGATCGACGACATGAGCTTCGAAGATCTTGTCATAGAGGGTCTTGGCCATGATGGTGTGTGTCTCCCGCGAGGCTCTGGATCATTCACTCGTGGCCACTAGATAGCGGCTTTGGCGACCGGTGCAAACCGGTTCGCACGACGGAGCGCGACGATCAAAGTCCGGCAGGCCGCTTCGAGCGTCGCGGCATGCCTGTCTCACCGCGTCGCGCCCGCGCCGCTGCCTCGATCCGGTAGGCCTCCACCTCGTAGGGGTTGGCCCAGTACCCGAAGCGGACGAGCCACCACATATAACGACACGAGAATCGCACACTGCCTTCGCGCTGTATCTGACGAAGGTGGACGATCTCGTGGATGCGTAGCAACCGATCATTGAACCAGGGCTCCAGGATATACACCCGCCCCCAAGGCATCGTGATGCCAACCGTTCTCGAAGCCAGTAGAAACCACCGCACCGGCCCCCTCGCGACGACGAATGCGCGTTGCGGCAAGGCAATCCTCCCGACCTGCTGCGTGGTCGCCCTTTGACGGTGTCGCCCAGCCTGCGGACGAAACAAGAACAAGCGCGCCACCAAAAGAAAAGCCGGGCACTGAGGCCCGGCCTAGGTCAGATACCGTTCCAGAAGGAACGGATGAAGGCGTTAAAGGGAGGGTACTGCCTTCAATAGCTGTCCGTCACAGCTAGGTATAAGTAACTACCCCAAGCAGCCGAGCACAACCCGAGAGTTGGAATGTGAGCCATGCGATTACCGCATGATGCCGCGAAGAACACACGACGCCGTGGCCTCCCCGCCCCGCCCGTGCCTCCCCCACCCGAGAACCCCCGACTGAGCCCCCCCCCCCCAAGAACCCCTGTAAGAGCTCGAAAATCAGAACTTCAGATTACGCGCCTTGGAGACCAGGAAATCACGCAGAACCTGCACCTTCTTTGCCGTCTTGAGTTCTTCGGGATAGACGAAGATCAGTGGCATGGTCGGCAGCTTGACGTTCTCGAGCACGGGCACGAGATCGGTTTCCTCCTCCGTGAGGTAGTCCGGAATGAGCCCGATACCGATGCCCGATCGGATCGCATATTTGATCGCCACGACCGAGTTAACCCGCAGCACCGGCACACGCGGCTCACGCCCCTCCCGTTCGGCGGTCTCCAGCCATCGCACGGCCGACAGATGCGCTACCGGATTGCCGCCGTAAGAGACGAAACGATGCCCATCGAGTTCGGCCAGCGAGCGCGGCGCACCGAACCGGCGGATGTATTGCGTCGAAGCGAATGCGCGGATCGGCACGATCGTGAGCTGTCGGCGAATGAGATCGGGTTGCTCGGGCTCCCGCGTCCAGATCGCTACGTCGGCCTCGCGCATTGCGATGTCGAGCTGATCGTCGTTGAGAATGATCTCGACCCGGATCTCCGGATACAGCTCCATGAACTCGCGCAGCCGCTGCGTCACCCACACCGTTCCAAGCCCGATCGGCGAAGTGATCTTGAGCTCACCGGTCGGCTTGGTGGTGCCGTCCGACAGTAGGGTCTCCGCAGTGTGGAGCTTGGTCATCACCTCTGTCGCGGTGCGATAGAGGATCTCGCCCTGTTCCGTCAGCACGAGCCCGCGCGCGTGCCGATGGAACAATGCGACACCCAACTCCTTTTCGAGCGCGGAAACCTGACGGCTGACGGCCGACTGGCTCATCCGCAGTCCATCGCCCGCATGTGTGAAGCTGCCCGCCTCGGCGGCAGCGTGGAAGATACGGAGCTTGTCCCAATCCATTCCCATGTTCCCAGCGCCAGTAACGCTCGCACGGCAGACCACCTCCGGCCCGGCTGGACGGATGCAGCGACAAACAAAAGGATGACGAGACGGAATGCCCGCCGGGTAAGACACCCCGGACTGATTTGGTCGTCTTTGTTGCACTCAAAGAGTAAGCGCTACAGCCGCCAGCGCAAGAGGCAGCGACTATGCCTGATGGAAGACGACGAATAACCTGGCCTCCTCCAACCGGCCCCGACCGGGCCCCCGCCGCCCTTATTTGGGGTTTTTGCTCGGCCAGTAGGCCGGCAGCCAGGCCGAATCGCGCGGCGCCCAGCCTTCTTTGATCGCACCTTCGTAGATTTCCAGCGTCTTCTCGGTCAGCGGCATCCGCACCCCACGCCGGGCCGCCTCGTCCAGCATCGTGACGAGATCCTTCTTAACCAGCTCGATATCGAACGTGACCGGACCAGTGTCCCCGCCCGCCAGCGCCGTGGCGATGGCAGGCCCACGCCCCTTGAGCACGTTTGGCCCGCCGGACGTGTCTGCGAGAAACTCCAGCAGCCATTTGTTGTCGAGACCTACGTGCCGCACCAGCAGCAGCGCTTCCGCCAGCACTTGATAATAGACCAGCAACGGCAGGTTCAGCGCCAGCTTGAGGCTCATGCCGGCACCGACCGGTCCGACGCGATCGACGCGACGGCAAAGCTGCTTCAGGATCGGCTCCGCCGCCGCGTAATCCTCAGGCGAGGCCCCTGCCACCCCGAGGAGCTGACCGCTCTTCGCTGGCCCTACCGTGCCGCCGACCGGACACTCGACGAACCTCGCCCCCTTCGCCTTGACCTTGACGGCGAGCGCTTCCACGTCGTGCGGCTGCACCGTCGACATCTCGATGAACAACTTGCCCTTCGCATCGCTTGCGAGAAGCCCGGTTGGACCTTCGTAGACATCGGATAGCGATTTGGCGTTGGTCAGCATCGAGATGACAGCGTCGCACCGAGCCGTCAGATCCGACGGCGCGACGGCCTCCTTGGCGCCGGCTTCGACGAGCGGCCTGACCTTCGCCGGCGTCCGGTTCCACACATGCACCTCGTGGCCGACGTCGAGCAGCCGCTGCGCCATCGCCGCTCCCATGCGGCCAAGTCCTGCAACGCCGATACGCATGTGATGCCTCTGCTTTTCCTGTGTGCCTTCACGCTCCGCCGACCATCCGACAACGCTTTGGGCCAGGCAAGCCCTCTCGGCTCCCTGTCGGCTTCCATCGGTAGCCTCCTGAGCCACGCCGCTTAGGCAGATTTGCTCATTTTTGGCGCCGCGATTGCCTGAAAATTGGAGTTGTGAAGGCATCAGGCTCTGACATCATGCCGACGCCGGATGCCCGAGAAACGAGGCGATTGGCGCAAGGAGGAACGGTCGGCGGCCGCGCCTTCATACGTGCCGCCATCCATCGACCGTTCGCTCCCGCGCTGTGGATCAGGAGCAGCGACAATGACGCAGAATAAGCATCTCTCCCAAGGCTGGCCGCGCCTTCTTCTCGCCGCATTGGCCGCAGGTCTCGCGTCCACGGCAGAGGCGCAGGATTTCTATAAGGGCAAGACGGTGACGATCATCGTCGGCAACCCGGCCGGCTCCGGTTACGACGCCTACGGTCGCCTGCTCGCGCGCCACTTACCCCGACACCTTCCCGGCCAACCCAACATCATCGTGCAGAACATGCCCGGCGCCGGCAGCGTGAAAGCAGCCGACTACACCTACAACATCGCGCCTTCCGACGGCACGGCGTTCGCACTTGCGATGCCAGCCACGCTCGTCGAGCCGCTGACCGCTCCCCCGGGCCAGTATCGCTACGAGCCCACGAAGTTCGCCTATATCGGCACGATGGACAGCGGCACGCGCGTGTGCGTGACGTCGGGCAAGTCACCGGTCAAGTCGATCGCCGATGCGCGCACGACCAAGGTGATCATGGCCGCAACCGCACCTGCGAGCTCCGCCTTCCAGTATCCGAAATTCATGAACGTGCTGGCCGGCACGAAATTCGAGATCGTCACGGGCTACAAGGGGCCCGCCGATGTCTTCCTAGCCGTCGACCGCGGCGAGGCGGATGGCGCCTGCGGGCTCGACGTCTCGACGTTCCAGTCGCTGCGACCCGATTGGCTGGGCAAGAAGACCGTGAACCTGCTGGCGCAGTTCGGACGCGAGCCCAACAAGCAATTGCTGGCGCTCGGCCTGCCCTCGCATCTGGATTTCATCACGGACCCAGAGGATCGCAAGATCGTCGATCTGATCGTGACCCAGCAGGTGTTCCAGCGCCCCTATCTGGCACCGCCCAAAACCCCGCCAGAGCGCGTGAAGATGCTCCGCGAGGCGTTCATGGCAGCCGTCCGCGACCCGGAATTGATCGCGGAGGCCAAGAAACAGAAGCTCGAGCTCAATCCGAAGAGCGGCGAGGAGGTCGAGGCGCTGGTCAAGGAGATCTACAGCGCGCCGAAAGAGCTTCTCGCCCGCATGCAGAAGGTGATCGCGCCATAGCACAACCGTAGCGAAAGTCCGCGCGCATTGGCTGGCGGCGATCGGCATCGATGCGCGCACGGCAGAATGGACGCACGACCGCAACGCGCGACGGTGTCCGCAGCGCGACAGTTGGTTTGGCCCGGGAAGACATGCCATGCTGTAAGCTTGCCGGATCGTCCCGGGCCTCTTCCTGGGCAACCCATCACATCCAAGCGAGCGAACACGGCTCGCGACCTGTTGCCTGGGAGATTGCGCATGACCATAGCGCCGAAATCCGCCGCAGCCCCGCCGTCTGGCAAGCCCGGCCGCAAGGTCATCATCACGTGCGCGATCACCGGTGCGATCCACACGCCGTCGATGTCCCCTTATCTGCCGGTCACGCCAGACCAGATCATCGCCGATAGCCTGGCAGCGGCGGATGCCGGCGCGGCCATTCTGCATCTGCATGCTCGCGATCCCGAAACTGGCAAGCCGGACCAGTCGCCTGAAGCCTTCGGCCGCTTCCTGCCGCGCCTGAAGCAGCAGACCAACGCGGTCATCAATCTCACCTCCGGCGGCTCGCCGACGATGTTGGTTTCCGAGCGCGTGCGGCCGGCAGCTACGTTCAAGCCTGAGGTCGCCTCACTCAACATGGGGTCGATCAACTTCGCGCTGTTCCCGATGCTGGAGCGCTACAAGGAGTTCAAGCACGACTGGGAGAAGCCGTATCTTGAAAGCACTAAGGATCTCGTTTTCCGCAACACATTCAAGGATATCGAGTACATACTGCAGACCTGCTACGACAACGACACGCGCTTCGAGTTCGAATGCTACGATATCGCGCATCTCTATAACCTCGCACACTTCCTGGAGCGCGGCCTCGTAAAGCCGCCGCTGTTCGTGCAATCCGTGTTCGGCATTCTGGGTGGCATCGGCACGCACGCGGAGGACGTGATGCACATGAAGCGCACGGCCGACCGCCTGTTCGGCAAGCAGTACAAGTGGAGCGTGCTCGGCGCCGGCCGCAATCAGATGTCGATCGCCGCGATCGCGGCGGCGAACGGGGCGAACGTGCGCGTGGGGCTGGAGGACAGCTTGTGGATCGGGCCAGGCAGGCTCGCCAAGTCGAATGCGGAGCAGGTGCGCAACGTGCGGCAGATATTGGAGGGACTGGGGTTGGAGATCGCCACCCCCGACGAGGCGCGCCAGATCCTCACCCTCAAAGGCGCGGACAAGGTGAATTTTTAAGCGGATCGTAGGAGCGGTAGCGCGCGCCGCTTCGGCATGTTGTGACATGGTGAAGTACGCTTCGCTACCGGACGATACGGTCTGAGATGCCGCGTTATCTCCGCACCCACAAATTCGGCACGACCGCACCCGTTCTCCCGAACCGGTGGTTTAGCGCTGCGCAAAGGACGTATTTTTTCCGAGTGTCAAGCTGTTTCGCGTCCTCAGCGACAGCAGCTTTCTTACGAGTTTCAAGCGGCAGAGCCTGCCAACGTTTGGTGAGCCGCTCTAGCTCGAAACCGTTCACATCTCCCTGGCGACCACGTTCCGGAGCGACGTTCCTGAAAGCGCTGCGGCGACGTCATATGCCGCGCGATATCCATCGCGTCGTACAGGATCCGTAGCACTTCGGTTCGACGATCCGGCTCGACACGGAAGGTGAGCAGGTGCCGCCCCCAGCGGCCGTTGCGAGCTATGTGCAAACTTAGAAGCCCCGGCGCTAGATCCTCACGAGATGCGCTGCCTCGAATGTTCGGCCCATCCCTCAACGAGACGACTGCTCGACGCTTGCGCATAGGCGGAGGGCGCGGAGATCCGCGAGGCCGACATCGTGACGATCCGCACCGGTCAGATGGAGCGGTGCCTCAAGGCCGACGTCGTGGAGGCGGTTACGCAGGCGGGGATGCGCCGGGCGTGCAGTTCGAGAACTGCTACTGGTGCCACGAGAAGAAGATCGCGGCGATTATCTCCGACACGTGGGGCGTGGAGGTTCGGCCCAACGAGACGACGGAGGCGAACCAGCCCTGGCACTGGGTCATCATCCCGGCTATCGGCCTTTGCATGGGCGACATCTTCTACCTGACGAAGCTGGCCGAGGACTGCGCGAAGGACAAGGTCTACGAGTTCTTCTTCTGCGTGCCGCCGCTCATCATCACCGGCGGCACGGGCTCGCCGCTCAATCCGCAGGCGATCAAGTAGGCCGGCAGCCCCCGCGCTGGAAGCCTCCCCCGACGCCACGGACCGGCCTGGATTGCTGACGCAATCCGCGCCTTTCCGGCTCGGTCCCTGCTTCAAGGGGATCAGGCGTCGCGGCGACGGCGGAGCGCAATGCTGGCGCCCGCCGCGCCTTCGTGCTATTGCGCCGCACAAATCCCCGTCAATCCCTGACGATCCGGACCCGCGGACGCCGCACGCCAGATGCAGCGCGTCCCGGAAATGGTCGCACTTGAGCCCCATCTCGGGGCCGGTGCGCCACTAAAGAGAGTGCCATGGAACTTCGAAACATCGCCATCATCGCCCACGTCGACCACGGCAAGACCACGCTGGGCGATGGGCTGCTCAAACAGTCCGGCGCCTTCCGCGAGAACCAGAAGGTGGAGGCCCAGGCGATGGACTCCAACGACCTGGAGCGCGAGCGTGGCATCACCATCCTGGCGAAATGTACGTCCATCGAGTGGAAGGGCACGCGCGTCAATATCGTCGATACGCCCGGCCACGCCGACTTCGGCGGCGAGGTGGAGCGCATCCTCAACATGGTCGATGGCGTGATCGTGCTGGTCGATGCCTCGGAAGGGCCGCTGCCACAGACCAAATTCGTCGTATCCAAGGCGCTGAAGCAGGGCCTTCGCCCGATCGTGGCGATCAACAAGATCGACCGGCCCGATGAGCGCCACAACGACGTGCTGAACGAGATCTTCGATCTGTTCGCCAACCTCGATGCGACCGACGAGCAGCTCGACTTTCCCGTGCTCTACGGCTCGGGCCGCGACGGCTGGATGGCCGACAACCCAGCTGGCCCCCGGCAGGATCTCAGCCCGATGCTCGATCTGGTGCTCACCCATGTGCCGCCGCCGACGGTTGAGCCGGGGCCGTTCCGGATGCTGGCCACGACACTCGAGGCCGATCCCTATCTCGGGCGCATTCTGACCGGCCGCATTTCGTCGGGCGCGATCAAACCGAACCAGACCATCAAGACCATGCGTCGGGACGGCCTCCTGCTGGAGACGACGCGCGTGACGAAGGTGCTCGCCTTCCGCGGGCTCGAGCGCACTGCCGTCGAGATCGCCGAGGCCGGCGACATCGTGGCGCTGGCCGGCATCACCGAGGCGACGGTCGCCGATACGCTGTGTGATCCCAGCGTCGAAAAGCCGATCCTGGGCCAGCCGGTCGATCCGCCGACGCTTTCGATGACCTTCCGCATCAACGACAGCCCATTCGCGGGACGCGAAGGCGACAAGGTGCAGAGCCGCGTCATCCGCGACCGACTGCTGAAGGAGGCCGAGCGCAACATCGCCATCCGCATCACCGAGATGTCCGATGCCGACAGCTTCGACGTCGCCGGCCGCGGCGAGCTCCAGCTCGGCATCCTGATCGAGACCATGCGGCGGGAGGGCTTCGAGCTCACCGTCTCGCGCCCCCGCGTCGTCTTGCGTACCGGCGAGAACGGAGAGCGGCTCGAGCCCGTCGAGGAAGTGATCGTCGACGTCGACGAGCAATTCTCCGGTGTCGTCGTGCAGGGGCTGGCCGAGCGCAAGGGCGAGCTGAAGGAGATGCGTCCTTCCGGTGGCGGTCGCCAGAGACTGGTGTTCATCGTCCCGACCCGCGGCCTGATCGGCTACCAGGGCGAGGTCTTGACCGACACGCGCGGCACCGCGGTCATCAACCGCCTTTTCCACGCCTACGTTCCCCACAAGGGCGATCTGGCCGGCCGCCGCAACGGGGTGCTGATCTCCAACGGCATGGGGGAGGCGACGGCCTATGCGCTGTACTATCTCCAGGACCGTGGCCACCTGATGATCGACCCGCAGACGAAGGTTTATGAGGGGATGCTCGTCGGCCAACACAGCCGCGACAACGATCTCATCGTCAACGTCATCCAGGGCAAGAAGCTGACCAACATCCGCTCGGCGGGCAAGGACGAGGCGCTGACGCTGACGCCGCCGCTTCGCATGACGCTCGAGCGGTCCATGAGCTACATCGAGGACGACGAGCTCGTGGAGGTCACGCCGAAGTCGATCCGCCTGCGCAAGAAGTGGCTCGACGAGAACGAGCGCAAGAAGCAGAGCCGCAAGAAGGAGTCGGCGGAGGGGTGAGGCGCCTCACCTCCTCGTGATCGCTAACGGTTCTTGCATACGGATAGTTGGCCACCGTCTGGGTGGCATACAACCAATTTGCACAGATCGGAGGCGAACCATGACCATCCGCACCGTGAAGCGTACATCCACCGCCAAGCCGACTATGGAAGGCGCCGGCGTCAAGCTGCAACGCGTGTTCGGCTTCGGAGATACGTCGGATTTCGATCCGTTCCTGATGATGGACGACTTCCGCAACGACGACCCGCGCGACTATCTGGCCGGCTTCCCGTGGCATCCCCATCGCGGGATCGAGACCATCACGTATGTTCTCGCCGGTACCGTCGAGCATGGCGACAGCTTGGGCAACCGCGGCAACCTCGGCGCGGGCGACGTGCAGTGGATGACGGCGGGCTCGGGCATCCTGCATCAGGAGATGCCGAAGGGCGACGAACAGGGCCGCATGCACGGCTTCCAGCTCTGGGCGAACCTGCCGTCGACCCTCAAAATGTCGCCCCCGCGCTACCAGGACGTGCCGTCGGGCGAGATCGTCGCCCTGGGTGACGACCACGGTACGATCGTGCGCGTCATCTGCGGCGACTACAAGGGCAAGCGCGGTCCGGTGGACGGCATTGCCGCCGAGCCGCGTTATCTCGATATTTCGGTTCCACCCGGCAAGCGCAAGACGTTTCCGGTCGAAACCTACAGGCAGGCGTTCGCGTATGTGTTCGAGGGCAGCGCGCGCTTCGCCGGCGCGTCGGCGCCGTTCGGCGTGCTGACCGAGCGTGAAGGTCCCGATGGCAGCGAGCAGCTCGTCCGCGAGACGTTCGCCAATCGCTCGCTCGTCGTCTTCGACAGTGGCGATGAGGTGACGGTGGAGGCGGGGCCAGGAGGCGTGCGTTTCCTGCTGATCTCGGGGCGTCCGCTGCGTGAGCCGATCGCCTGGCACGGCCCGATCGTGATGAACACCGAGGCCGAGCTGCGGCAGGCGGTGGCCGAGCTGCGCAACGGCAACTTCATCAAGCACGATCGGCCGTAGGACGCACTGATGGGTGCGGTACGCGCTTGCGCGCTGCCGCACCCTACCGGATAACTCGGACAAGCCGATCATCACATCCGAGGAGCGCCCACTACATGCTGAGCCAAGCCGAACGCGAGACGTGCGCCGACATCCTTCTGGAGGCCGAGCGGACGCGGAAGCAGGCGACGCAGCTCTCGACGACCTACCCCGGCATCACCATCGAGGATGCCTACACGATCTCAGGGCTGGTCACGCAGCGCAAGATTGCGGCTGGCGCGAAGCTCGTCGGCCACAAGGTCGGTCTAACGTCGAAGGCGATGCAGGCATCCTCGCAGATCGACGAGCCGGATTTCGGCTATCTCGTCGACAGCCAGCTCGTGCTCGATGGCGCGAAGGTTCGACATGCCGACTTCTGCGTGCCGCGCGTCGAGGCCGAGCTTACCTTCATCATGAAGGAACCGCTCAAGGGACCGGGCGTCAGTCTCACAGATGTGCTGCGAGCAACCGAGTACGTCGTGCCGTCGATCGAGATCATCGACGCGCGCGTGCAGAACCCGCGCAAGATTTTCGATACTGTATCGGACAACGGCGCAGCGGCCGGCCTCGTGATGGGGGGACGTCCAGTCAGGCCGATGGATGTCGATCTGCGCTGGATCGGGGCCATCATGTTCCGCAACTCTGAGATCGAGGAGACAGGGCTTGCGGCCGGCGTACTTGGCCATCCCGCGATGGGTGTCGCCTGGCTCGCCAACAAGCTCGGCTCGCTCGGCACGACGCTTGAAGCCGGCCATGTCGTGCTGTCGGGCTCGTTCATTCGGCCGGTATGGGCGAATGTCGGTGACACGCTGCACGCGGACTTCGGCCCGCTCGGCAGCGTTTCCGTGCAGTTCGTTTGAGGTCGACGGCGATGGACCTGCCCAGGAACACGTTCAAGGCCGGCATGGCCGCGGGCAAGCTGCAGATAGGCTTGTGGTGCAGCCTGTGCTCGCCCATTGCGGCCGAGCTCGTCTCTTACTCGGGCTTCGACTGGCTGCTGCTCGACACCGAGCACTCGCCCAACGAGGTGCCGGATATTCTAGGCCAACTCCAGGCGAGTGCGCGCGGCACGGCACATGCGATCGTGCGGCCGGCTTGGAATGATCCCGTGCTCATCAAGCGCTATCTCGACATCGGTGCGGAAACGCTTCTGCTGCCTTACGTGCAGAACGCGCAGGAGGCCATGCGTGCGGTGGAGGCGACGCGCTACCCGCCCATCGGCATCCGCGGTGTTACGGGAAGCGGGCGCGCATCTCGGTTCGGACGCGTGACGGACTATCTCAAGAAGGCTAACGACGAGGTGTGTGTGCTCGTGCAGGTCGAGACGCGCGAGGCGCTCGGAAAGCTCGACGAGATCGCGGCCGTGCCGGGCGTCGATGGCGTGTTCATCGGGCCGTCTGATCTTTCAGCCTCGTTCGGGCACATCGGCAATCCTGCTCACCGGGAGGTCCAGGCCGCCATCGAGGATGCCGGAAAACGCATTCGCGCAGCGGGCAAGGGAGCTGGCATTCTGACTGGAAACGAGGAGGAAGCCCGGCGCTATATCGGCTGGGGCTACAACTTCATTGCCGTTGGAACCGATCTGGTGCTGCTGGCGCGTGCAACGGACACGCTGGCGCAGAAGTTCAAGTCGTGATTTGGCGGCAGTCCTTTCGCGGGCCAAGCGCCGTCGGTCAGCGACGATGACGTCGATAAGGCTGGTGGCTCATCGAAGCGGGCGGCCGAGCCTCAATCAGGAGCTTAGTCATGGGCCAACTCATCGAAGGCAAGTGGACCGACAACGACGAGCGGCCGTCGGATGCGAATGGCGCATTCCTCCGGCCGTCGTCGAAATTCCGCAACTGGGTAACATCGGATGGCGCGCCCGGTCCCACCGGCGAGGACGGTTTTCCAGCAGAGGCGGGGCGCTATCACCTGTTCATCGCGTCCAACTGTCCGTGGGCGCACCGAACGGCGATCTTCCGCAAGCTCAAGGGGCTAGAGGACGTCATCTCGCATTCGATCGCGGATGCCCCGAAAGCGGAGGGATGGAGCTATACGCGGGGCCTCGACGAGATGCAGCCGCGCGGTGACGGCATCTTCCGGCTGCACCAGGTCTATACCGCTGCCGATACCGGCTACACGGGCAAGGTCACGGTGCCGACGCTTTGGGACCGCAAACGCAAGACCATCGTCAACAACGAGTCGTCCGAGATAATCCGGATGCTCAACAGCTCGTTCGATGGCATCGGCGCCAAGCCCGGCGATTATTGCCCAAAGGCGCTGCTGGCCGAAATCGACGAGGTCAATGCGTTCGTCTACGAGCACATCAACAACGGCGTCTATCGGTGTGGCTTCGCCAAGACCCAAGAGGCCTACGACGATGCTGTCGGCAAGGTTTTTCGCGGGCTCGACTGGATGGAGGAGCGCCTGTCTCGACAGCGCTATCTGACCGGCAGTCGCGTCACGGAAGCCGATTGGCGGGCGCTACCGACCCTGCTCCGTTTCGACATCGTCTACTTCTCTCTTTTCAAGTGCAATATGCGACGGGTGGAGGACTATCCCAGCATCGCCGACTACACGCGCGAGCTATACCAGTGGCCCGGTATCTCCGAGACCTGCGATCTGGCAACGATGAAGTCGGGCTACTACCTGTCGATGCCGCACCTCAACCCGTCTGGCATCGTGCCGACCGGGCCGGATACATCCTGGCTAGACGCGCCGCATGGGCGGGCAAAGCTTGGCTGAGCAAAGAATGAACGGCGGGGGAGGCTACTTCGTCTCCTCGGCAGCGCGATTGTAGACATCGTCGGTGCGGACGATGTCGTCCTCGCCCAGGTACGTGCCGATCTGGACCTCGATCAGCTCGAGGGGAACCTTTCCGGGGTTTTCCAGCCGGTGCCACTGCGTGGCGAATATGTAGACGCTCTCGTTCTCTCGCACGAGATTCTCGGTATCGCCGACGACCACCTTTGCAGTGCCCTGGACCACGACCCAATGCTCGGAGCGATGGTGGTGCATCTGCATGGAAAGCTTGCCACCGGGATTCACATGCAGCAGCTTGA
>CAMAYR010000055.1 GCA_945862355.1 Devosia equisanguinis | reverse complement strand
TGCCCTTCACCGCCGCCAAGGACGCCGACTGCATCATCGTGATCGGCGCGCGCCCGGCCGAGAACCATCCCGTCGCCGCCACCTTCATAAAGAACGCAGCCAAGCGCGGCGCAAAGCTCGTCGTGATCGATCCGCGCGGGCAAACCCAGGGCATCGCGCGCTTCGCGAGCCATATGCTGCAATTCACGCCGGGCCGAGACGTGGCGCTTCTCAACGCAATGCTGCACACGATCATCGACGAAGGCATGGTCGACGTGCAGTACGTGCAGGCGCACACCGACGGCTTCGAGGCGCTGAAGGAGCGCATCAAGGACTTCGCGCCCGAGGCCATGGCCGAGCTGTGCGGCGTTCCCGCCGAGACCATCAAGGAGGTCGCGCGCCTGTACGCCCGCTCAGAGCGCTCGATCATCTTCTGGGGCATGGGCATTTCCCAGCACACCCACGGTACGGACAACGCGCGCTGCCTGATCGCGCTCGCGCTCACCACGGGTCAGATCGGCCGGCCGGGTACGGGGCTGCATCCCCTGCGCGGACAGAACAACGTGCAGGGCGCGTCCGACGCTGGCCTCATCCCGATGCTCTATCCCGACTATCGCAGCGTCGAGAACCCCGACGTGCGCGCCGAATACGAGCGCCTTTGGGGCCGCGCGCTCGATCCCAAGAAGGGCCTGACCGTCGTTGAGATCGTCAACGACATCCACGCTGGCGGCATCCGCGGAATGTACATCATGGGCGAGAACCCGGCGATGTCAGACCCTGATGTGCAGCACGCGCGAGAGGCGCTGGCGATGCTCGACCATCTCGTGGTGCAGGACATCTTCCTGACCGAGACCGCCTGGCACGCCGACGTGATCCTGCCTGCCTCCGCGCACGCCGAAAAGCTCGGGACGTTCTCCAACACCAATCGTCAGGTGCAGATCGGCCGGCCGGTCGTTTCGCCCCCGGGCGAGGCGCGCCAGGACTGGGAGCTGATCTGCCAGATCGCCCGCCACATCGGTCTCGACTGGAAATACGACGGCGTCGGAGAAGTCTTCACGGAGATGGCGAGTGTGATGCCCTCGCTCGCCAACCTCACGTGGGAGCGGCTCAACCGGGAGGACTGCGTCACCTATCCGTGCGATGCGCCCGACAAGCCCGGCAACGAGATCATTTTCGCGACCTCGTTCCCCACGCCGAGCGGCCGCGCTAAGATCTTGCCGGCGACGCTACTGCCACCCGACGAGATGCCCGACGAGACCTATCCGATGGTGCTGACGACGGGTCGGATGCTCGAGCACTGGCACACCGGCTCGATGACGCGCCGCTCCTCCCACCTCGACGCGCTCGAGCCCGAGGCGATCGCGGGCCTGCACCCGCGCGAGATGGACCGCCTCGGCGTCGCCCCCGGCGATCTCATCCGCGTCTCGACGCGGCGCGGCGCGCTGACCTTGAAGGCGCGCGCGGACCGTGACGTGGCGATCGGGATGGTGTTCATCCCGTTCTGCTTCGCGGAGGCGCCGGCCAACATGCTGACCAATCCGCAACTCGACCCGATGGGCAAGATCCCCGAGTTCAAGTACTGCGCGGCCAAGGTCGAGCGGGTGGAGATCGCCGCAGCTGCGGAGTAGAAGACCGCGCCCGCCGCAACACGCCCGAGTTTCAGAGATCCAGGAGAGCAAATGTCCGGCTTCACCACCCTTGCCGTGCCCGGCCCGACCAACATGCCGTTTCGCGTCCGGCAGGCGATGGATGTCGCGCTCGAGGATCACCGCGCGCCGGATTTTCCGGCATTCACCCTGCCCCTTCTCGCCGACCTGAAGAAGATCTTCAGGACCACGACGGGGCACGTGCTGGTGTTCCCGGGGTCCGGCACGGGCGGCTGGGAGGCGGCCATCGGCAACACGCTGTCGCCGGGCGACGGCGTTCTCATCGCTGTTTTCGGGCAATTCTCGCTGTTGTGGTGTGACCTGTGCCGGCGCTTTGGCCTCGACGTGAAGGAGATCGAGGTCGAATGGGGCAAAGGTGTGCCGCTCGATCTTTACGAGCAGGCGCTCGCCGCCGACCAGGCGCACAAGATCAAGGCCGTGCTCGTCTGCCACAACGAGACATCGACGGGCGTGACGAGCGATGTCGCCGCTGTGCGCGGAATGCTCGACCGGCTGAAGCACCCCGCGCTGTTGATGGTGGACGGGGTGAGCTCAATCGCCGCGATCGATTTCCGGATGGAGGAATGGGGCGTCGATCTCGCCGTGTGTGGCTCGCAGAAGGGCTTCATGATGCCGACCGGCCTCACCATCCTGGGCATCAGTCCAAAGGCCCTGGAAGCCAAGAAGTCGGCGCGCCTGCCGAAGTGCTTTTTCGACTTCGACGACCAGCTCAAGGCGAACAAGGACGGCTACTTCCCCTACACGCCGGCCGCCACGCTGCTGCGCGGCCTGCGCGCCTCGATCGACATGTTGCTCGAGGAAGGGCTCGACAACATCGCCCAGCGCCATCGCCGCCTGGCCGAAGGCGCGCGCCGTGCCGTCGCGGCCTGGGACCTGCAGCTCTGCGCGAAGGGACCGGAGTGGTATTCCGATACGGTCAGCGCCGTCGTCGTGCCGACCGGCTTCGACGCCAACGACGTCATCAAGACCGCCTACAACCGCTACAGCCTGTCGCTCGGCCTTGGCCAGAACAAGGTCAATGGCCGTGTGTTCCGGATCGGCCACCTCGGCTATCTCAACGAGGTGATGGTTCTCGCCGCACTCGGCGGCGTGGAGATGGCGCTCAAGGACGTCGGCATCCCGATCAAGCCGGGTGCAGGCGTCGGCGCGGCGGTGAGCTACTACTCGGGTCACAAATTAAAGTAGCACCGACCGGCGATCTGGCCGGCGATCTGGGCCGGGGCGCGGGCTGCTTCCGGCTATCGTGGGCTTGGCTCAAAGCGGCCAGGCCCACAGCAGCATCGGCACCGCGACGGCGGTAATGACGATCTCGAGGGGCAGGCCGAGCTGCCAATAGTCTCCGAAGCGGAACCCGCCCGGCCCCAGGATCAAAGTATTGTTCTGGTGGCCGATGGGGGTCAGGAACGCGCACGAGGCACCAACCGCCACGGCCATCAGGAATGCATCCGCGTTGACGCCCAGTTGCTGCGCGATGCCGATCGCGACCGGACACATCACCGCCGCAGTGGCCGCGTTGTTCATGAAGTCGGATAGAACCATCGTCACGATCAGCACCAGAACCAGCGCTATTACAGGGTTGCCACCCGCAATGCTGCCGGTCAGCGCTCGCGCAACAAGCTCGGCGGTGCCGGTCGTCGACATTGCGCCGGCAACGGGAATTAGAGCTGCGAGAAGCACGATCACGGGCCAGTCGATCGCATCGTACAGGCGGCGAGCGGAAACCACGCCGCTCACCACGAGGGCCAGAACACCAGCGGCAAACGCTACGGCGGCAGGTGCGATACCCGCGGCGGCAACACCGATAGCCCCGATCAGGATCGCAGACGCAGCGAGCGCCTTGGCTGGCTCGGGGATGTGCAACTCGCGCTCGGCCAGCGGAATGCATCCGAAACGGTTTGCGAATTCCTGGATCGCTGCAACCGGCCCCTGCACCAGCAGCACGTCACCGTCTCGAATGGTAGTCGATCTGAGACGCGTCGTCATACGCAGCCCCTCTCGCGAAAGCCCCAACAGATTGATACCGAAGCGGGTCCTGAGAAACATGCCGCGCGCGGAGCGGCCGACGATATCGGCATGCGGCCGGACGGCCAATTCCATCAGCACGACATCTTCGGATTGCAGCCGCGGTTTGCGGGGCGCCTTCGGATCGCTCGCGATCCCACCTCCCTCGGCCTGGCCTTCGGTGGGCGGCTCGACGGGCTTTCGGCTCGTCTCCAATTCGAGGCCGAGCGCGGAGAGCGCTTTGGGCAGAGCCTCGGGATCGGCCTCGATCACCAGGACGTCCCCTGCGCGAACTTCGCGATAAGGATGGGGTGCAGGAACCAGGCGATCACCGCGGACGAGGCCCACGACCTGCGCTTCCATATCCCCTAGCTCGGTCTCGATCTCGCGCAGCGTCATACCGGCAGACTTCGAGCCCTCCACCACACGAGCTTCCGTCAAGTATGGCCCGGTCTCGAAGCTCTCAGGTCCGCTTCGTTCGCGCCGGGGCACGAGACGCCAGCCGATCGTTGCAATGAAAGCGAGGCCCGCCAGCGCCACGACGAGGCCGACGGGCGTGAAATCGAACATGGCGAAACTGCCCGCCCCCGTGTTGGCGCGAAAGCCAGCCACGATCAGGTTCGGCGGCGTCCCGATCAGCGTCGTCATGCCGCCTAGGATCGAGCCGAACGCGACCGGCATCAGCACGCGGCCGGGTGGCATCTCCAGGCGTCGCGCCGTCTCCCCGGCCAACGGCATCAACAGCGCCAGCGCACCGACGTTGTTCATGAAGCCCGACAATAACGCGGCAAGCCCCGACAGCGCAGCGATCGCTGCCGCCGGGCCGGCGTTCCGCGGCAGCACCAGTCGCGTCAACGCATCGACAGCGCCTGTCGTCTGCAGAGCGTGGCTCAATACGAGGACCGCGGCCACGGTAATGACCGCTGGATGCCCGAACCCGGCGAAAGCCTGCTCGCCCGGCACGAGCCCCGCCACGACGCACGCCAGCAGGGCTGCCACTGCCACGATATCGTGACGCCAGCGTCCCCAGATGAACAAAGCCATCGTAGCGGCGAGGATGAGAAGGATCGCGGATTGAGCACCAGTCATGAAGCCTGGTCTCCGATGCTGGACGCAGCGTCCTGAAAATGCGGCTCCTCACGCCCGGGTGTCGATCGACGAGAGGCTGCGCGTTTCCCCCATTCCAGACCAGGAATGGCGCGGCCGGATCCTCAGGCTCTAATCACGCCAGCTTAAAGGTCTGATCGGAATAGTCGACCGTGATGGTGATGCGGCCCTCGTTGAGCGACCACTGCTGCAGCGTGTACGTGCGCAGGCCAGCGCTGTGAAAGGGGTCGGAATCGGCGATGGCCCGTGCCTCGGCCTCGCTCTCGGCTCGAATGACGATCATGCCCGTTCCGGTCGACGAGCCGTCCGGATTGGACAGCGGACCGGCGCCGAACAGGATGCCGTCCTTCTCGAGTCGGATCTGATGCTGAAGATGCGCCTCCAGCACCTTCGACAACTGATCGGGGGGCGCGATCGCCTTGGTGATGACGATCCAAAGCCGCTTGCGCAGCATCTTCTCGCGCAAAGCTGCCGCGGTCGGCGAATACTCGAGTGCCATGTTGCTCGTCTCCCGGTTTTCCAAGGTCAACCCAATGGCCAGTTTCGGGCCGCGCGCGATCCCCGCCCGACAGCTTGCGAAACGTCACTTCTTCGGCGAAGTCGCCTCCACCGTTCGCTGGACGACATCCTTCGGCGTAGCGAACAGCCGGCCAACCAACTTCTCCACCTCTTGCCCGGTCTTCGGCGAAAGGTTCTGTCCACGCTTCAGCGCATCCGCGCGATAGGCGGGATCTGCCATGACTGCGGCGAACGCCTTGCGGTAAGTCGCGAGCACCGCGTCGGAGACGCCCGGCGGCAGATAGAGCGGATTGTTGAACTCGTAGGGCAGCAGGTAGAATTCCAGCATCTGGCGCTGTTCGTCCGTCTTCAGCAGGTCGACGGCACGCGGCACATCGGGCAGGGCCGGATCGCGCGCCATTGCCACCTGGACCACCGGAACGAGCTTCTTCTCGGTCAACCAGGCAGCCCGCGTGGTGCGCATCGAGGACAGAGTATTGCAGATGCCCTCCACCTCGCCGCGCTCGATGGCCAGAAGCGCGTTGCCGACGTGGAAACCCGAGATCGGCCTGAACTTCGTGCCGATCAGCGCGTTCATGAGCAGGGCAGATCGCATCGGCGCGGAGGTCGCGCCCGTGGAGACCATCGTGACCTCCTGGCGCTGTGCGTCGGCGAGGGACTTCGCCGGTGAGCCATGCCACACGGCGCAAACCGTATCGCCCTTCACCAGACTGCCGATCCAGCGGAACTTCGGGATCTCGTAGTTGCCGGTGAACCCGCCACGCATCAGCGGCTCGACGACAGGGCCGGAGTTGGTCGTTCCAAACGCCGTCCCATCCTTTGCCGCGACGTTGTAGGCGTACTGCACGGCCTGGATGCCGCCGTTGCCGGGCATGTTGCTGACGACGACTTGCGGCTCGCCCGGCAGATAGCGGGGCAGGTATTGCGTGAACGTGCGCGCAAAAATATCGACACCGCCGCCCGCACCACCACCGACGTACATCGTGACCGTGCGCCCTTTCAGATCGACTTGCGCCATCGCGCCGCCGGCAAGACCGTTCGCAGACAGCAGAAAAACCCCGGCAGCGCCGGCCCATCGTCCCAACATATCGTGGTTCCTCCCTGATTGTTTCTTATCGATTTCGCGCGCTCAGCCTGGAGCCTCCACCCGCGGCGTCACAGGGAAGAACTTGTCGAGCCAACCCTTGATGAGGTTGCGCGCATAAGCGCCGTCGCCGGCAAGCGGGAAGTGCGACACGCCGGTCATCAACAACAGCTCGGTGGGCTGGCCCGCCTTCTCGAACAGGCGGATCGACTGCTCGGTCGGCGTGATCGTGTCTTCGGCGATGTGCAGCAGCAGCAGCGGGCGCGGCGCGATGTTGGCGACCACGTCCTCGGCGCGGAAGTCGTACATGCTCTGCGCGGTGTCGGCGGAGACCTTGAACTGCGCCTTGGCCGGCAGATGAACCCGCAGGTGCTCGGGGATCGGCACCACCTCCCAGCGCGAGACCCACAGCGGCTCGCCGGTCTTCGCCTTGTGCGCGGCCCCGCGCGCGAGCATGTCGGTGAAATTCCGCCAGTTCTCCTCGCCTGGATGCTGGCCGCGGAACTTGCGCTCGCCGTGCCCCCAGCCGCACGAGGAGATGACGCAGGCGACGCGGGGGTCGACGCCGCCGGTATAGACCGACACCGCCGCCCCGAAGCTGTGGCCCGTGACGCCGATCCGCGCGGGGTCGATTTCGGGCTGCTCCGCCAGCCAGGTGAGCGCGTTGCGGGTGTCGGCCACCTGATCCATGCACAGCACGTAGCCGCGCGGGCCGCCACTTTCGCCCAGACCGCGGAAGTCGATGCGGAGGGCCGCATAGCCCCAACTCTCGAGCATTTTAGCCTGGATCTCAGCGTGGCTCTCGTCCTTGGACCCCATGAAGCCGTGCAGCACGATAAACGCGGGCAGGCGCTCACCGGGCTTGTGGCTGTCGGGGATATGCAGCACGCCAGCGATGTCGATGCCGTCGGACTTGAACGTTACGCGGCGCTCCATGCGCGGGCACTCCTCGTTTTGGCGTTCTGGAAGGAACGGGAGGCCTCAGCGGACCCGCTTCACCTTGCGGCGCAGGTACTCGAAGTTCACCGCCATCTGGTCGAGACGGGTGATCTTGTCCTGCAGCAGCGCGATGTCGTCGGGCGGGAACTCCTTCAGCGGATGGCCCGCCGACTCGATCAGCAACTGAATGCGGCAGGCATTCTCGAGCATGATGCCGGTGACCACGGCGTCCTCGATGGTGCGGCCGGCGATGGCGATGCCATGGCTCTTCATCATCACGACGCTGTGCGGGCCCAGCGCCTTGGCGACGCCGGCACCCTGGTCCTTGCGGCGGATGAGGTCGATGGTCTCGGTGAACCATCCCAGCCGATCGACGAACAGCGCGGACGGCTGGCTCCATGCGCGGATCGGGCGGCCGAGCGTGGAGACGGCGACCGCATGATCGGGGTGGGAGTGGATCACGGAGGTGATGTCGGGGCGCACCTTGAAGATCTCGGAGTGGATGAACACCTCCGAGTGGCGCGGCGCCGTGCCCTCGACCTTCTCACCTTCCAGATTGCAGGTGACGAGGTTGTCCATCGTCATCTCGTCGAAGCCGTAGCTGTGCGGCTTCATGTAGAACAGCTCCGGCTTGCCCGGCACCCGCACCGAGATGTGGCCACGCGTCATGTCGTGGTGGCCTTCGGCCTCGAGGACGAGGCCGGCGTCGATCAGCTTCTGCTTGGCTTCAGTGGGTGTCATCGGGCACGCTCTCCAGTTGGTCTTTCCCGCTTCTTAGAGGACGGGTTAGAGGACGCGGCGGAATGGCGCAAGAGCGGTCGGTAGGCGCCTCGCCCAGGGCGGTCAGCGGGGCGCTATGGGCCCTCGGTCCGGCGGACATCGCGGAGACTGTCCCGCGCGGCGAGCAGCGCACCGAGCGAGACGAGCACCACGGCCAGCCAGAGCAGCGGCCCCGCGCGGCCGAGGCCAAGGCCCGCGAGCAGCGCGTTCGAGATCAGCGGCGTCGCATAGGAGATCACACCGACGAGACGAAGGTCGGCGTGCTTGACGGCGCTGTCCCACAGCGTGAACGCGAGCCCCACCGGCCCGATACCCATGCCCGCAATGACTACCCAGCCTTGCATCGACACCGGCCATTGGGTCGTCTCGAAAGCGAGATGGAAGCCGAGCGCGCCCAGCGCCGTCAGAGCCGAGGCCGCCACGACGCTGGCGCTCGGCACGTGCCTGTAGAGCCGGGACGCGACCGAGTAGCAGGCCCACACCATTGCCGCGCCCAGCGCTGCCAGATGGCCCGGGCCGATCCGATCCATCCCAACTAAAGCAGCAGGTCCGCCGATGGCGAGCAGCGCGCCGCAGAACGCGACGAGGGCGCCGGCCACATGCCAAGCCGTCAGACGCTGCCCCCCGACGCTTGCCGGCAGCGCGGCGGAGAGCAGCACGATCAGCAGTGGCCAGAGATAATTGAGGACGTTCGCCTCGATCGGCGGGGCGGTCTGGAGTGCATCGAAATAGAGCGCGTGATAGCCGAGCAGGCCAGCCACGCCGAGCGCGATGGCACCTGCCGGCGCGGCGACGATCTCGGCCAGCGGCCGGCCTGTCGCCGCCACGCCCAGCACGCCCGCCACCGCGCCGACGCCGAACGTCATCGCCGCGAGCTGGAACGGCGGGATCGGCCCCGCCAGCGCCGTCAGGCTGGCCAGCGTCGACCACAGAAGGATAGCGGCGATGCCCTGGAGAAGTGGCATGGCAGGGGACAGGTTGCAGCGGACAGGTTACAGGGAAAGCCAAATCAGGCACTCGCACATCGGTGTAGCCTCGAACCTCTCCCCTGTAACCCCGCTATCATGCCCCGCTATAGCATCACCCTCGAATACGACGGCACCGGAACGGTCGGCTGGCAGATCCAGGCCGAAGGCCGGAGCATCCAGGGCACGATCCAGGAAGCGTTCGGAAAGTTCGCCGGCGAGCGCCCCTCGTTGCGCGGGGCTGGACGGACGGACGCGGGCGTACACGCGACGGGACAGGTCGCGCACTTCGATCTCGTGCGCCCTTGGGAGCCCTACAAACTGCGCGAGGCGCTCAACCACTACCTGCGCGCCCACCACATCGCAGTCATCGACTGCGCCGCAGTGCCTACGGACTTCGATGCGCGCTTCTCCGCAACCGGCCGCGCTTATCTCTTTCGCATCCTGACGCGGCGTGCTCCGCCCACGCTCGACCGCAACCGCGTTTGGTGGCTGCCCATTCCGCTCGACGCGAGCGCCATGCACGAGGCGGCACAGGCGCTGACCGGAACGCACGACTACACGACATTCCGTTCAGCTGCCTGCCAGGCCGCGTCTCCAGTCAAGACGCTCGATCGTCTCGACATCGAGCGCCTGGGCGACGAGATCCGCATCCACGCCGGGGCGCGCTCGTTCCTGCACAACCAGGTGCGATCGATGGTCGGCAGCCTGAAGCGCGTGGGTGAAGGCCGGTGGAGCCGCGCCGATCTCGCCGCAGCGCTGGCAGCAGCCGACCGCGCCGCCTGCGGGCCGGTCGCGCCCCCGCAAGGGTTGTATCTCGTGCGCGTCGACTACGAGCAGGGGAGATGGCCGTCGCCGGGCGGCTCGGATACGGCGCAGGGCTAATTGGAGTAGAGCACGCACCCCGCGCGCGGGCCGACGAGCCGCGCGCGGCGCTCGACTACACCCGCCACCTTCAGCACATGCTGCGTGGGCCGGCTCGGCACCCGCAGGCCCGGATTGGGCAGCGCCACGGCCAGAAGGGCTGCCTCCCGCTCGGTCAGACGGCTCGCCGGCTTGCGGAAATGATGGCGGGCGGCCGCCTCCGCGCCGAACACGCCGGGGCCCCATTCGGCGATGTTGAGATAGACCTCCATGATCCGCCGTTTGGTCCACAGCTTCTCCGTACCGTAGGCGATCGGCAGCTCGATGGCCTTGCGGATATAGCTTCTGGCACTCCACAGGAACATATTCTTGGCGACCTGCATGGTGATGGTGCTGCCGCCGCGCGTGCCATCCTCGCCGGCAAGCTCGAGCTGCTCCAGCACCACCTCGAGCTCGCGCAGGTCGACACCGTTATGACGGCAGAACTGGTTGTCCTCCGAGGCGATCACGGCGCGCACCAGATTGGGCGAGATCTCCCTCAACGGCACCCAGCGCTGATCCACGCTCGCCCCAGATAGATGGTGGGCGAGAATGAGGGCCGAGCCCGGCGGGTCGACAGTGCGCATCACGAGCAGAGCGCCCCCTACGATAAAGGTCGGGATAAGCGCGGCCACCACGAGGACCAGCGTGCCTTTGAACAACGACGTCCACAGGCAGGGCAGGATGGAACGCACGAGCCGACGGACCCACGTGTCACGCCGCAGGGCCTTACCGGGCGGCATCTCGGCCGCGCCGTCGTTGGGAAGGTCTCGCATCACGGTGAATTCGGCCGTTGGGGGTGCTATACCGCCGCCAGGCGAGAGCGGGGCTGGCAGCCACTGCGATATCGTGCGAGCCGGGCCAGTGCGCGCCTCGACTCTTTGATTATATAGGATGTCGATGACGTTTGAAAAAAGGCTGGCAACGCGCGCTGGCGAAATAGATATTGCTCTTGCCGACGCGCTGGCGCGAGCCGCCTCGGAGCGAGCGGGGGTGCCGCCACGCCTGGCGGAAGCCATGCGACACGCGGTGATGGCCGGCGGCAAGCGAATGCGGCCGTTCCTGGTGCTCGAGACGGCCATCATGGCCGGCGGCCAGAGGGACGCAGCGATGCCGGCTGCCGTCGCGCTCGAGCTCGTCCATTGCTACTCGCTCGTCCACGACGATCTGCCCGCGATGGACAACGACCTCCTGCGGCGAGGCAAGCCGACAGTGTGGAACGCTTTCGACGAGTGGACCGCCATCCTGACAGGCGATGCGCTGTTGACGCTGGCGTTCGAGCATCTGGCTGCAAGCCGCCATCCTGCGGTAAGCGATGGCCTGCGGCTCGATCTCGTCGCGCGGCTCGCCGCAGCCGCTGGAGGCCACGGCATGGTGGGCGGCCAGGGCCTCGACCTGGAGGCCGACAAGCTCGGCAAGCCCCCGCGCCCCGACATCGCCCATATCGAGCGGCTGCAAGCGATGAAGACGGGGCGGTTGTTCGAGGTCGCCTGCCTGATGGGCGCGATGACCGGCGGAGCCGGGCGGCCGGAGGCGCTGGCGCTCGCCCGCTTCGGTGCGGGGCTCGGCGCCGCGTTCCAACTTGCCGACGATCTGCTCGACGTCGAAGGCGATGCGGCAACTGTCGGCAAGGCGACGGCAAAAGATGCGGCGGCAGGCAAGGCTACGCTGGTCGGAATGATGGGCCTGGAGGCTGCACGCCAGCGGCTGGCCGAGATCGAGCGAGGCGCGCTGGGAGAGGTCGAGAGCTTCGGGCCGAGCGCCGATGTGCTGCGCGAGACGCTGCGTTTCGCCTGCGCCCGCGAGAGGTGAGCCTGCTCAACCCCCGCTGCGATGGCGGTCGGCGAACTCGGCGACCCACTGCCATTGCGCATCGGTCTCGGGCAACTGCAGGCCGCGAGCGGACACGATGCGATCCCACGCCAGATTAGGCTCTAGACCGTGCCCGACGAGCGTACATGCCACGAACAGTGGCGAGCGGCCCATGCCGGCGAAGCAGTGCGCCACGACGCGCTTCTCCCGGGCGAGCAGGCCGAGCGCCATATCGACGGCTGACCGCAAAGCTGCCTCGTCCTCGGGCACGCCGTGGTCGGGGATCGGACAACTCACGAAAGTGATGCCGTTGCGGTGGCAAAGATAGCCTTCGGCACCAAGCCCCAGCTCTTCGGCCTCGTCGGCCTCCATCATGCTGACGACAGCATCGACGCCGCTCGCGCGCCAGCCCAGCACTTCGGCCTCCAGGCGTTCGTGACCGGCAGGTCGCGCCGACACGGCGAGGCGACGGCCGAACGGCTCCCTGATCCAGTAAAGTCTCGGCCCAGGTGTCATCATCCGATCCCGAATCAGTTTTTGCGAAGGGGCACGCCCGGCCCGGTCCCGAAATCGGCAAGCAGCCGGTGTCCACCGTTCGCGCCACTATGCCTTGGTCAGCACGGCGTAATCCGCATAGCCGCGATAAAGACGCTTGAACTCCTGTCTGGCGTTGGCGCTCGCAGCGGCTTCGGCCAGCGCCTGCTCGAGATCGGCACGCGGATGGACGGTGAATTTCGCCAGCCACGCGAACATCCCGGCCTTGAACCAGCGAGGCCAGCCCTCGAACTGGCCGAAATCGACGACGTGGAGACGGCCGCCCGGCGCCACCGCTGCGAGCGCTGGCGCCAGCGCCTGCCGCCAAGGCGGGATCATCGACAGCGAATAGGAAACGAAAACGCGATCGAACGTGGCGCGGCCGAACAATTGCTGGCCGTCGAAAGCCGTCGCATCGCCTTCGACCAACGTGACACGATCGGCAAAGCCCGCACGCGCGATCGAGGCCCGCGCCGTCTTCAGCATCTCGCTCGAGATATCGAAGCCGCAGAGCCTCGCATCAGGATAGCGTCGCGCGGCGAGCACGAGGTTGCGCCCCGTGCCGCAGCCGATCTCGAGGATCGTACCGCCCGGTGGCGGTCTCAGATCGTCGATCATCCGGTCGCGACCGAGCAAGTAGTACTTGCGCGTGGCGTCGTAGATGTACCGCTGATAGCGGTAGATCCCGTCCATATGCGCGCGATGATCGCCGTCTGCCGTGCTCACGCCGCCTCGCGCCGCATGACGTAGAGATGGAAGCCGCCGTAAATCGACGAGCGGTCGCGCGCTGTCCATGCCTTGCAGCGCTCGACGTCGTAGTCGAAGCGGTTGAGGATGTCGTCGGGGATGCGGCCGGGCAGGATCGTCTCCTCGCCGGCAGTACGGAAGATGACGCGCGCGCCCGGTGCTGCGGCACGGGCGATCTCCCGCCATAGGTCGGAAAGCTGCTCGTCGGTCATCCAGTCCTGCGCATCGAGGAGTACGAAGGCGTTGACGCTGCCCGGTGTCTGCTCGGCCAGATACTCTGTGAAGGAGCGGTGCTGCACGTCGACGTTGCCGATGCGGCTGCGCAGCGTATCGAAATTCTCCCGTTTCAGGTAGGGCGGGAGAGGACCAGCGCCACCGGTCGCATAACGCCGGCCGAACGCCTGCCAGGCGAAGTAGTTGTCGGCCAGATCGAAATCGCAGGCGAGCCGTTCGAGCCGGGCGCGGAGCACCTTGGCCATGTGCTTCTCGTTGCCCTTCAGCGCGTCGAACTGGGCTGGAGGAATGCCGAGCCCGAACAGGGCCGATGGCCGCTCGCACAGCCAGCGGATGTGCTTCTTCTCGAACAGCGGCGCCAACTCGGCTTCGAAGATCTGGCGTTGCTCCTCCCGGCTCCTGGCGGTCAGTATTCGGCGCGGGTTGGAGCCGTGGACACGCGCGAGCAGGTGGCCTGCGCTGATGAACTTGCCGAGCAGACCATGCCGATAGAGGTTGGTTCCGAAATAGCCGATGCGCCGACGGCCAATGGCGTTGCGCGAATCCCAGTAGCGGCGCGAGGTCTCGTCCAGGTGCGGGCGTATCCAGGTGTTGTAGGCATCGACGTTCTCGCGTGAGTCGGCTTCAGCGAAAAAGCGATGGAAGGCGGCGTAGTCGGGCAGGTGCTCCACCGCGGCACGCTTCAGTTTGTTGAGGGCGACGTGAGCGGGGTTGAGATCGATGGCAGTTACGCGCGCGGGGGCGGCGACGGCGTAGCTCAAAATGTTGCATCCACCAGAGGCGATGCCGACCAGATGCTCGCCATCCTTCAGGTCGAGGGCCTCCAGGTCGATCACCGGGTCCTCCCAGATCTGGGGGTAGACGAGCCCGGAGAAGACGAGCGTGAACAGCCGCTCCTGAAGACCTCGCCCACTGATCGGCTTGTGACGATGCACGGCCTGCTTGAGCCGCCGGAACTTGCCGCCATCGGCCGTCGCCGTCTTGGCTGTGCCGTCGCTCCTGGAGATCAACATGCTGGTTTCCAGTCCCTGTTTGTCAGGCGTTCGAGTTAAGGCTTGCAAATCGGGGGGGCGAGTAGGCGCGCAGATCGCAGACGGACGGCGGAGCCTCGTGCGGCCCGATACGCGGCCCTGTCACAACCCGGAAATCTCACGACACGAACATCGCCGCTGTGGATATGACACTGCACCCGGTCGCCCTGCCCCTCGTCCCGATCTATTGGACGCCGGTGGCCGTTGCAACCGTATTGCCACGCCCGCGGATACGCATCCACTAAGGTTTCTCCATGACACTCTCGCTACAGGACATCTGGGACGCGACGATCGGCCTCGCTCGAGACCACGTCGCGTGGGCGCCGTGGATCGTGTTCGCACTCGGACTGGCGGAAAGCATCGCGTTCGTGTCGCTGTTCGTGCCATCGACGCTGCTGTTCCTGGCCATCGGCGGGCTGCACAGCGCAGCAGGCGGCGACTTCGTGTCGGTATGGCTGGCCGGGGCGGCGGGCGCGGTCATTGGCGACGTCATCTCGTATCTCACCGGCCGGTACTTCAAGGACAGGGTCGACCGGATCTGGCCGTTCGACCGAATGCCCGGCCTGCTTCCTAAAGCACGCGCGATGTTCGAGCGCTGGGGCTTCTGGAGCATCATCGCGGGCAAGTTCATCGGCGCGTTGAGACCGTTCGTGCCGGTCGTTGCCGGCATGATGGACATGCCGTGGCTGCTATTCCTCATGGGCAGCATCGTGTCGTCGGTCATCTGGGCGGGCGTCTTCCTCGCACCTGGCTACGGCGTCGCGTTGCTGCCCTGGTGAAGCGGCCTCAGAACGGGTTCAAACTGGGGCTCGGCGTAAACTTGAGATAGCCCACGTTGGCGCCGACGCGCAGGCCGAGACCGGAGCGGATCGGCGCCAGGATCACCTTGCCGCGCTTCAGGAACGTGATGCCGACGCCGCCCACGAGATAGGCAGAGCCGTCGATTCCGGTGAAGCGCTGGAAAAGTTGCTGGTGGTCCTCGATATTGTAGACGAGGAACATCACCTGCGAGCCGGCGACGCCGAAATCGAACCCGGCGGACGGTCCCTGCCAGTAGACCCGGCGATCACCCTGCTGCTTGGTGACGAGGCGCCCTTCGCCATAGCGCAAGCCGGCCAAGAAGGCAGCCCCGCCCTCGGTACCGAGCACATAGCCGGTGGGACGGCCAAACCGCTGGACGGCGTGGTCGATGACGCTGGCCAGCCCGGCCGAGATCGTGCCGAAGAAACCACGGCCTGCATCCCGGATCTCGTCGGGCGAGTACCCTTGCGCTGCCGGGTCCGGGACTGCCGGAGGCATCGGCGCGACCGCCACCGGGGCCACCGGGGTTGCATCGCGCACCGTTCGCGTATCCCAAGGGCTCGCCGCGGGAGGAGCCTTGGGACGCGGTATCGGCTGGCGTGCCTCCACCTCGGCGGCGGTGACCCGTTGTTCGGGCGCTGGCCGCGCTGCGGCGGGAGGCGCGACAGGGGCTGGAGCGGGAGCGGCAGCAGCAGCCGGCGGTTTCAGCGCCAGGTCGAGGCGCGCGAGGGCATGGGCGGCGCGCTGCTGGGTCACCTCGATCAGCTGGGAGGACTTGGTGCGGGCTGCCTCCAGGCGCTCGCAATTGCCGGCTGTACCACTCTCCAGATCGCCGAATTGGCCGAGGTCGGACAGCAGATCCGAGGCGCGGGTGTCGAGCTGGCGGGTCTGATCATCCTCGAATGCAGCACGTCCCTTGGATTCGATCTCATCGTCGCTCCAGCCGTTCCTGCGCGCCAACTCTTGAAGCTTGGCGCGCAGCCGTGGCTGGCCCTGCGTGTTGATCTCGCGCAGGCGCTGGCCAGTGCGCTCGATCACCTGGAAGATCTCGTCTGGCTTGCATTCCTGGGCGTCAGCCGCGCCAGCACTGCCCAGCACGACGGCGATGCCGGCCGCGATCGTCGATTTGAATCGCATTCTCATGGGCATCCCGCCGTTGGTCGATCCCGTGTTGTCGGTCACACCGAGGGCACAATTGCGGCGGCGCACTAGTGAGGCGCCACGGTATCCGCAGGGATCAGTCCCACTGCGGCGAATGGGCCGGCTTGACCTTCCTGCCATCCGGACGGGCGAGCGCGGAGATCGACGCCATCTCCCCGTCCGACAGCGAAAAGCCCTCCAGCGCGATGTTCTGAGCGATCCGCTGCGGATTGGCGGAGCGGGGTATTGCGATGACGCCGGGCTGCTGGATGTGCCAGCGCAGGATGACCTGAGCCGCCGATACGCCTTTCTCCGCCGCGATCCGCGCGATAACCGTATCCTCGAGAGGGCCGCCGGCGGCGGCTTGGCGCAGGGGGCTGTAGGACATGAACGCCAGCCCGTGCTTGCGGCAGGGGCCAAGCACCTTCGCCTGGTCCAGATAGGGGTGATATTCGCACTGGTTCACGACCAGCGGCGCATCCGAGAGCTTCACGGCCTCATCGATGAGCGCAGCCGTGAAGTTCGCGATGCCGACGTGGCGCGTGAGCCCGCGCCGCTGCATCTTGTTCAGCGCGGCTACGGTCTCGGCCAGCGGCACCTTCGGGTTCGGCCAATGGATGAGCAGGCAATCGACCTCGCTGACGCCGAGGCGCTTCAGGCTGTCCTCGGTCGAGCGCTCGAAATCGGCAGCGGCCAACATCGTCCAGTATACCTTGGTGAGCAGAAAGATTTCCGCGCGCGGCACGCCGCTGACGCGCAGCCCCTGGCCGACGGCCTCCTCGTTCTCGTAGCGCGCGGCGGTGTCGATGAAGCGATAGCCGGCGCGCAACGCGGTGGACACCGCCTCGATGCAGGTGTCGCCGAGGAGCTGCGACGTACCGAGCCCGATAGGCGGGATCGCGGCACCATTGGCATGGACGAGCGGAAGTGGCATGGGCGGGCTCCGGGACGACAGGATGGGTCAGCGGGGGGAGAACGCGTCGGCGCGTTGCGCACAGATATGCCGTGAAACGGTCAGCCGCGCTACGATTGTCGCGTCGTGCTTGCTAGTGTAGCGCAACTGACGTTTGGTACCCGCTTGCGGCTGGGATCTCAACCAAACGTCAGATGAAGAAGCTACACTAGAATTATAGACTTGCTAGTGTTTCTTGCGGTTCTGACATTTGCACCGAGCCGCGCCGCAACGGGAAGCAAATGTCAGAACCGGAACACTAGGCAGCAGTTCGAGCAACTCGGCTGACGCGGAGCTGGCTGCCGCAGGCGACAGCGAAATCGAATGGAGCGGGTGATGGGAATCGAACCCACGTATTCAGCTTGGAAGGCTGCTGCTCTACCATTGAGCTACACCCGCAAACCCATTTGGTATCAGACGCTTAGGCGAAAACCTCCACCCTATGGTCCTTGATGCCTACGCGATTTGAACCGCGTGCGCAACAGTCCGTGAGGGCCATGCTTCTCTAAACAAGCGCGGCGCTCTGGATAGGGCAGATCGCTATTGCCCACAACTGCAAATCAGTCTTGCAGCCGCCAAGAGCTGACTTGCCGACGCGTGCCCACCCCAGAAGACCGACCGGATCGCCAAGGCGTGCCGAGAGGCCGAGCCGGCTACCCGAAGCTCATCGCAAAGCAGTCCAGGTCCTCACGCCGGCTCCGATGATCCGCCCCGTTGCGCATCCGCTGTCGATGACGAGGACGTGGCGATAGCGGTGCCTCCTGCGCTTGCTGTGCCTTACACCGCTTATGACTTGCTGGTCGCGAAGCCCTCGAGACCACAGCCGACACCGACGACGCACGCTTGAAAACCGCGAGGTTCGGCTGGGTCTCGAGCTGCGACGCGGTCTCGATCAGCGCCGCTTCATCACGGCCGCTTCCAGCCAGTGGATGGCGAGATACATCAACGAGGAGACGATCGCGAGAATGGTAATCGCTGTCATGACGATGTTCAGCTTGAAGATCTGGCTGCCGTACTGGATCAGATAGCCCAAGCCGATGCTGGCGGACTGGAACTCGCCGACCACCACCCCGACCAGCGACAGCCCTGTATTGACCTTCAGCGTCGCGATCATCGTCGGCACGCTGCCGGGGAGAACGACCTTGCAGAGAACCTGCCAGCGCGTAGCACCAAACGTCTGCGCGAGCTTGATCTTGTTGGGGTCGACGCCCTGGAAGCCCGAGTAGATCATCAGGATGGTGATGAAAACCGAGATGGCCAGAGCCATCGCGTAGATCGACGCGGCCGCTCCGAGCCAGATGTAGAAGATCGGTACGAACGCCGTCTTGGGCATCGCGTTGGCGACGACGAGATAAGGATCCAGGATCTTGTAGAGGCTTTCCCACCACCACAGGATCGCGGCGACGATCGTGCCGATCACCATTGCCGCGGTGAAGCCCACGACCGTCGCGAAAACCGTACCCCAGGTGTGGACGAAGATGTTGGACTGTTGAGGCTTGTCCTGCATCAGATCGAGAAAGGTCGGCCACAACGCGGAGGGGTAGCTCGTCAACATCGGATTGACGAGATGCGCGCGCGGCAGGATCTCCCACATCACCAGAAATACGACGAGAATCGCGACCTGTGTGCCGCGCACGCCGAGATGGCGCATCCGCTCCTTGCGCAGCCAGGCCACATAGTCCGCACTCGGCGCGCCCGCTCGGGCAGCAGGCATGGCACTGGCAACCGGGGGCCCGTCAACCTTCGACATGAACCTCGAGCTCCTCCCACAGCATCTTGAAGTAGGTATTGAACTGCGGCGTGCTGCGCGCGGCAAATGGCGTGGGGCGGCGGCCATCGCCGTCGTCGAGCCTGATCGCGTGATCCGATCTGATGCGGCCGGGGCGACGCGACATCACGACGACGCGATCGGCCATCGCAATGGCCTCCCCGATATCGTGCGTGACGAGGATCGCGGTCTTTCCTTCGCGGCGCAGAGCCTCGGCCACCTCATCCGCCAGGGCGATGCGCGTCTGCGAATCGAGCGCGGAGAAAGGCTCGTCCAGCAAAACGACATCGGGCTCGGTCACCAGCGTTCGCGCGAGGGCCACGCGCTGGCGCATTCCCCCGGAGAGTTGACGCGGCAGATAGTCGAAGAACTGCCCGAGCCCATAGCGGGTCAGCAACATCTTGGCGCGATCTCCCGCCGCGACGATATCGCGGCCCTGGACCTCCGCACCGAGCATCGTGTTTTCGAGGATCGTGCGCCACTCGAACAGGTAGTCCTGTTGCAGCATGTAGCCGACCTTCGGCGATGGCTTGTCGACACGCTGGCCATCGACGAGCACTTCGCCGCCGGTTGGTTGCATGAGCCCGGAGATCAGCGAAAGCAGCGTGCTCTTCCCACAACCGCTCTGGCCGATGATCGACACGAACTCCCCCGCGCGAATGGCCAGCGAGATGCCGGCCAGCGCCTCTGTCTCCGTCTCAGGCGTGAAGTAGCGCAGACTGACGTCGCGCAACTCCACCTTTTTGGCCGGCGCCGCAGCGATGCTTGCCACGGGCTACTTCGCCTTCCGCGCGAAGTCGTTGTTGACGAGGTCGGCGAACTTGACGCGTTTTCCTGGCTCGAGCACGCGCCCCCCGACCAGAATGTCCTGGAACTTTTCGATCGGCTTCTCGTCGATTACCGGCGTCTTCTTCCACATACCCAGGCGGCGATAGCGCTCGCACGCCCCGGCGATCGCCTGCTTGGAAATGCCGGGGAAGAAAGGCTCGAGCGCCTTCACGAGGTCGGGCACGGTTGCGGTCTGGCACCAGCCCATCGCCTTGTTGATCGCATTGGTCCAGGCCTGAACCGTCTCCGGCTGCTCCTTGATGAACTTGTCGGTCGCGCAGAAGACTGTGTAGTCGGCCGGCCCGATAGTCTCGCCGATCGAGGCCATGAAATAGGCTTTCCCGTCGAGCTCCAGCTGGGAGGGATCAGGCTCGGTGAAGATACCGAACTGGTTCTGCCCTGCGAGCCATGAACCCACTCGCGCGGGGATCGCGACGTTGTTGTTGAGCTTCACGTCCTTCAATGGATCGATGCCGTTCTGGCGCATTGCAGCTTCGAGATAGAGGAGCGGCGTAGAGCCCGGACGGAAGCCGAGGATCTCCTTGCCCTTGAGCATGCTCCACTCGAACTTCGCCACCTTCTGGCGGCCCATCAGCATGAAACCGTCCGTCGTGGTGAGACCGCAGAAGATGCGCGTCTTCAGGGGCGAATCGGAATTGAGGACATAGATCGGGACTTCCGGTCCGATGAGACCGATATCCGCGGCACCGGTGAGCAGCAACGGCATCAACTTGTCGCCACCATTCGCCGTCGTCATCGTGACATCGAGGCCCGCATCCTTGAACATGCCGTTGGAGATGGCGACGTAGGCGGGAGCATAGAGGATCGAACGAACGACTTCGCTGTAGCGAACCTTGACCGGCCCCTTGCTCTGAGCCTTGACGATGCCGCGTTTAGCGATGACGAGTGCACCGGCGGTTGCCAGGGTGCCTTGAAGTGTACGGCGGCGGGTAAGCATCTAGAATCCTCCATCACAGGCACAGACACAGACACAGGCCCCACCGAACGCGCACGGTCGAGGGTGCCGGCAAAGAACGAAAGCTAACACTGCTTTCGACACCCCGCCACACCGAGCGTTGCCTAAACGAGCAGCGGTCTGCCTGTATTTTCCGCCGGACGTTGGCGTTTCATTCTGTTTGAAATACCGTTCCAAATCTGGTGGGAACCAGGCCCAACTTGCTTGTAACATCCCCACGGCCGCACCATCGTGCGCCAGCTGGCGTCGACGCCAGTTCGAACCCAATCGAGTGGAGATCCTCCCGTGACCAAGAAGCTGCGCATCGCGCACATGGCGGGCCCCACCGCGACAATCCAGAATACGCCGCCATTGGTGACTTCCAACAAGGCCCGCGAAAAACACGGGATGCCGGCGCGGCTGACCGAACAGGGAACGACCCAGAGGTTCGACGCATTACGCGCGCAACGGCTTGCGGCGCCGGCCAAGGTCTACGTCGAGCAGTTCTCAGCCCATCCCCTCGAGCGCGATGCAGCGCAGCTCTATGCTGCGCCCGACGGCTATGTCGGCGCGGACGGAAGTTTCTCGAAAGCGCAGCGTTCCCCAGACGACAAGCCGGTGTACGAGATCGAGATGAAGCCCGAGGACGGTCTTTATCCGTTGCCTTACATGGCACTACAAAAAGACGGAGCACCGTGGGAGGAGGAGGGAACTGCACCGGGCGCGCCGGCATCGGCAAGCCGGCAGGGTTTCTTCCCCGACGGCTCGCGCAGTTTCGAGGAGATCGACCGGCTGGGGATCGGCGTCGATGGACTGGCCGGTACCATATCGGCGCTGGCCGACGTGGACTTCCATCGCGTGCTGCCGCCTGGAGGATACACCCGAGGTCTCGCTGAAGCCGCGCGCACGGACACGCGCCAGGACAGCGGCGCCGGTGACATCGAATCAGAGCGGCGGGGGCACGATTTCTTCGCCTACAAACCCTACCACATCCCCGTTCAGCCGCCGCGTCCGGCGCTGGCGCGGATCACGAACCGCGTACAGAAGATTCTCGCCGACGACCGTTACGACGGCGCGATCTGGACGCAGGGGAGCCCCAGCGTCGAGGATAGCGCCTACTGGTTCAACCTGCTGATCGACACGAAAAAGCCGATCGCCTGCAACGCCGCACAGCGGCCGCAGGGACAGATGAGCAACGACGGTCCCCAGAACATCCTGGATTCGGTGCGCTACATCGCATCATCCGTCTGGGACGACGGCAGCGGTCGCAACCGGCTCGGGACACTGGTGATCCAGGAGCAGCAGTTCTTCGCCGCGCGCGAGGTCGCGAAGGGAGATGCGAGACCCGGCGGTTACGTCGCCACGGGTGGACATGGCGGCATTCTCGGACAGATCAGCCACCAAGGCAGCGTCGCGGTGACCTATCTGCCGGCCTACAAGCATACCCACCGCTCCGACGTGCGGCTGTCTCAGCTCCCATCGGCGGTCGAATGCGTGAAGCGCGAGGGCGCCGGGATCGTCCGGCTTTCAGCACCCGTGAAAGATGGCACGGGGCAATTGCTGGAGAGCGCGATCCCCTCCGTCTCGATCGTGAAGGACGGCGCATACACTGGCTTGGACTGGGGTGACGATCCCGAGATCGAGGAGGATCTGAAAGCGGTGATCGCGCACAAGCTATCGTTGGGTATGCTGACGGGGCTCGTGGTCGAGGGGATGGTTCCCTATGGCACGATGACGTCGGTGGCCCGCCAGAAGTTGATTTACCGCGCAGTCTTCTCCGGTCTGCCCGTGGTGCGTGTCGGCCGTGGTGCCCCGGTGGGTTTTGCCGATCCACATCCATTCCTGATGGCCGGCTCAAACTTGACGGCGACAAAGGCCAGGCTGCTGTTGATGGCGAGCCTGATGAAGCTCGGCAGCCTTCCCACAGCGCGCGATCCGGCCAATCCCGCTCCAGCGGAGATTGCGGCTACGCAGAAGGCCGTCGCGGCCTACCAGCAGATCTTCGATACGCATTGATACCGGGAAACCAGATGTTCGCCCCTTAGGCGGGCACTTGGTTTGGAGGTATCCCGCGCGCAGGGTTGGTGTCGCGCCTGCGTGCAAGCAAAAGTGTCATACCGGCCCACCGCCACGACGCCCGAGTCGATCATTCGGTGGGCCGGTATGACCGCATGATCCAAGCCGCATTCAAACCTCGACGTATTTGCCCGACACTGAGCCGAACTGCAGCGCAGGCACCTGTTGTGGGTGGCCAGCGACCGACGCAGCACGATCAGGAACCCCGAACCACACGCGGCGGATGGAGCCGCGTGTCGAGGGCAAAACGCTCCTGCGAGCGCAGGTGGTATTTGCCCACGGCCCTGGCCGCGACGAAGACCAGGTTCCAGCTGTGTCTCGACACCGCGCTCGGGATGGCAACGAACGCGTGCGCGGCGAGGAGCTTTTCGCCGAACGCCTGCTGTCCAGCGCTTGGCGGCCCCGCCTGCAGCCAATTCGGGTTCGTAACGTCACCGGGCTGCACGACGTGAACTGCGGCGGGATCAGTGATCTCGAACGCTGTCAACGCATAGGGCACCGTGTCGAGCGCGCCAAACCCAGTATGCACCGCGACTTCGAGAATCGCGGCTGCCGGATCGAGGCTGCAGTAGACTGCGCGGACGCCGGCCGGGTTCCACCGTCCGCCGACCCTGAACGCGCCTTCGCCCCCATCCCATGTCTGTGCGAATATTGCCTGGTCCAGGCGCCATGCCGTCAACTCGCCACCACCAAGTACGGCCGGCAGAGGCGTCACGTGTACACACTGTATTCGATGCGCGTGAGTTGGACCTCGACCATCTCCGCGCCCACCGAAGTCGCCAGCAGGTCGATCGGGCGCTGTTGATTGAGCCCGATCGCGGGCCGCTCGAGCCAGCGCTCGGCCTCCTCCTGCGAGCCGAGCACGACCGTCGCCTTGGCGAGGATCTCGGCGAACTTCCACGTCCGGCTGCCCTGCTCCTGGCTCAGCGGCTTGGACAGCGCCGCCTTGCGCCGCTGGAAGGTGCGCAGGCTCATGCCGATGGCCTTCTCCAGCGACGTCGAAGGCTCGATCGAGACGAGCTCGTCCATCAGGTGGCTCAACGCCTTCGCGGGCAGGCCCTTCAGGATGATCTCGTGGGCGTCGAACGCCTCCTCCACCCGATGCCGCAGTACACGCTGGCCGCCCAGCAATGCCGCGACGCGCTGCAATTCGCTTTCAGGCTCGATTGGGCTTTGGATCGCTCGTGTCTCAGACATCGCGCAGGCCTCCGACAGGTGACGCTGAATATACGTCAGATGTCGCCACTCCACAATCAGCCCTGACCATCTGCCCTGAACTACCGCCCAGAACCTCCTCCTGGCCTCAGTTCTGGCTGGCTATTCTGGCTGGCTATTCTGGCAGCACCGCCAGCGTGTCAGTGTGGCCGACGACGGCACCAGTACGGACAACGCGATGCCAGTCGGAGATGACCTTCGCATCGAGCCGGCCGGTCTCCTCGACGGCACCGGCAAAACCAGTCGCAAGGTCCTTGACGAGGGCGAGGTCATCGCCGCCGAGCCGCCAGGGCGTGTCGGCCTCCGTCACGGTGTAACCGGCAGCGGTGAACGCCTCTTTCAGACACAACGGCGCATCGGGGCCAGCCGAGACACCGAAGCCCTTGTCGGTCTTCTGGTGGGCGACGAAGGCGTCGCGCATGGCCGCATCGGCGGGATGTTCAGGCGTCCAGGTCTGCACGCCGTCGTAGGTGAGAACCGTATAGAAGACCGCCTTGCGAGCCGCGACGGCCTCGGCGAACCGGCCGATGAAATCGGCCGAGCACAAGTCGAACAACGCCGAGGCCGTCACGAGATCGGGGCCGTCCCCGAGGGCTGCATCGAGATCGCGCACGAGATCGGCCTGCCGAAAGCGCACAGCAATCTCGCAGGCGCCCTTGTGAAGCACCACGCCGACCCGACTGTCCGACGTGCTGTCGGCCCAGGCCGTCAAGCGTTCGCGGGCAGCAGTAAGGAGGCGTGCGTCGTAGTCCACCAGCGTCCATGACTGCCTGCCACCCAACACAGGCGCCAGCGCGCGCAGATTGGAGCCGGTGCCGCAGCCAAGGTCGACCACGCGCGGCTCGGCAAGTGGGCTCAGCCGCTCGGCCAGACGTGCAGCAAGACCAGCATC
>CAMAYR010000054.1 GCA_945862355.1 Devosia equisanguinis | reverse complement strand
GCCGGAGGCACCACGGGACGGCGGCGGAATTCGGGTTGTAGACAAATCGCAGGGGTTAACCGAGCCGGTCGACGCGAAAGGCTGGCCGCGCGACGAGGTGTGGCCGATTGCTCGTTGCCGTTGGCACCACGACGGACCGATACTGCCTCACCGCCCGCGATGATCTCCGCGCTGGCCCAGAGGTGATCACTTGGTCGAGCAGACGAATGCCGACAGAATTTCCGACGTTGCCATATGTGGCGGAGGGTTCGCCGGGCTGACGCTGGCGCTCGCCCTGGTTCGCTGCATCGGGCCGGGGCTAGCCGTGCGGGTGCTCGACCGCGACGGTCCTGCGTCCAGACTGAGAGATCCCGCCGACCCGCGCGCAGTGGCGATTTCCGCTTCTTCGCGTCGGCTGCTCGAGGCCATCGGGCTTTGGCAAATCCTCGAGCCGGCGGCAGAGCCGGTACGGCGGATCGAAATCACTGATTCCGGTCTCGACGCGGGGCTCCGGCCAGTGCTCCTCAGTTGGAACAACGACATCGCCGGGCTCGACGGACCTTCGACGGCTGCGCACATCGTGCCGCTGCCGGCGCTGATGGCCGCGCTGGAAGATGCCGCAGCGGGGGAGCCGGACATCGAATTGACAAGGCCGGCGAGCGCTACCGGCATGACCGTGGAGCCCTTCGCGGCTCGGATCGCAATCGCCGGGGGAGGGGCTGTTTCGGCGAGACTAGCGGTCGCTGCCGATGGACGGGCATCGGCGTTGCGCGAGGCTGCCGGCATAAAGTCGGTCGGCTGGCCCTACGAGCAGGTCGGCATCGCCACAACGATCGAGCACGAGTGCGAGCACGGCGGCATCGCAGTCCAACACTTCCTGCCGGCGGGGCCGTTCGCCATCTTGCCCCTGCCGGGCCGGCGAAGCTGCGTGACCTGGACCGAGAGCGCCGCTGAAGGCCGGCGCATCATGGGCCTCGACGACGAGGCGTTCCTGGCCGAACTCGATTTGAGGTGCGGCGGCAAGCTCGGACGCTTAGGCCTCGCCGGACCACGCCGCGCCTGGCCGCTCACCTTGCATCTGGCGCGCGGCTACGTGGCTCCGCGCCTCGCACTCATCGGCGATGCCGCCCATGGCGTGCACCCGATCGCCGGACAGGGCCTCAACCTGGCGTTCCGGGATGTCGCCGCGCTGACGGAGGTGATCGCGGACGCGGCGCGAACGGGCATCGACATCGGCGATACGGGCGTTCTCGAGCGCTACGAGCGCTGGCGGCGGTTCGATTCGTTACTTGCGGCCGGCGCTTTCGATGCCCTCAACCGCATGTTCTCGCACGACAGCCGGTTGCTGCGCTCGGCGCGCGAGGTCGGCCTCCAGCTCGTCGACCGACTACCGATGATCAAACGCGCGCTGGTCGGCGAGGCGGCTGGCATGACGGGCGAGCTGCCCAAGCTGCTGCGTGGCGAGTTGGCCTGACCATCGTTTGCGCGCGGAGCAGAAATTCCAAACGAACGGCATAGACATCATGCTCGCATCGACAAAAGCCCGACTTGCCTGCCGACGCGGCGAGGTCGCCCATACGGGGGGACTGGCACCGTCCTTCGTGCAGGGCAACGTGTGCATCCTGCCGAAGGCTCTGGCCGTGGATTTCGCCGCGTTCTGTCAACGCAACCCACGGCCGTGCCCGTTGATCGGCATGGGAGCGCCGGGCGACCCGAGCCTGCCGGATCTGGGCGACATCGACATCCGGACCGACGTGCCGAACTACCGCGTACTGGTGAACGGCGAATGCATCGACGAACCCACCGACATCGGAAAATATTGGCGCGACGATCTCGTCACGTTCGTGCTCGGGTGCTCGTTCTCGTTCGAGGAGCCCCTGATAGAGGACGGAATTTCGCTGCACCACGTGGACGCGGGGACGATCGTACCGATGTACCGCACCACTATCGAGTGCATTCCGGCCGGGCCGTTCAAGGGCCCGATGGTCGTGTCGATGCGCATGATGACACCGGCAGATGCGATCCGCGCAGTGCAAATCACGTCGCGCTTTCCCGCCGTTCACGGCGCGCCGGTGCATCTCGGGCTGCCGGAGGCTATCGGCATCACCGACCTCGCCAAGCCGACCTACGGCGACCCGCCGCCGCGGCTGGAAAAGGGTCATATCCCGGTCTTCTGGGCGTGCGGGGTGACACCGCAAGTCGCCGTGCTCAATGCGAAACCCGACCTGTGCATCACGCACAAGCCCGGCTCGATGCTGATCACCGACAAGCTGAACAGAACGCTCGCGGCGATGTAGAGCCGTCGCAAGATCAACAACCGCTGCACGCTGGCAGACAGGGCGATCATTCGAGATTGCCACTCGGCGGCTCCAGTCCACGCCGTCAGATTTCTGGCGTGCGCAAACCTGGGATCGCTAGACTAGGCGTGGTCGGGATTTGAAATCGCAGAATACGGGGAGCATCAGTGGCCGCCACCATCAACATTCCCGCCTACAGCGACGCGCTCGTGGTGCTCGGCACTGCCGGTGTGGTCGTGCCCCTGGTGCGGCGATGGGGGCTCAATCCGGTGCTCGGCTACCTGGGCGCGGGCGTCCTGCTGGGGCCGCTCGGGCTCGGATCGTTCATCGAGCAGGTACCGCCGCTCTACTGGCTGACGGTTGTGGACGCCAAGAACGTCGCAGGCATTGCCGAGCTCGGCGTGGTGTTCCTGCTGTTCCTGATCGGGCTCGAATTATCCTACGAGCGGCTGGTGACGATGCGCCGCCTCGTCGTCGGTCTCGGCGGCTTGCAAGTCGTGGTCAGCGCTACAGCGATCGCGCTCGTCATCGCGGCGGCGGGACAACCCGCAGCGGTGGCCATCGTGCTAGGCTCGTGTCTTGCGCTGTCGTCCACCGCGATCGTCCTCGATGTCCTGTCGCAGCTCGGGCGGCTGACGACTGCCACCGGGCGGGCCAGCTTCTCGATACTACTGGCCCAGGACATCGCGGTGGTGCCCGTGCTGATGCTCATCTCGGTTCTAGGAGCCGGCGCCGGGGGATCCGTGTGGGGCAGCCTCGTGACCGCACTCGCTCAGGCGGCAGTGGCACTGGCGATCATCGTACTCGTCGGACGAGTTGTGCTGCGTCCGCTGTTCCGCTTGGTCGCCGCCACGAAATCGAGCGAGCTGTTCATCGCGACGATCCTGTTCGTGATCGTGGCGACGGGCGTGATCGCGGCGCTTGCCGGCCTGTCGATGGCGCTTGGCGCTTTCGTCGCCGGACTTCTGCTCGCGGAGACCGAGTACCGCAAGTCCGTCGAGGCGACGATCGAGCCCTTCAAGGGCCTCCTGCTCGGCATATTCTTCTTCACGGTCGGCATGGGCATCGACATCCGCGTGATCCTGGCCAATCCGCTGTTGCTCATCTTGTGCGCCGCCGGTCTCATGGCTTTGAAGGCGGTCATCATCATCGGGCTCACTCGATCGTTCGGGCTGAGCTGGCCCGTGACGATCGAGACCGCCCTGCTGCTAGGACCGGGCGGCGAGTTCGCATTCGTCGGAATCGGCCTCGCTGCCATACTCGGCATCATCAATGCCGAGGTCGCCGGGTTCGTGCTGGTCGTCACGTCCGTGACGATGGCGCTGATCCCCGCGCTGGCGACGCTCGGATCGCGGCTATCATCCCACCTCACGCCGCCGAAGCCGCCCGATCCGCTCCTCGTGGCGATGCCAGCGCCGCAATCGAGGCACGCCATCGTGGTCGGCTACGGGCGGGTCGGCCGCGTGGTCTCCAAGCTGCTCGAGGTGCATGGCGTGCCACACACCATTACGGATTCCGATCCGCTCACCGTCACCGACCAGAGGCGGCAAGGTCGCGAGATCTATTATGGCAACGGCGCGAACCAACCCTTCCTGATGGCCTGCGGCCTGAAAGACGCCGCGGCGGTGATCATCACAATCCATACGAAGTCGGCCATCGACGAAATCGTGCGGCAGATCAGGCAAGCGCGGCCGGACATCCTGATCGTGTCGCGCGCCCGCGACGGCGAGCATGCGCGCCACCTCTACGAGATCGGCGTCTCGGACGCCGTGCCTGAAACCATCGAGGCCAGCCTGCAATTGTCGGAGGCAGCACTCGTCGGGCTCGGCGTGCCGACGGGAGCGGCCATCGCCTCGATCCACGAGCAGCGCGACCTGGTTCGCGCCGATCTGCAGAGGGCCGCGCGCAAGGCCGGGCAGGACAACTCGCGCGGCGTCAAGACGCAAGCTTGACGCGGGGGAGCAGTGCCGAAAACCAGGGCTGGTCGCGACCTTGCCTGCCACAGTTACAGCTTTACGCCTCAACCGCAGAGGCTTAACCCTGCAACGCATCCCGACCAACAATGACCATTATGCGTGAGGAGATCAGATGAAGCTCGTTCGTTATGGCGCCCCGGGCCATGAGAAGCCCGGCCTCGTCGACGCGCAAGGCGCGATCCGCGATCTGTCCGCCCACGTCAAGGACTTCACCGGCCAGACGCTGGCGCCGGCCGTCATCGAGGGGCTAAGGAAGATCGATCCCACGAGCCTGCCGCTTGCGCCGGCCGGCGTGCGGCTCGGGGCGCCCGTGGGCGATGTCCGCAACTTCATCGCCGTCGGCCTCAATTACGCGGACCATGCAAAAGAAGCCGGGATGCCGATCCCTAAAGAGCCGATCCTGTTCAACAAGCTCGCCAATTGCATCGTCGGGCCCAAAGACGACGTGATGATGCCGAAGGGCTGCGCCAAGCTCGACTGGGAGCTCGAGATCGCGTTCGTCGTCAATCGCCGCGCGCGCTACGTGTCGGAAGCCGATGCGCCGGGCTACATCGCCGGCTATGCCATCTGCAACGACGTCTCCGCGCGCGACTGGCAGATCGAGCGATCCGGCGGCCAATGGATGAAGGGCAAGTGCATGGAGAACTCCGGGCCGCTGGGTCCGTGGCTCGTCACGCCCGACGAGTTAGGCGATCCGCAGAACCTCGACATGTGGCTGGAAGTCAACGGCAAGCGGATGCAGTCGGGCAATACCAAGACCATGATTTTCGGCTGCCACTACCTGATGCACTACATCTCGCAGTTCATGGTGCTCGAGGCCGGCGACGTGGTGACGACGGGTACGCCACCGGGCGTGGCGCTTGGCCAGAAGCCAACACCGACGTTCCTCCAGGTGGGCGACGTGATGCATCTCCACATCGCGGGTCTCGGCGAACAGAAGACGAAGATCGCCGAGTTCAAGGCGTAGGTGGGCATGGGTCGGGGTCCTCCGTCGCGAACGCTTTGTCGCGGCTGCGGCCTTGACCCAGCCTACGGGCAACCGCTCTATGGCGTCGGCAGGCGGGCCAGCAATGCGTCGCGATCGGGCGCAAAATCGCACTCGATCCACCATGCTTCGAGCGCGCGCAGCACTTCCCCGACGGCCGGCCCCGGAGGAATGCCGCGAGCGACGACGTCCGCGCCGCTCACCGGCAGTTTCGGCGCAAACCAGCGATCGGGCAATGCCAGCGCGTCGGACCAGTCGGCGGCCGTGACGGCGGCATCCAGGGCGCGCGTCCAAGACAGCATGACGAGCCGCCGATAGCGGTCGGGACCTTGGCGGTAGAGTAAGGCCCGCGCAGCGCTTGGCGGCAAAGGCGCTGACAGGTGCACGTCGGCGCGCGAGCTCAGGTCGAGAACGCCGCGCTCGGCACGTGACAGCTTGAAGGCTGCACCGATGCGGACCGCGTCCTCCGGTGTCTCGACAGCCAGCGCGGCGAGACGGAGCATGGCATCGGGCGCGCAGCCACATGCCCGCTCGATCTCGATGACGCGCGCGAGGAGGCCGGGACGCGGTGCTGCAGGCAGCACCTGGGCCAGAATGCCGTGGTCGCGCATCGACAGGATCGCATCGAGAGCGCGGCGGGCAACGAGCAGCCGCGTCATCTCCTGATGAATGCGCTCCTTGGAGAGGATCGTCAGGCCATCGCGCATCCGCGTGCACGCGCTCAGACCATCGGCGTCGGGTGCGCTCGTCGAATACTGCGCCGTGAAGCGGAAGAAGCGCAGGATGCGAAGGTAGTCTTCCGCGATGCGGTCCGCCGGGTTGCCGATGAACCGCACCCGCCGGGAAGCGAGATCGGGATAGCCACCGAGTGGATCATGGACGCGGCCAGCCGCGTCGCAATAGAGCGCGTTCATCGTGAAGTCACGGCGGCGCGCATCAGCGGTCCAGTCGTCGGTGAAGGCGACGGTGGCGTGGCGGCCGTGGGTCTCGACATCGCGGCGCAGCGTCGTGACCTCGAAGGGGTGGTGGTCGGCGATGACGGTCACGGTGCCGTGCTGCAGGCCCGTCTCGGCAACGCCGAGGCCAGCTGAGCGCGCGAGGCGCATCACGTCGTCGGGCAGCGCCGTCGTGGCGATGTCGATGTCGGTGACGGCCAAGCCCATCAGCGCGTTGCGCACCACACCGCCGACGCAGCGGGCCTCGTAGCCGCCGGCCGCGATCGCCGCGAGCACGCGCTGCGTCTCAGCGGCCGTGAGCCACGGCGCTGCGGCGAGGGAGGGAAGGTCGGCGGGCAGCGTCATGGCCGTCGTTTTAGCCGCGCGGCGCGGCGAATGCGAGTGGCTGCAGCGGCAGGCCGTGGACCGGGGCCGTCACGCAGCGATGGGAAAGGGCCCTGCACTCCGACCGGGGCCATACGAACGCGCTCGGCCGGCTCAGACCCGCCCCCCGTCACCCGGTTCGGGGATGACCGACAGAAACGTCACGGCCGACTACCTGAACATCCCACTATCGGTCGTTGCCACGTAGTCGGCATCCTTCTGGTGTTCCCGCTCGAACTTCAGGAAATCGTAGTAGCCGCAGCGAGATTCGCCTGGGAACTGTCGGCAGATGCCGGGCCGCGCCTTATAGACGGTGCAGCGCCGGGCTTCGGTGTCGAAGAAGCGGCAGATGCGGCCGAAATGCGGGTCGTCCTTGCGCCGCAGAACCCGCTCGCGGCCATGCGCCTTCTTCGTGAACTTGGCCTGAGCCTCCGGCGCAGTGATGCCGAAATGCCGGCCGAGCCGGGCGACGTCGCGCCCGGTGATCTCGATGACGGGATAAGAGCAGCAATAGCCGGGGCATTTCATGCAATCGTACTTGGCCATGAAGGGCGACGCTCTCGCTATTTCCGATAAAGTAAGTTGTGCCAACCACAGAAGCATGCCTGAGCAGGCCGTCCAGCCGCGAATGCGCCTCCGGCACCGCCACGGTCGGCGTGATCTATCGCGGGGTGATGCCTTCCGGCAATAGCCATCCGCCGAAAGCGCGCAGCGCACTGCTCGCGTTCACCTGCCACACTTTCTCCTATATGGTCTGGCGCTGCTTGAATTTGTGTGTGTGTGCGAGGATTGTTCCATCCATGACCGATGCCGTCCGCGTGGGGCCTGAAGGCGAGACGCCCGTAAATCCCTACAGCCTTCTGGAGGCCGTCAATCGCTCGAGCGACACAGCCAACACCGCCTGGCTCATTTTTCTCGGCATCATGGCCTACTTCACCATTGCCGTGGCCGGCGTTGGCCATCGGGACCTGCTGCTCGAGACGCCGGTCAACCTGCCGATCATGCAGGTCCAGATCCAGCAGGCGCTGTTCTTCCAGTTCGCTCCCGTGCTGCTCGTTCTGTTCCACATCGGTGTCGTCGCCCAACTCGTTCTACTGGCCCGCAAGACGCTGGAGTTCGACTACGCTGTGCGGGGGCTGGAGATGACCGACCGCCGTAGCCACCCACTGCGGCTCGAGTTGCACAACTTTTTCTTCGTGCAGGCCATAGCCGGTCCCCACCGCAGCGCCGTCATGAGCACGCTCCTGCATGGCATGTCGTGGCTCACGCTGGTGGTGCTTCCCCTCGTCATCCTGCTCTTCATCCAGCTGAGCTATCTGCCCTATCACGATGTCGGGGTGACCTGGACCCATCGCATCTGCCTGGTTCTCGACATCGCCATGCTGGTGCTCATCGGCGTGTTCCTGATGCGAACCGAAGCATCGTTCTTCTCTGCTTTCTGGCGCACGACGGTCTCCAGTCCCGTCTCCTTCCTGGTCACCACCGGACTGCTGCTCATCGTCGGCTTCTTCTCCTTTTTCGTGGCGACCGTGCCGGGCGAGGCGCTCGACCGGATGACGCAGGCGCTGACGCGGGCTGAACGGCGGGGGGAGACCGTCCGCGCGCAGACAGGCTTCATGCTGCCGTTCATGCGCGCGCGCAGCGATGGCACCTTGTGGGGCCGCTTCCACCGCAATCTCGTCGTAACCGACCAGGACCTGGCCCCAAAACGCGCCTATGCCGCCGACGAGACGTCCATCCCCCTGCGCGGTCGCGATCTCCGTTTCGCGCAGCTCGACCGGTCCGACATGCGCCGCGCGGATCTGACGGGCGCTGATCTGGAGGGCGCAAGCCTCGTCGGCGTCGACCTGACGGAGGCGAGGCTCGCCTGCGCGGATGTGTCGGAGTTGATCTTGAGCGAGGATCGAGAGAAGGCGCGCTGCACCAAGGCCGTCGGCGCCAATCTTCTTCGCGCGAAGCTGGCCGGCGCCAAGCTCGCCGGCGTTGATCTCACCGGCGCACGGCTCGAGGAAGCCAACCTCGAGGGGGCCGACCTGTCCTACGCGATCGCCATCGGCGCGAACTTCTCGAGCGCTCACCTGGAGCGCGCCGAGATGACCGGTGGTGTCCAGTTGCAGGGCGCGAACATGCTCGTCGCCCACATGCAGGGCGCAAGCCTGTTCGGTGCCCTGATGCACGGCGCGGACCTGTCGAGTGCCTCGCTGGAAGGTGCAATCCTGGCCCATGCCCATCTGCAGGGCGCCATCCTGCGCGATACCGACCTCGAAGGCGCGGATCTGCAATATGCGAACTTGCAGCGCGCCGATCTGTCCGCTGCCAAGATCCGCGCCGCCGACCTCCGGGGCGTCACGATCTGGCAGACAGCTCCACCGATGCGCGAGGCCTTGCAACTCGCCGACCTGACCGACATATCCGTTCGCCCCATCGACGAGGAGGAGGCCAAGATCGTCCGCAACTGGATCGGCAAGATCGCAAGCGAGAGCGTCAAACGCCAGGTCCTCGATGCGATCGACCCGCTGTTCAATGCAGCCGAGAGCAGCCGATGGGGCACGACACCCGAACGGCAGACCTGGCAGTCCTATGTCACCTTGACCCAGTCGAGCGTCCAGGACGCCTATGGCAAGGATCTCACCGAGCATCTCGTCCGCATGATGTGCAAGGCGCGCTATGCCAATGCCTCCGTGGCGACCGGCGTGGCGCAGCGCGCGCAAGGCCCGATGTTCCGGGGCAACATGGCAGCGATCTACGATCGGCTCAAAGCGCGCGATTGCCCCGCCTCCGCAGCGATGTCGAACCGAACGATGCAGCGGCTTGCCACGACGGTCGATGCCGCGAGCGGCAAGTAACGCGACCCCAACCTGCTCGACGAGGAGGACGACCGTGCCCGCATTCGTGATCGCCGACATCGAGGTGCGAGACGCCGCCGCGTACGACGCCTACAAAAAGGACGTCGGCGCTACCCTCGCAAAATTCGGAGGCCGGTTCGTGGTGCGCGGCGGCGCCGTCAAGCCCTATGAGGGCGGCTGGAACCCGCAGCGCGTCGTCGTCATCGAGTTCCCCGACATGGCCACCCTCGATGCCTGGTACCGATCGCCCGAATACAAGCCCCTCCTCGACCTCCGGCTCGCCGCCACCTCCGGCCGGCTCATCGCCGTTGAAGGCGCTTGACGGCAGAGCGGCCAATCAGGTTAGCAACCACAGATGAGGGCTGTATTCCCGCGGGCTATTTAATCGTTGCCGAACGGACTTGTTTGCTGTAGAACATTAAGCGAACATCCGTTGTGAATAGGATTTGCGTGGACAATTTGAGATCAGTTCGGCGCGGGCGCGCGTTGCGCGCTAGGTTGATGCAACGTGAATCGCAGAACGTGAAACGCAAAGGGTCTGGGGCCAGGTCATCGCCACGCTCCTGATCGGCATGTGCAGAATTGAATGGCGCACAATGGAATTGCGCACGATGGACTGGCGCACAGTGCCTATGCGCTCGAGGACAAGGAGCAAGTGATATGGCCGGATCCGTCAACAAGGTGATCCTGATCGGTAACGTCGGCAAGGACCCGGAGATCCGCACCACCCAGGACGGCCGCAAGTTCGCCAACCTGCGGATTGCGACCTCCGAGAACTGGCGCGACAAGACTTCCGGCGAGCGCAAGGAGCGGACCGAGTGGCATGCCGTCGTGGTGTTCAACGACGCACTGGCCAAGGTCGTCGAGCAGTACGTCCGAAAGGGATCCAAGCTCTACATCGAGGGCCAGCTTCAGACCCGCAAGTGGCAGGACCAGCAGGGGCAGGATCGCTACTCCACCGAGGTCGTGCTGCAAGGCTTCAGCGGCGTTCTGACGATGCTCGATACCCGCGGCGCAGGTGCGGGCTCGGGTGCTGGCGCTGGCGCGATGGGCGGCATGGCCGAGGATGGCCCCGACTACGGCGCGGGTGGCTATGGTGGCAGCTCGGGCGGCGGATCGGGCGGCGGGTTTGGCGCTGAGAGCCGCGGCAGCGCGGCGCCGCGGAATAATCCCAGCAGCGGCGGCGGCAGCAAGAGCTTCGATAAGAAACTCGACGACGAAATTCCGTTCTGAACCATCATACCGGCCCACCGAAGGTTCGGCTCGAGCGTCGAGGCGGGGCGGGGCGGTATCGGCTTTTGCTTGCGTGTCCGCCACACCAACCCTGCGCGCGCATACCTCCAAACCAAATGCCCGACGAAGGGTCGAACATCTGGATTTCCGCTATCAGACGCAAGGCGCGCTGGCTCCCTCACGCCGCGGGAGCCGCGTACCGGACGTGCTCGGGGAGGTAGTGGCCCACCCGCCGCTCGACGGCGCGGCCGTCCATTGCGTGCGCGCGTCGAGTGACGACAAGCAACCGCGTGCCATAGGAGCAATCAAGCTCTTTGGCCGTGGCTTCCGAGGCCGGCTCGACGCCGACGCTGTCGACCACCCTTGTTACCAGCAGGCCATAGTCGGCGAGCACCGGATACAGGTCCTGGCCGAACAGCATTTGCGTCTCGAGCTTGGGTACGAGACACGCCGGCACCGACGATAGCTCGAGCCCAACCAGGATACCGCCTGCCAGAACCCGCTGCACGATCTCGACGACACCCTTCTCGACCTCGGCCAGAATCACGGCCTCCTCCGCGCTGGCCCCACGCCGTCGCAACGACAACAGCTCGTGCGAAGTCACAAGTCGCTGCCCGGCGTGCCCGCGCACCGAGCAGAACCGTTCCTGCAACGCAGCCGATCCGCGCCCGGCGACGAAAGTGCCCCGGCCCTGCTTGCGCACCAGCACGCCATTCGCTTCCAGTTCTGCCACCGCGCGACGCACGGTGCCGATGCTGACGTCGAAATTGGTGGACAGAACATACTCGTTGGGCAGGGTCTCGCCCGCCGCCCATTCGCCCCCGCGAATGCGCGCGAGAAGATGCTCACGCACCTGCGCGTACAGCGGTTGACGGACGGCCAGTCGAGAGCTGGATGGCAGGAACGTCGAACTCATGAAGCCATTTTCCTCAATCTAAGATTGTTGTCTTTTCTATCTATGCGTTTATTTGGTTAACGCATCGTTGTATTGGCGCTACCCGGGTGGGCGTGGCGCATCGGCGTTGACCCACGGCCTGCTCCCGCCTAGGACTCGCGCAAACGCTGCGAATGAGACAGCGCCCGCCGACGCGGTATCGAGGAGGAAGCCATGCTGGTCACGACCAGATTTGCACGTTGGGCGCGGGCCGTGCCGGCAGCCGCCGGAGCACTGATGGCGCTTGCCACGCCGGCTGCGCTGGCCCAGGAGCCCGGCCAGTTCTACAACGGCCGCACCATTGCCATTCTGATGGGCACCAGCCCCGGCGGGAGCTACGACATCTACGGGCGCGTGATCGCGACCCACATCGCGCGACATATTCCCGGCACACCAACGATCATCGTCGAGCACATGCCCGGAGCCGGCGGTGCCGCGGCCGGCAATTACATCTTCGGCCCCGGCCCGCAGGATGGCTCAAAGATCCTGCTTTCCCATGCACTGCCGCTGATGCAGCGTCTGGAAGACCCCAAGGGCATTCGCTACGACGCCAGAAAGCTGCACTGGCTCGGCGCCTACGACGAGATCGCCCAGGTGATGGCCGTGTGGCACGGAACCGGTGCCAGCACCCTCGACGACCTCAAGACCAAGGATCTCGTGTTCGGCTCGATGGCGACGAACCACCTGAGCTACCAGTGGGCGATGCTCGCCAAGGACACGCTCAAGACCCGCTACAAGGTGATCTCCGGCTACACCACCGGCGGCAATCTCAACCTCGCGATGGAGCGCGGCGAGATCGCCGGTTGGGCCGTCGCCTGGGAAAGCATCACCTCCGGCAAATCCAACTGGGTGGCGGAGAAAAAGATCGCGATCCCGCTCGTCTTCACCCTCGAGCGCCTGAAGCAGCTCCCCAACGTGCCGACGCTACTCGAGCTCTCCTCCGGTCCCGACCGCGAAGTCGTCGAGTTCCTGGCCAACGGCACGCCACTCGCCCGCGCGATGGCGCTCGGGCCGAACGTGCCGGCCGACCGCGTCGCAGCCCTGCGCAAGGCGTTCGCCGCGCTCATGGCGGACCCGCAGTTCCTCGACGAGACCACCAGGCGCAAGCTCGCCATCCGCTACCGGACTGCCGAGGAGACGCAGGCGCTCGTTGCACGGATCGTGGATGCGCCGCCCGCCCTCGTCGATCGCGTGAAAAAGGCGATCGGCAATACGCGATAACGCTGCCGGTCTCCCTCGCTCGTCGTCGCCCCCTGTGAGCCTCCAAACCCAACCAGCCCACGCATGAACCAACACGCGAGGGCGCGCACTCCAGAGGAAACGACCATGCGTCACAGCATTGCACGACGGATCGGCGCAGGTCTGGCCGGCGTCGGCGCGCTTCTGGCAGCGAGTGCGGTCGCCCAGGCCCAGAGCTGGCCATCGAAGCCGGTTCGGATCGTCGTCGCCTTAGCTCCTGGCGGGACTGCCGACGTGTTCGCGCGCCTCCTCGCGCCGGGGCTGACCAGCGCGCTGAAGCAGCAGGTCCTCATCGAGAACCGGCCCGGCAGCGCGGGCACCATCGGCTCGGCATACGTGGCGAGCGCGGCGCCGGACGGGCACACGCTCCTGATGTGCGGCTCCGGCCCTCAGATCACCGCCCCCATCATCAACAAGACGGTCGGCTACGATCCGATCACCGGCTTCACGCATTTGGCCATGGTGGCCGGCGACGGCTACATGCTCGTCGCCAATCCGAGCCTTGGTGCAAAGACGCTCGCCCAACTCGAGGCCGCCGGCCGGGCTTCTATCAATACCGGCTCACCGGGCAGCGGCTCGCTCGGTCACCTGCTGATCGAGCACACCAAGCGCCGCACCGGGATCGATCTCGCGCATGTGCCCTACAAGAGTGGAAACGACGGGCTGAAGGAGCTGCTCGGTGGCCACATCGGTCTCGTCATGTCGCCCGTGATCAGCGCCAGCGCGATGGTCAGCGCGGGCCGGATCGTCCCGCTCGGCATCACCACCGCCGAGCGCAATCCGGCATTTCCGAACGTGCCGACATTTCGCGAGCAGGGTCACGACGTCATCGGCCTCACCTGGTTCTGGGTGTGCGGGCCCAAAGGCCTGCCTGCCGCTGTCGCCCAGCGCCTCGCCACCGAGGTGCGCCGTATCGTCAAAGTACCAGCGGTGAAGAAAGTGCTCGACCGTGACGCCCTCGTCTCACCCGACCTCACCGGCGATGCGCTGATGCGCTTCATAGCTGCCGACATCGCGCAATGGCGCCCGCTGATCGGCGAGATCGGCATCAAGGTGCAGTGACGATCTCGCACGCGTTTGTGTTGCATGTCGGCCGACCCACGAGGCATCGCCACGCTACAGCCTGCTGTTCCAACGCTGTTCGTCGGCCGTCGCGACGGGCTGGCTTTTTGCACAAACGAACGTGATCGCGAAATCCGTGCCGAGGCACGGCACCGCCGCCGCGAAGAACACGGGAGACGGGGTCGATCAGGGTCCGGGGCGCGGTGACGACCGCAAGCCCAGACACCAACGGCAGAAACTGCTATCCGCTGGCAGGATCATCGATACATCGATTCCGTAGCCACCAGGAGGCTACGCCTCCTGGACCTCACCCCAAAAACTGTGCGCAACGCGGCGCCGTCTTCCAGGACGTAAGGGAGTTAAGGGGTAGGAATTAACGTCCTCGCCAAACGGAAGCCCAAGCCGCTGAAGCGGTTGACCGGCCGGAAGTTGATGCGCCGCGCCGCGCGGAGGAGCCGGGGACCGATGTTCCAGGAGCCGCCGCGAAGAACACGGGAGCATCCATTCGTATCGGGAGCTTTTCGGCCATCCGTCGGCGCCTTCGAATACCTATCCGCGTAGCAATCCTCCACCCACTCCCAGACGTTGCCATGCATATCGTGGAGGCCGAATGGGTTCGCTGCGAATGTGCCGACGTCTATCGTCCTTTGCCGGTACTGCCCCTTCGCGCTGCCACCATAAACGAAGTTGCCGTCGAAGTTGGCTTGCGCCGCCGTGATCGTACGCCCGGTTGAGAACGGCGTCGTCGTCCCAGCCCTCGCCGCATACTCCCACTCCGCCTCCGTGAGCAGGCGGTACGACTGGCCAGTCTTGCGGCTCAGCCACACAACATACTGTTTGGCGTCATCCCACGAGACATTGATCACCGGTCGCTTCACACGGCCCCAGCCCTGATCGCCGGGCTTGTGGGTACAGCCCTTTTCCGCCACGCAGGCATCCCACTCGGCAAACGTAACCTCGAATTTTCCGACCGCAAACGGTCTGGCCATCGTCACCTTGCGCTGCGGGCCCTCGTCAGCGTCACGGTCTGCCTCGCTCGCTGGCGAGCCCATCGTGAAGCTACCGGCCGGCACCACGACCATTTCGGGGCACACGAACGCATCGCCGCGCTTGTCCTGGCAGTCGCGGAAGACCTGACCCGGCTTTGGAATGCGCCGCGCAGCCTCCTCGATGGCCTTGAGCGCAGCTTCCGCCTCTGCCTTTGCCTTCGCAATCCGCTGACGCTCGGCCTCATCGGCCTTACGTTTGGCTTCCGCCTCGGCTTCGGCACGCCTGCGATCCCCCTCGGCCTTCTTCGCCGCAGCCTCACGCTGGCGCTGCTCCGCCGCTTGTCTCTCGCGCAGCTCCGCCGCGACCCGCTGGCGTTCGGCCTCGTCGTCCTGAGCCTTCTTTGCGGCAGCGGCATCCGCCTTGCGCTTGGCCTCCGCCGCTGCGCGCTGACGTTCCTCGTCGGCCTTCAGCGCTGCTATCCGCTGCCTTTCGGCGGCATCAGTATCCGGCTTGGGCTTCGTGCCAGCATCGACGCCGGCCTTGCTGGTCGTGATGGCAGGCGGCCCCGGCGGGGCCCCGCTCGTCGGCAGGATCGGCACGCCAATATTGTAGGCGACGAGCCCCAGCAGCGCGAACGCGGCAATCCCACCACCGGCGATGAGGCCCCAAGGCCGCCCAGGCGTATCGTCATTCAGGCGCGCCTTGATCGCGCCGACCACCAGCTCGCTGTCGTGGTTGAAGTGCGCATTGCGGAGTTGGACGGCGTGACGAAGTGCCAGCTCTTTGATGTCGTCCGGCAAATCCTGCGCGCTCGGCATCGCTGCGCCGTCGACCAGCACGGGAATGAGCGGAATGTTCCGCCGCAAGGCCGACGCGACCTCTATGCGGACGAAGTCGTTCGGGTTGTCGAGACGGCGCCCGCCGTCCTTTGCAGTGGAGCTGACCCAGCCGGGGCCGATCACAGCCAGGAATACGGCACACGCCTCGACCTTGTCGCTCAGCACCTTGACGAAGTTGAGCCCGTGCATCCGCTCATCGACGTCCATGAAGAGCTTCTTGCGCGAAAACGTCTTCGCCAGCCGGTCATAGAGCCGGCCTGTCGTCCCGGCGCTGTCCTCGCGCCTGTAGCTGATGAAGATCTCGCCTGCCATGCCCCACCCCTTGCAATGGCGGTAGCATAGCGTGTGGCTTCGCGTGAGTCAGTACGCCGCGTACTCGCCATACGCCGCGTACTCGCCCCGCCCCTATACCGACATCGATGCAGGCCGGACGGCGTCACGCTGCGACCGTGGCGGACGACCGGCAACGTGCGAGGGCCCTCGACGGAGCCTTGCCCAGAACGCTGGCGACAAGAACCGCCGTCAGCGCGCGCATTCGTCGTGTTTTCAACTCGTCGAGGCTTCGAGTGATGCTGGAAGATGGAGTTGGGTTCACCCTTTCCATCGCCGAAGGCGATCAGGTCGCAACGCGACCCGGCGCAAGCGCCGCCCCCGCGGAGGGCCCACGGCCCGTGAGCGCGAAAATGGTGCCCAGGGGCAGAGTTGAACTGCCGACACTGCGATTTTCAGTCGCATGCTCTACCAACTGAGCTACCTGGGCTTGCCTTGCTCAGCGCCGCGCGAAGGCAGGCTGAACCGCAAAGCTCGCGGGTTATAGTGCGCGGCTTCAGGGCTGGCAAGCGCCTTTGATGCGCCTTTCAGGGCCATTCAAAGAATGTGGCCGGTGACGTCGGCGACTGCTTCGGCGCGGCCCTTGCGATCGTTCTCGCGGGGGCGGGGATGGACAGGCCGCGATATCGGATGAGGGGTAGCACTGGATTTCGGATTGCCGCCAGCGCACGGGCACGGGTGCAGACGCGGCAGCGGTCCTCGTCCATCGAGACTTATCGAACCCAGTGCAGCCGGTTCTCGATCGCACCTTGGTCCGGTTTCAGTTCGAGCACGGCGTCGGCAGCCGTGAGGCTGGTGGCGAGACAGGTGATCTCGACGCTGACAATGTCGCCGTCCAGCCAGTGCTCTCGCAGCGCGCGCACTGATCCGCACCCGCGTCCGACAGCGTCCGCGTCATGGCCGTCACACCCAAGCCGGTGACCGCCCGATGGAATCCGATTAGCGCCAACTGCCAGCCCCAGGCGCTGTGGTTGTTTGAATGGGCCTGGCGGATGCGCAACTATGGGCTTGCGCAAATCGTCGGACCATCATACGTAGAGCCGCCTGTCGCAGCGCTGTCGCGTGGCAGCGGGCAAATCCCATAGGATAGGGGCCGTAGCTCAGTTGGGAGAGCGCTTGCATGGCATGCAAGAGGTCAGGGGTTCGATTCCCCTCGGCTCCACCAACCCTCCTCCACGCCCTTTGAAACATTGATGTTTTTGGCTCCATTTCCCAAACTTCCCCGGTCGGTTTGGGAGTCGATGTTCGGCTCCTTCGGCTGCAGACGACGCATCGCGGCTGCCGCAAGCTTCTTTTGATTGGCTGCCTTGGTGTAGCGCGACACTTCTTGCAAGGTCGCATGACCCGTGATGGCGGCTATCTCGTTTGCGGAGCAGCCGGCCTCCGCAAGTCGACGTGCTGCCGCCTTCCTGAGGCCGTGCGTGACGCACCGCTTTGGCAGGCCTGCTTTATCGATCTTCACTGCCATGAAGCCGCTGCCGAAGCCGTTTGACGTGAATGGCTGGCCGAACGCGGTCTTTAGGACCGTGCCCTCGTCCGGGTCCGCCGCGTCGAGGACCTCCTGCAGCGCCGGGTGGATCGGTATCCACAGCTTCACGCCGCTGGTGCGCTTGGTTTTCAGAGGCGTGACGCAAATGGTGCCGTCCCTGACATCGTCCCACGACATGGTCACCACATCGGAGCGCCGTTGGCCGGTGTAGAGCAGCAGCGCGTAGGCCAGTCGCTCGGTCGTGCCAATCGGCCATTTGCGCTCGTACTGCGTTAGCTCCTCCTCGGTCCAGGTATGGAACTCGCCCTTCACGTACTTCTTGATCCTGAGTGTGGGATCGTCGTTGCGCCAGCCGCTGTCGATGGCGAAGTGGATCAGGACCTTCAGCTTCTGCAGGAGGCTGTTGGCAGCACCCGGAGTGTCGGAGCGCTTTGCCAGAATTCGGCGCACATGCTCCCGACTCATCTCGCGCACGAGGCGATGGCCAATCTTCTCGTCGATGATCAGCCGCTCGATCACGGAGCGGTAGGACTTCTTCGATGACGGTGCGAGGCCGAGGAATTCAGGCGACGAGAAGTAGTCTTGCACGAGGCGATCGAAGGTGCCGGGCGCGCCGCGCTGCCTGGGTGCGCGTTTCGCGTCCTCGCCAATCGCTGCGCGCTCGTAGGCCGCCATGAATTCTGGAGTGCCGGGCCGCCCGGGCAAGGCGATGCGCGGACCCCGGTCGCGCCGGAAGTAGAAGCGCTCGCGACCGTGGCGGTCGACGAACCGATCGATGTATTTCAGCTTGATCAGCGTCACTGATAGTCCGCCCAGCTGTTGCCGCCCTCGCCTCCGAACAATGCCTCATCGCCCCCCTCTCGCGGTAGCGCCTTGAAGGCGAGATCCAGTTCTTCGACGTCCCAGATGCGACGTCCGCCCGCCACACGTGGCCTCGGCATCACGCCTCGATCGACAAGGCGGCGGAAAAACGATGGTGACAGCGAGAGGTAAATCGCCGCCTCCACCTCGCTCAGCCCCCTCCGCAAAGGTAGGGTTCTCGAGATTGCTTGCTTGCTGCTCATCCTGCCGAGGCCCTTTCACGAACCGCGGCAGGGTATGCAGAAGGCTCGATCCCAGAAAACTGGCGAGGCGCGATTTTCTGGGAGGGTTTATGTAGGGGTTTTCACGTCGCCGGGCCCGCCGGCATGGAGCGGGTGCTTTCGGGCATCTCCATCAGAGAGCGCGATTCCAAGTGGCGAATCAGCGCGACAACGACCCCAAGAACCCGCCCTTCGGCAATGCTGCCGATCCGCTTGATCGGCCAGTCCGGCGAAACCGGAGAGAGGACGAGCGGCGGCGCCGCCAAGTGAACGAGAAATCCGATCTGCCGAACCACGACAGCCGCCCCCAATCCGTCGGTCTCGTGGCCATCCCCAAGTGCAGCCACGACCAAGTCGCCCTGACGAGCGGCCTTCTCCGGGTTCACCAGAACGATGTCCCCCGTCTCCAATATGGGAGCCATGCTGTGGTCATCGATGACCAGTGCAAATCCCGAGACGGGCAGGTCGGAGCCCCTCTCGATAAGACGGCGCACGGACGATAGTGACAGGCGGCCAGCAGAGTATTCGGCAGCTTCCGCGCAGCTCAGTAGCGGCACCGTGGACTCACCGCGAGTAGGAGGTGTCTCACGGCCGGGCTCGCCAAGCAGCAGCCAATTGATCTCGACAGCGAGAGCCTTGGCGCAGGCAACAGCCTGATGGGCATATAATTGAGACTTCCCTTTCTCCCAGGCGCTGATCAATTGCTTGGACATTCCCACGGCGCGCGCCAATTCCGGCTGGGACATTTCTCTGTGCTGTCTTGCGCTGCGCAGCCGCGCTGCGATCGCTCGTCTCATCTCACTCTTGCTCATGATGTCTCTGCTCCCAAGTTGTCGGGAGCGAATAATTAAAGCGATCAGCGGCAGCGCGCAAAAGGACGAGTCACTTGACACACGACACGACAGGTCGGCGGTCGCAGGAGAGCGAAGACACGAACTCGGCGGCGCATCGGCGCTCCTCTCTCAGAAGTTCATCACCGTTCCTGCCAGAAACACGGGAGGCAGTAGGCGTTGGCAAGGGGGATCGAAGTAGCGCTTCATAACGGCACGCATCGGGGACGTCGGCGGTCGCTCACGCTTACCCCTCCGAACCGACCATCGGCCGCACGAACGGCGAACGGCGAACGCTGTCGCGATCGGCTGCAGACCGACCGAGACCCCGGAGTCGGCCCTGGGCCACTTCCGGAAATCGAGCAGTCGGCGTGGTCGACCTTACCGAACGGCGGCTTCCAGGTACGATAGCCGACGGTCACGGAAACATGGGGGCTGTGGAGGCTGACCCATCGGTGGTAGAATACTGAGCGCCAGAAAAAACGAGGAGGACGCGCAATGGGCAACAAACGCCACGCGATCTGCGAGCTTTTTATCGTTGCTTTTGCTGCAGTGTTGGCGGCGGGAGGTGCCGCGAATGCTCAGAACTACTACGATGGCAAGAAGATCAACGTCACGGTGCCTGCGGGTTCCGGCGGCTCATACCACACGTATTGCCTGCTCGTGTCACAGCACATGGGCCGCCACATCCCGGGAAACCCCACGCTCGTGGCGGTGAACCGGCCTGGAGCGGGAGGGGCGGTTGCGTCCGCGTACATGTACAATGTGGCTGCCAAGGACGGCACGGAGATCGCCATGATGGCGCCCGGCTCCATCACTGCGCCCCTGGTCAACAAAATCAGCTACGACGCACAGAAGTTCGCATGGCTTGGTTCCATCGTCGCGCGTTCGTCGGCCATCTGGGTGTGGCATGCCAAGGGCTTGCGGACCCTCGACGACCTCAAGACCAAGTCCGTGAGGATCGGCTCGACGGGGTTCGGAGCGGGCGGCTCTGTGGTGCCGCGCTTCATGAACCAGGCGCTCGGTACGAAAATGGAGATCGTCTACGGCTACAAGAGCGGCGGCGACATCAATCTCGCGATCGAGCGCGGCGAGGTCAACGGCCGCTGGAACTTCCGCTCCGGCTTTCTCAGCCTGAAGCCCGATTGGATAGCCAAGGACCAGATCGTCGCCGTCGTCGCCACGGGGCCACGCGATCCGCATCACAAGAACATCCCGCACCTCCGGGACATCCTGCCGGCGGGCTCCCTGAACCAGAAGGTCTACGATCTCTTCGCGCTCGACTACGACGTCGGCCAAGGCTTCTATGCCCCGCCGGGAACGCCGGCAAAGGTCGTCGGAATCCTGCGGACGGCCTTCGAGGTGATGCTCGAGGACAAGGACTTCAAGGCCGACATCGCCAAACGCAATCTCGAGCTCGAGCCGCTTTCCGCCGCGCAGGTGGAGGACGTGATGCACAAGGGCTTCGCGCTGGTTTCACCCGAGGTCATCAGCAAGTTCAGGGACTTGACCGTCGATTCCCGCGAAACCAGGAAGTAGGCGCAATCGGCTTTCTCACCCGTGCATCGTCAAGCCGACTGAGACGGAGATCACCTGCCCCGTGATGTAGGCCGCATCGTCGGAGGCGAGGAACGTGACGGAGATTGCGATCAGTCCGATCGGGCCTTCCTCCTTCCCGCCGCGCTCTCTTCGCTGATGAGCCGGTCCAGCAGGCGGCGTGCCTGCAGCACGCCTGCATCGGCATTGATGTCGATGATCGGCTTGTCGGGACGCGCGCGGTTGATTCGGTCTTGCTGCGCCTCGACGATGCCCACATCCTCGCCGAAAGCCGTACTCGTTGCTTTCGCCAACCGCTCGGTGAGTTCAGGCTCCCCCAGGCGGAAGTTGCGGGCGTGGTGCCAGAAGTAGTGTGTGCTCGTCGCCGTTTCCGGCGTCAGCGTGTGATTGGAGTACATGGTGATGCCGCGCGACCTGTTCCCCTCGCCCGCGCCCGTGCCAGCGTCCGCGCACCCTACGTCGATCATGAAGTGCGATGGCTCCTGGTACTGGATGAGCTGCCAGCGGTCGACTGCCCCCTGGAAGTTGCCGACCAGCTTGAACATAGGTGGCGCCGGCTCGCCCACGATCCAGCGATCGACGTGCACCTTGTTGTCCTCACGCCGCACCTTCACGGGAAAATCCGCGACCCGGTCGGTGCCCAGCGTGGTCGCGTGCACGTAGGCCACGTGAGACAGATCGAGCAAGTTGTCGATCAGCAGCCGGTAGCTCCCGCGCACGTAGAAATAGCCGTCAACTGCCACCCAGCTCGGATCGTGGTTCCAATGGTAGTCGGGGATCGACGCCACGTCGGCGAAGGCCGGGTCGCCCATCCAGATCCACACATAGCGCCACTGCTCCGCCACCGGATAGGTCCTGACCGTGGCACTCGGCGGGACGCGCGCTTGGCCCGGCACGAGCACGCACGCCCCCGACGCATCGTACTGGAGCCCATGCTAGGGGCACTGGATTCGGCCATCCTGCACCTTGCCGTGCGACAGCGGCATGTAGCGGTGTGCACAGGCGTCCTCAAGCGCGGCGACTTGGCCGCCCTCGCCGCGGAACAGCACGACCGGCTCGTCCATGATCGTGCGACCGACGGGGCCTTTCTCCAGCTCTTGCACCCGCGCAGCGACGTACCAGCGATTGCGGAGATAGGGCTCCTTCGTCATCGGCTTCCTCCAAGCGCACAGCGGCAAGGCAAGATGGCGTCGAGCAAGGTGCCGACGGTCAGCGGCTTCAGCTTATAGCTGTTGCAGAACAGGATCGGACAGTTTGAGATTGCGACGATTTGGGGCAGTAGTGCCAGCATGACCAAGCCTAACAGGGTCGAGGTGCGCCTTGCTGCAACGCACACGGGGCAGATGCCCGTGTCAAGCAAATTTGCCACACGAGTGTTGAGCATCGGTACGACGGTCGATGTGGGTCACCTGTACGCGCTCATCCTGCACCAAGATCACGCGTGCTGACCACTCAGCTCCGGACATGGTGCGTCAGTCTGTTGCACGGTGTCCGCTATTCATCCGATACGATGAGTAGGCTCGCGCGTCAGCGATCTCGGGTTCGGTGCAGATCCGGACAAGAACGTTGGCTGATGATCCGCAAGCGGGTTGCAGTAACGCCATTCCCGCGAGAAGAAGCTTGGGTCGTTTCAACGCGACGTAGGTGGTGGCGCCCTGGAGGTGCGTGTCTGGCATCTGAGCAGGGACCGCGCTATTGCCGACGAAGGTCAGTTGCTGGCGGGAAATCGGCATTGCTCGCATCAACTGGATCCGGCTAAGTCTGGCATTGAAACAGCGGGGAGCCGGAAATCTCAGGCCGCTGCGAAACTGGCTTCGTATGCTGCTTCAACCCTGGCGACCTCGGGCTTGGTGAGCTTGGCGAATTCGCCCTCACGCGCGCGCTTCGAGAGCTTTCCGCCATTCTGGCGCAGGAAGCGGAAGAGCAGATCAATGGTGCGGTCAGGCATCTCGACAATGGCTTCAACGCCCGCACGAAAGGCATCGTAGCGGCGGAGATAGTCGGTCTCTTCCGGCAGGTCCTTCTCAATGGTCTGTTGCACGCAGCTGTAGAGGAATTCCGCCTGCGGGGTCGCGTCGAAATAGCGATAGAGGTCGGCAGTGTCATTGAGCACCTCGACATTTCCGCCGTCGGTTGGCCGCCATTCGACAAGCGGCAGCACGCGCTGCGAGTACGTCTCCAGCACTGCGCGGTATTCGTCGATACGGGCAAGGATCGCAGCCGATACGGGGAAGGCGACGCCTTGCGGATTGAAGCCGCGCGCGGCGAGCACGTGATGGATCAGATAGCGGTGAATGCGGCCGTTGCCGTCTTCGAAGGGGTGGACGAAGACGAACCCGAAAGCCAGCACGGCGGCGGCGATGACGGCATCGAGATCACCGGCATTATTGCTGTCGAAAGCGATCATGCCGTCAATCAGCGAGGTCAGATCTTCGGCCCGGGCGCTGATATGGTCGGGAATTGGCGTGCGGGTCTGGCGGTCATGCTCACCCACGAAGCCGCCGGCCTTGCGCAATCCCATCTCGACAAAGCGTGCATCGCCGATGACGATCTCCTGCAGGCGCAGTAATTCGTCGAGGTCGATGGGTTTGCGGCCCGCCTGGCCGATGGCGCGGCCCCAACGCTGCACCCGGTCCTGGGGCGGGTTTTCGCCTTCGATGACGTAGCTCGCGCGGGAGTCCTTGAGCAAAAGAAACGCAGCGGTGCGGGCCAGAAGGTCGGCTGGCACCTCAGCCGCGATTTCCCTGGCGCGCGCGGCCAGGTCAGAGGCGGCGAAGCCTGCAAGCCGCTCGGTACGAGTGACGAGGGGGCAGAAAGCCGGTGTGCCGGGCAGGTTGTCGCGGACGCGGTGACGCGGTGAATTCTGCGGCTTGCCGGCCCATTGCCGTTCGGGATCGATGGCATCGACATACGTGCCCTTCTTCAGGTCAGGCAGGTCGAGTTTGGTAGCTAGCAGCCACTCGAAGAGGAACCAGATGCGACGGGCATAGCTGCCGGTTGGCTGGGCACGGACGAGCGCCTCGATCGGTCCAGGGCCTGTTTCCATGAACAGGCGCTTCAGCACCACGAGGTCAAGGCCTTCGTATTTGAGGGCGAAGGTGAGGTGACCATCGAGTGTGGCATCGGGTGCGTGGCGCGGCGTGAACAGGTGCCAGCCGTCCTGCTTCAGTATCTTGTGGCGGGTGACGATGGCCGAGAGGGTGAGGGGGATCGGCACGGGCAGGCGATAAGCGTCGATCAAGGCGGCATAGCCGGCCGGCGTTGCCTGCTCAGGCAGCCTCCGTTCGTGAAAAACGGTGACTGGTCCTGAAAAACGATGATCTGCGCGTTTGGCCATGAAGAACGATGACGCTCCGTGAAATTCATGTTGAGAGGCCATACTACGATGAAAAACCATGACAATGCATGAAAAACTGTGAGGAGACGGCCTATTTCATGAAAAGTGATGCGAGGCCGGATAGGTGATCCCGTCTGGCATGACCTGCTCACGCAGACCCAAAGGTGAGAAAACGGGCGGCAGCCGGGGTCGATCAGCTCCACAAATCGTCCGTGGTGCGATGTGACTTGCGGGTAGCGCGCCGTCCATCGGCATCCCTCAGCGCGTCTCACCGATGCTGTGTAGGGCAGCACGGGGTCTATCTTCAGGTGGGGTGGGGGCCGCTTAGGCTGTGAAGTAGCGACAAGCTCCATCCCGCCAAGCCCCTTAAAGACCTCACCGTAGCACTGTCGTTCATTTTTGGTCTTGGTCTTGATACCGCGTTTTTAGATTTGCGTATCCGCGAAGCGGATCCCATTGCCTTAGGCGCGGCGAAGTGAGCGCGTATGCGCGAGCGAAGGGTGAGGGGATTGTGTTTTGTGGCCGCATTAGCGGCCACTCCATTTACGCGGCTCCCCGCTGTTTCAAGTGGGTAGCCTCAGATCGAGTTTGCCGGCGATCAGGTAGGTGATGGCCTTGAGATTGCGCAGCGAGCGGTAGCCGCGCGCCTTGGCCTTGGCGGCCTGGACGAGGCTGTTGATGCCCTCGATCAGGCCGTTGGCGATGCGTGAGTCGAACCAGGCGAGGATGCCGT
>CAMAYR010000053.1 GCA_945862355.1 Devosia equisanguinis | reverse complement strand
GTGTCGGTGTCCGACTGCACGATCTCGAAGCTTCGCATCCCATCACCTGCCGAGTGAGCCGCCCTCGACAAGAGAAATAGCTGATTCGCAAACCAACCCAGACCCTTACGCCATCACCACCGGATCGGAGTTACGGAAGCAGGTTAATGCTTCTGATTGCGACAAAGGCCCGTAAAATCGTGCGTTTCATCAATGTGGCACCGCTTTCAGATGCGGTACTGCAATGTGCGGGCGAGGGCCTGAGCGCTGCTTTCATGAAGCCGCGCTCCGTCAAATCCGTATAGATTGCTTAGCAATCGGATAATCCGCGCGCACACGGAAGCCTTGGCGTTAACGGGTCTCGACAATGCCCGCGCAAGTGTCTTCCGGCGGCCGGGTTCGCTATGCCGCTAGCGTCCAGCGAGCGATGTCGGCGGCCACTTTTCGCGCGGCGTCGTCACTCGATGCGCCGGCATCGATAGCGCGCCGCCAGGAGCGCGTCTGGCGATCGGCACTGGTGCCGCGCTGGAGTATATCGGCAACGCCTTCCAGCTCTGCGGTCGCACCGAGAGCGCGCGCGCTGGGGCGCAACAACTCCACGAGGTCCCGTACCTGCTGGGGAATGGAGCGCGTCGAGCCAGCGGCGGCGTCGAGCATGTTTCCGCCGAGGCCGTAGCGGATGGCCTGCCAGCGGTTTTCCTCGTTGACGAGATAGTGGTGCTCCTCCCAGGCCGCACCGAGTGCCGGATCTGACGTCAGCGCATGCACGAGGCAGCGGTAGACGGCGGCGATTGCAATGGCGTCGCGCCAGTTGGTACAGGCGTCCGCGATCCGGAGCTCGAGCGTCGGGTATCGCAGCGATGGCCGGCTGGCCCACCACAGGAAGCTCTGGTCCGGAATGAATCCGGCGCCCCGCATTTTCTCCACGAAGCGCTCGAACTCGGCGCTGTCGTTGAAGCGGACTGGAAACCCCGTTCGCGGGCTCTCGTCATTGGCCGCGGAACGGTAGCTTTTGAGGCCCGTCGCCGCACCGAGCCAGAACGGCGATGAGGTCGACAATGCGAGCAGCAGGGGAAGGAACTGCTGGGCGCGGTTCATCACGCAGACGCGCTGGGCCAAATCGGGCAGTGCCACGTGGACGTGCAGGCCGCACACGTGAATGCGGCGCGATACCTGCCCAAGCGAGTGCGCGACGTCCTGGTAACGCGGGCTCGGCGTGAACGTCTGGCGGCGCCAGTCGGCGAACGGGTGGGTGCCGCTCGCAAGCACGGCCAGGCCATGCCGGCTGGCGACGGCGCCGACCTCCGCCCGGAGTGCGCGGAGTTCATCTCCGGCAGCGGCCAGCGACGTGTGGGACCTCGTGACGATCTCCAGCATCGAGGCGATGATCTCGCGCTTCACGCTGCCGCCGAGCGCCAACTCGACATCGCGGACGAAGGCATCGGGTAGCCGCTCGACGCAGTCCATGCTCGTCGCGTCGACGACGAACATCTCCTCCTCGAGGCCGACCGTGAACGCGTCGGCCTCACTGCCGGGCTGTGCCTCTGGTCCCGAGGCTGGCTGCAGTGCGGCGAGGCGCTGGGAGGCGGCATGGCGGGGGCGATAGGGTCTGTAGGTCTTGTCGGTGTCCATCGTCACGAAGATGACCTCTCGAGTTCGTTGCTGCCCGGTGCTCCCCGCTTGTCTTGTCGGGTACTCAAAAGGAGCGCGATTGTGGCGAAATCGAGTGGCTTATGCCGCAAACGAGAACATCGGAGGGATGCCGAATGGGATGCAGAGTCTGGCGCTATATCAGCAGGTTGAGCCGGAATATCGGGTGTCTGTCTTGCTCCGGCCCCATCGGAAAATTTCGTCTTCTGGGTGTCGCGATGCCGCCGATGCGCGCCGCGAACGGCATTTCTTCAGATCACTCGCCTGGGCTGACGGCTCTCAACCTGGCAGTCGCGGCCGGTGCGTCGGCGGGCGCAGGACGATGACGATCTCGTCGCCAGTGCGAACGACGCCGCCCTCGACGACACGGCATGTGACGCCGCCTCGGGCGTCCTTGGCCAGTGCCTTCAAGAGACCGGGGTGGGTTTGCTCCATCCGCCGGCACGGCCAGGTCTCGTCCGTCACTTCGAGGCGAACCGCGCCGGCCTGAACGATCGCACCGCGCGCCGTTGGCAAAACGACGCCCTCCACGAGGAGATTGGCTCGACGCGCGGTCCACGGCAGCGGCACGGGGCCGGCGAGGTCGGTAAGCTCCTCGAGCGCTGCCGTCCACGCCTCGCGCGAAAGAAGGGTGACGCCGCGACGGGGAAATTTGAGGCCCTTGTGGTCGCCTTCGAGACCGCCGCCGACCGCGACAGCGACATGGGTGACGATCTCCATCGGGGCCCGCGGCTTTTGCCGACGCGCTATGCCGATGAGTTTTCCGCAGTCGCAGGAGCCCATCAGTTCCAGCCGGGAACGAGCGGCACGCCGATGAGGCGTGCATGGCCCCACAGCAGCATGACGACGTAGAAGCCGATGCCCACGAGGATCACCGCGATATCCCCGCCGAGCCCTCCGGGGCGCGCGCCCAGCGGTCCGAGGGCTTCGCGCTGCTTGACCGAGATGCGGTCGTAGACGGCCCAGGCCAGGAACGAGCCGAACAGGATGATCGAGGCAAGATCACCTCGCACGAGCAGATGAGCGAGAGCCCACAGCTTGACGGCTGCGAGCATCGGGTGCTTCACGGCGGTACGGATGCGCGAGGGTATGTAGGCTGCCGCCAGTAGAACGGCTGACAGCACCATCAGCAGCATAGTCGCGTGCCGCATGGCATGTGGCGGCGACCAGATCTCCGGGTTCTTGCCTGGCGTCGCGTAGAGCTTGCCGTAGCCGTACACGATGAGCGCCAGCCCGACGGCCGAAACCACGGTGAAGACGATCTTGTAGGTTCCCTCCCCCATGCGCTCGACCAGGCTACGCCTGAGATCGGGAGCAGTGGGAACGAGATGGATCAGGAAGAAGATCGCAAGTCCCACGATCATCAGCAGCATCATTTTTCTCCGTCGCCGCATGCACTGCCGCAGGCAGATGGCAGGCATCGCCAGGGTGTCCGGCCATGTCCGTGCGGACAGCCGACCCTGTGTTCTGAATCGATATCCGGTCCAATATCAGATGTTTGCCACAATTGCGTGGACATTTGCTGGCGGGGATGGCGAGGTCGGCGCGATGGCTGAGCAGCCGCGCTTGTCGTTTGTATTGCGTATTGGGGGTTTCATGAGAGAAAGGGGATTGGTCGAGCGTCTCGATGGTGCCATGCCGGTCGGCATACCCGGCTCCGTATCGAACCATCGTCTCGACGATGTCGCGCGTGCCCTGCGGGCGGTGACGGAGAGGACAGCATCCACGATCGGGATGACGGCTCCGGCGGCGACTGCGATCCGGGACGAGTTCCGGGACGAGTTCCGGGACGAGTTCCGGGCCGATGCCTGGACCGAAGCCGCACCTGTCATAGACGACGCCGCGAATAGCGCCGCCGTCCGAGAAATCGACCACGACATCGACCACGACATCGACCACGGGGCCGATCTCGACGACGAGGTGGAAGCCGAGCCTGAAATGCCGCAGATCCTGCAGCATTCGTCTTCGGCATTTGCCGGCAACGACAACGAGCCTCGGGGCCGCGCACACGGGCAGGCCATCGCACCGATGATTCTGGCGGTGTCGATCCTCGCGGTCGGCGTCCTGATGACGGCGTCGTTCGCTGATCTCTCGCGTGTACCAGGGCTCGCCTTCCTGGCAGAGAAGCCCAGGCCGCGCTTGTCGGTGCCGGTGGTCCATGCCGCGGCACCTCGCCCGGCGTTACTGGTGGCTTCGTTCGATGCGAACGCGGCGTCCGGGGATATCGAATCCGAGGGCATCGTCAAGGAACCGCGCAATCCAGAACCCGGCCCAATCCTCAGCCTCGAGGAGCTTGCCCTGCTCGAGCGTTGTGAAGGCCTGATCGCGGCAGGCGACATTCGTGGCGCACGACAGGAGCTGGCGTTGGCGGCGAGCGCGGGTAGCGTGAATGCGCGTTTCGCGCTTGCTGAAACGTTCGATCCGAATGTGCTCGCTGCCTGGGGCTTGCGCGAGCGCGTTGCCGACGCGGGCACCGCGCGCGTGCTCTACGGGCAGGCATTCGATGCCGGGGACCAGCGCGCGGAGATAAGGCTGGCGGCGCTGCGCGATTCGGACTGAGACAGCGGCCCGACGGCGCCGGCTTTTCAGGGCGCCGTTCTGCATCAGGGCGCCGTTCTGCATCAGGGCGTCGGTCTATTTCGTTGGGGCGGGAACCTCGGCTTTGGGACGCTTCGGGCTCGCCGTGTCCGAGAAGCTGTTGAACACCATGTCCGGCGACGACGTGTTGTGCTGCGATGGCGCCGTGCGGCCCATCCAGATGTCCGTCGCCGTTGCGCGGCCGAAGCGCATGATGTTGTCCTCCCGCCAGCCCTTGGCGCCTTTCTCGCGAACCGCGATGCGCGCCACGTCGTTGTTGAATTCGGTGACGTACATCGAGCGCAGCATTCCGAACGGGCGGCCCGCGATCGGCTTGTCGAAAGCCACGTCAATGGCGTTGATGCGGTGGTCGGCGCGAACGAGGCTCAAAGTCGCCGATCCGCCGCGCTCGAATGTCAGCTTGAACGTCTTGGCCTTCGGGTCGAACGCGACCTCCCTGATGCGCACGATCGGCCGGCCGTCGTCTTCGATGGGGCCGACCAGGAACGATGAGCCGAACGCCGTCGGCGCCATGCCGCCAGGCGCCATCGGGCGGATGCGCCAGTAGCCGTCTTGCGGATAGAGGACGAGCACCTCCTCCCCGCCCATCGGGCGGATCTGCCAGAGTTGCAGAAGATGGATGTTGCGCTCGACGCGGTCGCCGATACGTACCGTCGCCGTCGCCGGTCGCCAGTAGGATTCGAGTGTCAGCCCGACGACCCAGAAGCCGATCTCCTCGTAGAGTGTCTGACGGCGCGGCGGCACCGGCGCTTTGTAGACCGGGTCAGCGCTCATGTCGCAAGCGGTCCAGTCCGCCTCGAAGCTGTCGCGCTGGATCATACCCGCGTAGGCGGGATGGGCCGCCTCGATGCGGAACGAGCGCACCTGCGGGTTGGACACCGCGATCGTGACGTTGTCCTTCTCCGCGCACAGCACCGGCTCGGATCGGTTCTGTACGTCGACGGCGAGACCGTCGAGGGAGGCAGCTTGGGCAGACGCCTGAAGCATGGCAGCAGCCAGCAGGATCGCCGTAGGTCGGGTCAAGCGCTGCGCGACCCGACGCATCGAGCCAATCGGCGAAATGTAAGGTGGCGCCTGCGAAAGCATCCTCATGCATCCTCTTCTTGACTGCTTGAACTTATCTGCGCCGTGCCTGCCGCATATTCACTACAGCACCGAGAACAGCACCTCCGACAAGAAGCCCTCCCCAGAACAGTGTGAGAATGAGGCTGACGCGCGCGCTCTTGAGCATATCTGCCAGTTCATCGTCCACCACAGGCGCAACATCGGTGCGCGTCGGAATGTAACGCAATACGACTTCGACGGGATCACGACCTATGGAGCGTTCACGCCACTTGTCCTCAGCTAACCGAATATCCCGCCACGCAATCGGTCCCTCCTCATGTCGAGCCAATCTTGCATCCCCTCTCCAGGCACCACGACTGCCTGGGATGGCCCTGGCGTTGATGACATACGCAGTTGCGCTGACCCCTGAGCGATCTAAGGATCGAAGGTGAAGCAAAGTGGAAACGTCTGGGAACAGAAATCCGAAGATGTAAATTGCAGTAAAACTTACCAATCCAATCCAGACTGGATGTTGGCGGATTCCGATGCGCGATGACTTGGAATCCTGAGCCGATGTCATTTGCGAATCCGAACGTCGTACTCGGGAATATCTGTCTTCACTCACGTGTCCGCTCCCGCCAATATCCAGGCCTCCGGCTCAGATGCGCGAAGGCATAAATGCGGATTGATTGCCCTTCGACGCGATAGACTATTTGAAATGGGAATCTTCCGAGGATGCAACGACGGCAGCCTGTGACACCCTGAACGGGCGGCCAAGCCTGCGGGTGTTCACGTATCCTGAGAACCACCGCTTCCACTTCGCCGATCAGCCGGTCGGCGAGAGTTGGCAAGATCGTAGCGTAGTAGCTCACCGCTTGGCCGAACTCATGTTCGGCTGCAGGATCATACTCGACATTCATGATTGGCGAATGCGACGACGCAGATCGGCGATGACATCATCATGGGCGCGGAAGTCTGTTTCACCTTTGGCCGCCCGCGCCACTCGTTTGGCAATCTCTACGCGCCACGCTTCATCGAGCTGCCCAGGAGACACCTCGATATCATCTCGCTCCTGCTCGATGTGCAGCCGAAGGATGAGTTCGTCACGCTCCTCCTGCGAGAGCTTGCGAGCTTCCTCGATGATCGTATCGACGCGCTTATTCATGGCGGGTGTCTACCAGACAACTGTTCCTTTTTCCAGCCGCGACCCAACGCGATAAACAAGGGTGGGTCCGGGAGCCTTCCTCGCTGGAGGGGTTGGGCGGCAGACCGCGCGCGAAGCGAAATCACCCCAGCCGCGCATAAACGTCTCCCGAGTTGGCTTCGTGCGGCAGAGCGCGGATGTGCTCGGCCATCTCGTCCTTCGACACCCACCGCCCGAACGTCAGCTTCTGGCTTTCGCCAAGAGCGATCTCGAAACCGTAGGTGCCCAGCTGCGCCAGGCGGTCGAGGCATTGATATGCCACGTCGCGCTGAATAGTGGTGAACTCGAACGACATGCAGGGCAGCGCTTGCGACAGGCCCGCGAGTACGTCCGCCTCGAAGCCTTCCACGTCGATCTTCACGAAGTCGGGTCGGCCGTGCTGCGCGATGAGGGCGTCGAGCGTCGTGACGGGCACCTCGATCTGGCGGTCCCAGACCTGGCCTTCCCAGCCTCCAGCACCGTCCGCTGCCTTGACGAAATCCTTCGAGGCTGTCGTCACGGTCGGGTTGTCGGAGTTGATATGCAAGGTGAGCTTGCCGGGTTTGGGACCGCACGCAGCCTCGACGAGCCGCACATCATCGTCGCCCGCGTAGATCTCGCGGATCACCCGCGCGCATAGGGGCTGCGGCTCGAGTGCCACCACGCGCGCGCCGCAGCGGCGGAACGAGCCGATACGGTCACCGACATGGCTGCCGATGTCGAAGGCGAGCCCGCCGGGCTTTACCAACGTCGCATAGAGCTGGTCCATGGCGGCATCCCGCGGCGCGTCGCCGTAGTAGACGTCGAGCGACCGCAGCATTGCGGCGAGCGCTGGGTCGGCGCGAAGGCGGGCGAGACGGTCGGCGAGTTGGGGCGTCATCTATGGGGCACATGGTTCGAGGTGCAGAAACGGGCAGTAACGTGCAGTATCTGGCTGCCGTATCGGGGCGGGCTTGCCTCGGCGGCACGCGACGGGCGTCGCCAAGGCAATCGATCCGTGGTGATGTCCGCTGGCACCATTCATCGGCTATAGCCTGACTTCAGCCTTGGGATTGCGGCGTCCTTAGGTCGGAACAGCTTCCACCGACCGACACAGATGTCGTCATGCACCGCGAATTGTGTCGACGATGCCCAGGGGCTCGTCGGGCACAGAGGCGCCGCGCCAGGCGACATGGAAATCGGGCCGTACCAGGACGAGCGGCTGCTCGTATAGACGGGCCGCGGCCTCGTCCTCGATCGCCACTACCTGAAGCGGCACGCCGCGCGCGATCGCGGCCTTCTCGAGCGCTGCTCCATCCGGCGCGTTTTTGCCGAACCGCAGGAGCACGAACCCGTCTCCGAAAAGATCGAGTGTCGAGCGTTCCGGGCCGATCCAGGCGTGCGGCGCGCGGGCGCCGGGCCGGGCCGACGGCGTCGGCTTCGCGGGTACTTGGTCGAGGGGCGGGGAGCCGTCATCGATGCATAGTGCCGAGTTGGCGAAGCTCGGGCAGCTTCTGACGTGATCTGGGATCGAATAGGTCGACAGGTTCGTCGTCCGCCATGCGCTCTCCGTCCGCACGGCCGGTACCGGTGGAATCGAGCGCAAGGCCCGGTAGGTGTGTGTGGAAAGTTCGATGTTGCGCTGGGCGATCGGCTTGCGCTCGTCTTCGTAGGACGCGATGAGCCGCGGTCCGCCCCAGCCCTTCAGCACCGCCTCGAGCTTCCAGGAGAGGTTCAGCGCCTCCTCCATGCCGGTGTGCATTCCCGCGCCACCCGTCGGGGAGGACTGGTGCGCGCTGTCGCCGGCGATCAGCACGCGGCCCTTGCCATAGCTCGCTGCGACAGCGTCGCGTCTTTCCCACAGCAGCGTGGAGATGATCTCACAAGGCACATCGAAACCGGCCATCCGGCGCAGGGCGGCGAGGGGATCGCGTGCGTAGGTTGGATCATCGAACACGGTGAGCCGCCACAGTTCGCGGCCGTCGATCGGGATCAGCTCAGACCAGCAGCCTTCGTGGTCGATCGGCCGATAGATCCGCCCCCAGCCCTTGTCGTGCATGCCCGCGAGCTCGGGTGAGCGGAAGAAGATGTTGACACTGTTGGCGATGCCGCCCTCGCCCAGGAGCGGGATGCCGAGGGCTTCGCGGACCATGCTGCTGGCGCCGTCGCAACCGACGAGATATTTCGCGCGGATCTGCTGGCGGGCGCCGTCCAATTCCCCCACCAGCGTCGCCGTCACACCGTCTCCCGAGTCCTCGAATGTCTCGAGGCCGGTATTGTAGCGGACGTCGATCGTGTCGAGCGTTGCGACGCGGGCTGCCAGGATGGGGTCGAAGAAGATCTGGGGGCACTGGCACAGGCCCTCGGGCGTCCAATCCGGCCGGCTGAGCGCGTAGGCGGGCATCTTGATGCGGGTCAGCTCCGCACCGGCCAGCGTCTCCATGTAGACGAAGTCGAGATCGTGCTTGTCTGACCAAACGGCCGTCCGCACGGCCTTCGCGATGCCCCAGCGGCGGCACATCTCCATGCCGCCCGCACTGACCAGGCTCATTTTGGGAACATGCAGCTTGCCATCGCGCTTCTCGGCGACGACACAGTCGATGCCGCGCAGTCCGAGCTCGCAGGCGAGCGCGAGCCCGACGGGACCGGCGCCGGCGATGAGTACGGCGGTTTCGCGTGGCGATGATATGGCGGCGGACTTCGGCAAGGGGGGCTCTCCCTGACTGCGCAGGCGGTATGTCCGCACAATGGAACGCTGGCCAGCCACCTTGCAAGTGATCGGATCTCAAGTGATCGGCTGTCGCGTGGTCCGCCTGTGCGTCGTGTTGACCTGCCAGATTAAGCAGAGTTCGGCTCAGTCAAGGCTGCACTTGACGATCCGGAAATATCCGCGGCACCTGCAATGACATACTGTTTCGGCAGCCGCGCTTTTCTGGGCTGGGGCACGCACGCGCGCTAGGCCGAGCGAGGCTATCCAGGACTTTCAGCCTTGCCGTGTGATGACCCCGGCTCTTCGCGCGGTGGGAAATGCCGGCCGGCTTCGCCCGGGGAGGCAGTTGGAGGGTCTGACGGGTGATGCCGTAACCAACCGCAGAGACATCGGGGCAATCAGGTGTGGGCCCAATGGGGCGGGACTGATCGGAAGTAGCTGGTGTCGTGATCGATATATTCCTCACTTTATCCGTCACGCGTCGCGCGCATTTGACGATCCGAACGAACTTAGTGGAGCGCACCTGACGGCTGGTACCCGCGTGCGGCTGCGCTCTCAACCGGATGCAATTCAGACAAAAAATATATAGAAACATGATGTTGCGATTTTTTCGGTTCTGACGTCGGCTTCCTGTTGCGGCGAGGCCCGGAGCAAATGTCAGAACCATGTCGAGGACCAGCGGGGACCAGACGTCAGATGCGCAACACGCTCCGACTGTTGAGTTTTTCGTACGGTTCCGCAGGAAATAGTCATGTAATCAGTTGGGTGATTGCGGTCGGTGTTGTCGGGGGGCTCGATCGGTGCGGATAGGGGCTTGCGCGGCGTCGGCGGGCTATTACATACCGCCTACTCGGAAACCCCTTAGGGAGGAAAGCATGAACCCCGATGAACGCCAGATGATTACCGGACTATTCGATCGGATGCGTCAGCAGCGTATGGTCGAGAAGGATCGGGACGCGGAGGCGCTGATCCGGGATACCGTGCGTCAGATGCCGGATGCGCCCTATATGCTGGTGCAGACCGTTCTGGTGCAGGAAATGGCCCTGCAGAACGCACAACAGCAGATCGAGGATCTCGAGGATCGTATGCGTGCGCTGGAGAGCCAGGCCGCGCGCCCACAGCAAAGTTCTGGCAGCTTCCTCGGCGGCCTGTTCGGTGGCGGCGGCAATGCGCGACCCTCGGCAGTACCCCCTTCAGGCCAGCAGTCCTTCGGCCGGCAGTCGGGCGGTTTTGGCCCTGGCGCTGCTCAGCCGGCGCGTGGCGGCGCTCCTTGGGGTGGTGCTCCCGGAGCTGCTCAGCAAGGCGGCATGGCCCCAATGCAGCAGCAGGCTCCGGCCGGCGGCGGCTTCATGAAGTCGGCGATGGCAACTGCTGCCGGCGTCGCTGGTGGAATGCTTGCCGCCAGCGCCATCTCCAGCATGATGAAGGGCGATCAGGCACAGGCTGGCACGAACCAGCCCGCCAGCTCCGATACCGGTAATGATCCTGCCGGCAGCTACGACGCCGCCAGCGATCATAACGATCCGGCTGGGTCCTACGACGATACGGCCGAGGCTTACGACGACGGCGGCAGCTGGGGCGACGAATGAGCTTGGCCAAGTCCGACACTTGAAGCGTCGGACTTGCCGCTCACGAGGATTGCGGGGTCGTACCAGACAGGTACGGCCCCGTTTCGTCATGAGAGCTCGATGTCGAGCCCGGCGACATCGAGGGCGAAGGCGTAGTCGATCGCAAGCTCGCGCAGCGCCTCGAAGCGACCAGATGCGCCCCCGTGGCCGGCTTCCATGTTGATCTTCAAGAGCAGGAGGTTGTCGTCGGTCTTGCGCTCGCGCAGGCGGGCCACCCACTTCGCGGGCTCCCAGTATGTAACGCGGGGGTCGGTGAGGCCGCCGTAGGCGAATATATGCGGATAGGCCTTCGTCTCGACGTTGTCGTAGGGGCTGTAGGACCGGATGATCTCGAAGTCTTCCGCGCTCTCGATCGGGTTGCCCCACTCGGGCCACTCCGGCGGTGTCAGCGGCAGGTCCTTGTCCAGCATGGTGTTCAGCACATCGACGAACGGCACGTCGGCGATGATGGCGAGGAACAGATCCGGCGCCATGTTGGCCACCGCGCCCATCAGCATTCCGCCGGCCGAGCCGCCATTGGCGACGATGTTACCCCGCCGTGTCCAGCCTTTGGCGATGAGGTGCTCGCCGGCGTCGATGAAGTCGTTGAACGTGTTGAGCTTGGTCTTGTGCTTGCCGCCCGTGTACCAGCGGTAGCCTTTGTCCTTGCCGCCGCGAATGTGGGCGATGGCGAAGATGAAGCCGCGATCGACGAGCGACAGGCGGGTGACTGAGAAGCCCGACGGGATCGCGATGCCGTAGCTGCCATAACCGTAGAGGAACAGCGGTGCGCTGCCGTCGAGGGGCGTGTCCTTGTGATGGAGGATCGATACCGGCACCGTCTCGCCGTCGCGCGCGGGGGCCTGCAGGCGACGCGTGACATAGTGGGATGGGTCGTGCCCGGTAGGGATCTCCTGCGTCTTGCGCAAAGTGCGGGAGCGGCTCTCCATGTCGTAGTCGATCACCTGGGCGGGCGTCGTCATCGAGGAGTAGGTGAAGCGGATCGTGGTCGTGTCGAACTCGTAGCCGCTCGACAAGCCCAGCGAATAGGCTTCCTCGGCGAACGCGATCTCGTGCTCGGCGCCGTCGGACCAGCGGTGCACGACGATGCGCGGCAGGCCGTCCTCGCGCTCGAGGCGGGTGAGGTGGCCGGTGTAGGCGACCGTGTCGAGGATGAGGCGCCCGGACTTGTGGGGCACGAGATCGCGCCAGTTGTCGAGGCCGGGCGCGGCGATCGGCGCGAGGCAGATCTTGAAGTCCTCCGCGCCGTCCTTGTTGGTGGAGATGACGAGGTCTTCGCCATGGTGGTCGACGCTGTACTCGTGGCCGAAGCTGCGCGCAGCGACCAGCACGGGCCGGGCGGCGGGGTGCGCGGCGTCGATCAGATGCACCTCGCTCGTCTGGTGGTCGTGGATGTCGACGAGTACGAAGCGGCCGGACTGGGTCTGGCTGACACCGACATAGAAGCCGACGTCGTCCTCCTTGTAGACGAGCACGTCGGCGTCGACGGCAGTACCGACGACGTGGCGCCATACCTCGAGCGGGCGAAGGTTGGCATCGAGCCTGATGTAGAACAGCGTCCGGCTGTCGGTGGCCCACACGATGCTGCCGCGCGTGCCGGCAACCTCGTCGGGCAGATCCACGCCGGTGGCGAGGTCGCGGATACGGATGGTGTAGGTCTCGGAGCCCTTGTCGTCGATGGCGTAGGCGAGAAGGCGGTGATCGGGGCTGTGTGTGGCGGCGCCGAGCGACCAATAGGCCTTGCCTTCGGCCTCCTTGTCGCCGTCGATCAGCACCTGATCGGCCCCGCCGTCGCGTGGCTGGCGGCAGACGAGGGGATACTGGCCGCCGACGACGTGGCGGGAGTAGTAAGCCCACGGACCATCGGGTTGGGGGACAGAGCTGTCGTCCTCCTTGATGCGCCCCTTCATCTCCTGGAAAAGCCGCTCGGCGAGGCCGGCCTGATCGGCGAGCAGGGCTTCGGTATAGGCGTTCTCCGCATCCAGATAAGCGCGGATGTCGGGGGCGAGGACGGACGGGTCCTGCATGACGGACTGCCAGTTGTCGGCGCGAAGCCAGGCGAACTCGTCGACGATATCGACGCCGTGGCAGGTGTATGTCGCCGGACGCGCCGGCGCGCGCGGCGGCTGCGGGCCAGCTGACTGGCGATGATTGCTCTTGTGGTAAGGGGGCATTGACGGCTCCGGCTCTTTCTTCGGTCAGCAAGCGGGCTTCGGTCAGCACGCGGGCGGCGTGATGCCACAATCAGGCGCTAAGACGGCTGCCGGGAGAGAGGGGTTTAAGACCAAAGGACACTTTCATCATGGCCGACAGCCGCCTTTACGTCCACGTGCTTCTCGACCGTTCAGGCTCGATGGAGAGCTGCCGCGACAAGACAATCGGTGCATTCAACGAATACGTTCATTCCCTCAAGGTGCAGTCACAGGCAGGGACACGGCTGTCTCTGACGACGTTCGACACGCAGAGCACGGATCTTGTCTTCGACACCATGCGCGCTGAGGACGCGCCGAAACTGACGCGGGACACGTTCGTGCCGCGCGGGGGCACGCCATTGTTCGATGCCGTCAGCGGCGTGGTGGCCAGGATAGACAAGGTCACGCTGCTGCCCGACGAGCGGGTGGTGCTGGCCATTCTGACGGACGGGGAGGAAAACTCCAGCCGGGAGATGACCGCCGATGCCGTCAAGAAGCTGCTGATCGATCGTCAGGAGCGATGCAACTGGCTGGTCCAGTACCTCGGTGCCAATCAGAGCGCGTGGGACGCCGGCGCCCAGATCGGCATCGCGCCGGACCACTCGATCGACTTCGCCGTGGCGAGCGTGGCGCCCGCGATGCAGTCGATGGCGAAGTCGGCGGGGCGGTTCCGTAGTTCGTCGGTGCAAGTCGCACGCAAATCAGCGTCATTCACCCCCGCTGAACCCGCAGCCGCGAAGGGCGAGGACGCCTGACTGAAAAGTTGGTAGATAGGATTGCTGACCGGCGCCATGGCGCCGGTCCGTCTTGCGTCCTGTCTCTGGGGATCGGCGTCAGATGCGGCCGAGGCGTAGCTGGCCGGAGAAGGCGCGCGGCGTGACAGTGGCCGTGCGAACCGGCGGTCGAATGGTGCGCTTCTTCTCGACGACGACGGTGCGGGAGGCGCCGTTGCGTGTGGCGATGTCCACGACATTCCCGCGTGGCTTGGCCGCGTTCAGCGCCTTGGTGGTGGCGGCATCGAGCGGCAGACCCATCAACGACGCAGCGATCTCGAGCTGCTGGGAAGGGTCGTCGCTGATGCACGCGGCGGCGATCATCGCCTCCTCGAGCGTCGGCGGCTCCTTCTTGACGCGCAGCTTCTTGGCCTGGTCGGCCCTTGTGGTGCGCTTCGTGGCATTCGACCGCATGGGTCCGGTCCCTTTGTTCATCTCTCTCATGATCCTGCTCGATCGGCTCGTGATCAGTGGTGCAGCCTGTACGTTCATCAGATAGTGACTAGATCCGTTGTTGCAATGCACAATACGAAACTTGCATAGCTTGTTGCGGCCGAATCACACAGCGTGCTTGAGCACTAGTATCCGTCAGGTTTTAGCACATTGCACCGGATCAGCCGTATCTACTAGGATCTCATGCTATTACGGATGGAGTATGACGAACTATGTTTTCCTCCGATCATGCATAGCTCGGGTTCGGCTGGACGTTCGACTTCCGAGATCGACGCGAAGATGCCACCGCTCGAGTGAGGATTTGAATGTGCGCCAAACCATCGCGTTGGTAGTGGCGCCGGTTCGATCCGTCGCATGGGGCGGAACGCTAGACCACGGCTCGACCTGGGAGGAGGGGTGCAATTCGAGGGGGATGCCGTGATGTTTGGTCACGATGCGCCATTGCAGCGATTCTACGATAAGCTCGCGGGTGGTTCTTTATTCGAGGCTCTGCGATGCCAAGCTTCTCCACGCGACGGCGGATGCCTTTCACGCCGGCGCAGATGTTCGATCTCGTCGCCGACATCGAGCGTTACCCGGAGTTCCTGCCGCTGTGCGAGGAGCTGACTTTGCGGTCCCGGGAGGAAGCCGGCGATCGGATTGTGCTCGTTGCCACGATGGTTGCCGGCTACAAGGCGGTCCGCGAGAGCTTCACGACGCGGGTGGTTCTGGTGCCCGATCAGCAGAAGGTGCTGGTCGAATACCTGGACGGACCCTTCCGGCACCTTGAAAACCGCTGGCGATTCAAGGCTCTGGCTGGCGGTGGCTGCGAGGTCGATTTCTTTATCGACTACGAGCTGCGATCGGCGATGCTGGGTGTGCTCGTCGGGGCCTTGTTCGACAAGGCCTTCCGGCGTTTCTCCGAAGCGTTCGAGTTGCGGGCCCGGGAGGTCTACGGCAGTGCCGGCCACGAGAACTCGGCGCGAATGGCCTGATCGGTGGACTTACGGCTCGGTCTCTTCTAAAAGCATGTCCAGGGCGGTGGCTATCGTCGCCATGCGAACGGCACTGCGTCCGATGTCGCCATAGCGGGCTTCGCGGTGGCGGACGGGACGACCACTGCGTTGCACGGCCAGATGCACGAGGCCGACGGGTTTTTCGAAACTGCCGCCTCCCGGGCCCGCAACGCCTGTCACGGCTATGGCGATCGAGGCGCGTGAGTTGGCGAGTGCGCCGGCGACCATCGCGAGGGCGGTCTCGCGGCTGACGGCGCCGAGGCTGTCGAGGGTTCCTGCAGGGACGTCCAGCATGTCCATCTTGGCCGCGTTCGAGTAGGTGACGAAGCCGCGGTCAACCACGTCGGAAGAGCCGGGGATCTCGGTGAGCAACCCTGCGATCAGGCCGCCGGTACAACTTTCCGCGGTGCTGATCTGGAGACCCTTCGCGCGCAATCGGCTGAGCAGATCCTCGGCACGCCTGGTCAAGCTCTGTGGAAACATTCGTCTGCTCCAATGACAAACCCCGCTACCGGCGAGGGTAACGGGGTCGAATATGTCGGGTAAAGCGATAGATCGCTCAATCCGAGATGAGGCGCTCGGCGCTGTTGAGCAAGCCATCGAGTGTTCCGCGGGTCTCGGGACCCATGAAACTCACGGCGCGCTGCTGAGCTGAGAGCCAAACCGGATAGGCCTCCTTGATCACGGACTGACCTTTAGGTGTCAGATGCAAGCCGCGACCGCGACGGCCTGCCGGCGGGTCCATCGTGATGAGCCCCAGCGCCAGCATCCGCTTCAAATTTCGAGACAAGGTAGATTTCTCGATGTCCAGGTCGCCACCGATTTCGACGGCGGTAATTCCGTCGCGAGATGCAAGCTGCGTGAGCAGCGTGAATTGACTGGCGGTGATGCCCAAGGGCCGCATCGCGTCGTCGTAGACCCTCGTGACGATCCGCGACAGTTGGCGAACCCGCGTCGCTATGCAGGCATTGGCAGTGGTATCGGCGATCCGCTCGAGATCGTTCGTATGTGCTGTCGCCGTCGGCGTCATGACGTTCATGGGAGCCCTCGTGCCCGCTCTTGGGTCTACAACCCCTGAAAGTTGTTTGGGGCGATTCGGGTTCGCGCATCAAGTCATGGAAGTCACATGGGTGTGGACGGGCCCTTCGATCGGAATGCCTTGACGTCGGTGCCTGGTTGGCCGACTGCTCGCGGCTCATGCCAACGGATAGAACGCGAGCCATGCCGCGCGAGCCGACCCTCATCACCAGTCTGCAGAACGAGCGCGTGAAGCTGATCCGCTCGCTCGAGATGCGCAAGGCGCGTCGCGATACGGGGATGTTCGTCGCCGAAGGGGCGTCCCTGCTCGTGTCGGCGCGCGAAGCCGGCTTCGAGCCGCGTATCCTCGTCACGCAGGCTTGGGCCGAGCAGGGGGACGTCGGGCTGTCCCTTCTCGACTGGGCGCTCGCCGCGCGCGCGGATGTGCTGGCGGTGAGCCCGACAGTGCTCATGAAGATAGCGGCCAAGGAGAACCCCCAGGCGATGATCGGCGTGTTCGAGCAGCGCTGGGCCGAGCCCCCCGCGACGGCGGATCTGGGGTCGGACGACCTTTGGCTCGCGCTGGAAGAAGTGCGCGATCCGGGCAATCTTGGCACGATCATTCGCACCGCGGACGCTGTCGGCGCGCGCGGCGTCATACTCGTCGGCAATTGTTGCGATCCCTACAGCCACGAATGCGTGCGCGCGACGATGGGCTCGATCTTCGCCGTGCCGCTGGTGCGCATGGACCGGGCTGCGTTCGTGGCGCTGGCGGGCGCCTGGAGCGGGGATGTCGTCGGCACGCATCTCGAGGCGAGCGAGGATTTCCGCAAGGCTTCACCTCGCGGGCCGGTGCTGCTCGTGATGGGCAGCGAAGGGCCGGGCATGAGCGAGGAGGTGCGTGCTGCCTGCTCGCGGCTCGTGCGCATTCCGATGGCCGGCACGCTCGATAGCCTCAACCTCGCAGTGGCGACCGCGCTGGTGCTTTATCAGATCAAGGGCGCGGATTTGCGCGTTTGAGAGCGATCGCACGCGAGAGCGATCACATGTGTCGCCTTCGGATAACGGGGAAGGGTGTCAGACCCGTAGTGTCGGACACCCTCCTGGGACTCAACCGCCGTATTCCTTGAGCACGTGGCGGGCGAGCGTCATTTTCAAAACCTCCGTCGGGCCCTCGGTGATCTGCATGCTGCGCTGGTCGCGCCACAAGGTCTCGATCGGCAGGTCGGTCGACATGCCGATGCCGCCGTGGATCTGCATGCATTTGTCTGCGGCGATGAACGACTGGATGTTGCCGAAGTTCTTGCACATGAAGGCTTCGTTGCGAATGTCCTCGCCGCGGTCGTACTTCCAGGCCGCGTGGTAGACCATGAGCCTGAGCTGATGCAGGTCGGTATACATCTCCGCAAGCATCCACTGGATCGACTGCCGATTGGCGAGCGGCTGGCCGAAAGTCACGCGCTGCTTGGCGTAGGAGGCGGCGAGCTCCAGGCAGCGCTCCATGACGCCCATCGACCGCGCGCCGTGACGAATGCGCCCGGTGTTGAGCCAGTGCTGGGCATGCTTGAAGCCCTCGCCTTCCTCGCCGATCCGGTCCTCGACGGGCACCTTGACGTTGTCGAAGGTCACCTCCCAAGGCCGGTCGTCGACCATCAGCTCCTGCTGGCGCACGAGCTTAAGTCCCGGTGTCTTGATCGGCACGACGAAGGCCGAGATGCCTCCGCGCGCTTTCTTGTCGGGGTCGGTGAGCGCGATGACCTGGGCGTAGTCCGAGTCTCCCGCGAACGAGATGAAGCGCTTGTTGCCGTTGATGACGTAATGGTCACCCTCGCGCACGGCCCGGGTGCGCATCGAGGACGGGTCGGCGCCGGCGTCGGGCTCGGTCTGCATGAAGCACCAGCGGTATTTTCCCGCCAGCGTCGGCTTGAGGTACTTCTCCTGCTGGGCCGGGTTCAGCGCGTAGAGGATCGGGCTGATGGCGGGCCCGAGCAGCGCGCCGCCGCGCGAGGGCAGAGCGATCGAGCGGGCAAGCTCGGACCACACGATCACCTTGGCGGTGAGCCCGAGGCCCAGTCCGCCGTGCTCCTCGGGAACGTCGAAACCCTCGAGCCCCAGCGCCTTGGCCTTCTCGGTGAGCACTGCGATGGGCTTGGGATCGGTCTTGTAGGTGGAGCGCACCTGCCGCTCGATCGGGATCATTTCGCGATCGACGAACCGGCGCAACGTGTCGCGCATCTGCACGAGTTCTTCCGGCAACTCGAAGTTCATGCCCTCGATTTCCATGGCGCTCCCCATTTTGAGACATTGCTGGGTGAAATGTGGCACGGGCCGATGGGGTCAGTCCAATGCGGGATAATCGGGTGTGATGAGCGGTAATGGGCAGGACGCCCGCAGCGGCGAGGACTTCAGCCAATGGCATGCGGATTGCTACGTGGACTGCAGATCGTCCGGTATCAACGCTGTCTGAGGTTCAAGTCATGGTCGTCCAAGGCACTACGCTTTCGGAAACGCTGTCGGGTGGAGCTGAGAACGACACCATTGTCGGGGGGGGAGGTAGCGACACGATCGATGGCGGCGCGGGTCGAGACACCGCCAGCTTCGACAGCCCCGCCTACGACGATCCCGCTGGATATCTCAACGTCGATCTCGCGACGGGTGCGGCGACATACCACTACCAGGTAGGCTCCAGCTATGTGGTCCGGGACATCGCCCAGATCTCCAACGTTGAAAACGTGACAGGTTCAGCGCAGGACGACGGGATCTTTGGAGACGGCGCCAACAATGTCCTCGCGGGCGGCAGCGGCCACGATGGCCTGGACGGTCGCGGTGGCAACGACACCCTGCTCGGCGGCGGAGGGAATGACTACATTTTTGGAGGGCTGGGCGACGATGTGATCGACGGCGGCACAGGTACCGATACCATCGACTTCTCCTTATTCTCTAATGTCGTTGGTCCGGCCCGTGTCGTGGTCGATCTCGCTGCCGGCAAGGCATGGGCTGAAGACGGCACCGACACGATCAGTAACGTCGAAAATATCGTGGGCACCCCCGGCGATGACTGGCTTCAGGGCGATGCCGCGTACAACGAGATCAACGGGGGCTCGGGCAACGACGTCTTGTTCGGTTTTGGCACGACGGGTGATCTGCTCGTCGGTGGCGAGGGTGACGACGCGATCTTTGGATCGGCGGGCAACGACACAATTTCGGGCGGTGGCGGCGTCGACTGGATCGAGGGCGGAGACGGCGACGACTGGATTTCGGACGGTGGCTTCACAGCCGGCGAGTGGTCTGCGGCCTTCGGCGGTGCCGGCAACGACACGATCGCGGCCTTCGGGGTCGGCGCAATGGGCATGTGGGGTGGCGACGGAGACGATAGATTCGAAATCTGGAGCGCGGGTACCGAATACATCAGAGGCGGAGCCGGTGCCGATACCACCGTTCTGTTCGACGGCTTCCTGTCGTCGGATCAAGCGCTCGTGCAGATTTTCGATTTCGAGGTCGGACAGGACGTCGTGCAGTCGAGCTTCTCCAACCGAGAGAACCTCGTTGTGGAAGTGCAGGATTGGGGCGGGAACACCGGCCTCCTCTTTCACGACAGCCAGTCGGGTTACACCGGCACGGTCATGCTGATGGGTGTCGAGACGGGTTCCCTCGTTCCCGGCGACCTCATTCTGCAGTAATCTGCGGTAACCGCCTCTAACGGCGGAGCGGCGAGATATCGTGGTGCTCCACTTGGCGAACTGCCGGGGGGAACCGCGCTGCTTCAGCACGGGCTTCATGATCGCGCGCACTTCTGCAACGATATCGGGCGGCGACGCGTAGAGCGTGGAAGACTGGCCTTCCAACTGGTCCGAAGAAGGAGACCTGGAATGCGCACTGCAATCGCGACAGTGTGCCTGTCGGGGGATCTGCCCGAGAAGCTCGAGGCCGCGGCGGTGGCGGGCTTCAAGAGCATCGAGATCTTCGAGAACGATCTGCTCACGTTCAACGGTACCAACCTTGAAGCGCGTCAGCGCATGGCCGATCTCGGGTTGTCGCCGATCGCGTTCCAGCCGTTTCGCGACTTCGAGGGCTGGGACGAGCCGCGCCGATCGCGCGGGTTGGCACGCGCTGCGCGCAAACTCGACACGATGGCGGAGCTCGGCTGCGGGCTTCTGATGGTGTGCTCCAATGTGTCCCCCGAGGCGCACGGCGGCATCGATAGGGCGGCGCAGGACTTTCGCGATCTCGGCGATCTGGCGGCAGGACGCGGGATGCGCGTCGCCTACGAGGCGCTCTCCTGGGGCCATCACGTCGACGACTATAGAAATGCGTGGGAGGTGGTGCGGCGCGCCGACCACCCAGCCGTCGGCCTCGTGCTCGACAGCTTTCATATCTGCGCGATGCGGACAGACCTGAAGCCCATCCGCTCCATCCCCGGCGATCGCATCTTCCTCGTCCAGATCGCCGATGCACCCTGGCTCGAGATGGACGTGATGCAATGCAGCCGCCACTTCCGTTGCTTCCCAGGCCAGGGCGACCTGCCGATCGACGCGTTCATGGATGCGCTGGCAGCGACCGGCTATGCGGGTCCGCTGTCGTTGGAGATCTTCAACGACCAGTTCCGAGCCGGCTCCGCCCGCTCCGTCGCCGTCGATGGGCGTCGCTCGCTCATCTACCTGCTCGATCGCACGAAGCGTGCGGGGGGCGGCAGCACCGACGAAGAACAGCCAGCCCTGCCGCCTCAGTCCCGTTGTCTGGGCGTGGAGTTCATCGAGTTCGCCGTCGACGAGAAGGGTTCGCAGACGCTCGGGGGACTGCTGGCGGGCATGGGTTTCACTCACACCGGCCGGCATGTGTCCAAGGACGTCTCGCGCTGGACGCAGGGCGCCGTCAATCTGGTGCTCAACGCCGAGAAGGACGGGTTCGCACATGCCTATCAGATCACGCACGGCATGAGTGTGTGCGCGATCGGCCTCGAGGTGGAGGATGCGGCAGCGACGATGGATCGTGCAGAAGGACTGCTCGACCGGCCCTTCCGCCAGCCGGTCGGGCCAGGCGAGCTAGAGGTTCCAGCCGTTCGCGGGCTGGGCGGCAGCCTGATCTATTTCACCGATCCCACGAGCAAGCTGTCGCGGGTCTGGGATATCGAGTTCAGGCCGACGGGGGCGCAGATGGCCGGCATCGGCCTTACGGGCGTCGATCATATCTCGCAGTCGATGCAATACGAGGAAATGCTGTCCTGGCTGCTGTTTTATGGTTCCCTGCTCGACGTGGAGAAGACCAAGGAACTCGACATCGCCGATCCCGGCGGGCTCGTGCGAAGCCAGGTGATCCAGTCCCGCGACGGGGCACTGCGGATCGTGCTTAACGGGTCGCAGAGCCTGCGCACTCAATCCGCTCGGTTCCTGTCGGATTTCTTCGGCTCCGGCGTGCAGCACATCGCGTTCAACACCGATGATCTCAGCGCGACCGTGGCCAACGGCGTGCCGATGCTGCAGGTGCCTGCGACCTACTACGACGATCTGGACGCACGTCTGGATCTGGCCCCGGGACGCATCGAAAGCTTCGCCAGGGACAACATCCTCTACGACCGCGACGAGCACGGCGAGTATCTGCAGGCCTACTCGCAGAGCTTCGATGGCATGTTCTTCTTCGAGTTCGTCGAGCGCCGCGGCTACAAGGGCTTCGGGGCCTCCAACGCGCCGATCCGGCTTGCCGCTCAAGCACGCCTCGCAAGGCATCCGGCCGTGCCGCGGCGGTGAGGCAGGCATTGGTCGGACGTAACGGGCCCGCGCCGGTCGGACTACTTCTGGGTCTCAGGCATCGTGCTCTGGAGAAGCGGGATCGTGCGCCAGTCGGCCGGTTGCGGCAGGGAGGCGAGCCAGGCGTGAATCTGGCGTACCTCCGTGTCGGGCAGGGAGCGGGCATCGTAGGGCGGCATCCGCGTCGAGGATGCGTTGCGCAGGAACGGGATCAGCGCCTCGAGCGGCATCGGTTCAGGTGCGATCCTGGGTCCCGCAACGCCGCCCTGGCCGCTATAGCCGTGGCAGGCCCAGCAGCCCTTCTCGACGAAGATCCGCCGGCCTTTGCCGGCGTCGGTCGTTTGGGCCTCGACCGTTGCGGCCGTGGCTGTTGCCGCCCCGAGCACCAGCGCGGTGATGACGGCAGACCGCGAGAGGATCATTGCGTTGTCCTTATTCAGCGCGGCTGACAGACGACATCGAGCAACACCGGCTCGCCGGATTTCACGATTGCCACGGCCTTCGTCAATAACGGGCCGAGGTCGCTTGGATCGCTGATCGGTCCGAACGACGCCATGCCGAAGGACTGGGCGAGCTTGGCGAAGTCGGGTGCGGGGTTGTCGATCTGGGTGCCGATCCACTGCCGGTCCACACCGCGCTGGCGCCAGTTGGCGATGCGCTGCACATGCATGACCTCCTGATGATAGCCGCGGTTGTTGTGCATCACGGTCAGCAGGGGGATCTTGTGATAGACGGCACTCCACAACGCGCCGGGAGCATAGAGTGCATCGCCATCGGCCTGGATATTGACGGCGAGCCGGCCGTGCGCACGGTGGGCGAGCGCGCCGCCGATCGCGGCCGGCAGGCCGTAGCCGACGCCGGCGCCACCGGAGTGGCCGATGAACTGATAGGGCTTGTCGAAATTCCATAGCCGATGGGGCCATGCGCTCTGCTGGCTGTCGCGCGAGACGAGTGCCCAGTCCTCGTTTCGGATCACGTTCCAGATCTCGGCGGTAATGCGCGCCATGGATACGGGGCTCGCGTCCCAGGCAATGGCGGCGTTGGCACGATTGCGCTCGGCGATATCTGCTGCCGACTGGCGAAGTGCCGCGCCGCGCCGCTGGGCGTTGGCACGCGCGGCAGGTGTTGCAGACCGCTTCACCTCCTCGATGAGGGAGGGCAGTGTCGCCTCCGCGTCGGCCGCAATGGCCAGATCGACGGGCTGGAAACGCTGGAAGTCCTGATAGTTGGAACGAATGTAGAGGTCGAGGGCGGTAATGCTGGCGAGCTTCGTGCCGGGTTTGATCGTGGGGCGGTGAGCTGGATGCGGCGTGTCCGCGAAACTGTTGACGGTCCCCCAGAAGTCGGTCAGCTCGAGCCCGATCACGAGGTCGGCGTTGCCGATTGCATTAGCGCGGCGGAAGGTCTGATTGAGATGGTGACGGTTGGGGAAGTTCTGCCGGCCGTACTGATCGACGACGGGGATCTCGAGGGTTTCGGCCAGTTCCATGAGCAATGCCTGGCCGCGCTGCGTGCGCGCGAGGCGGTCGGCGACGATTACCGGATTTTGGGCCGCCACGATCAATCGGGCTAGCTCTCTGACCGCGCCGCTTTCGCCTTGCGGCGGGGTTGGCACCACCAATCGGGGAATGGACAGCCTGGCCCCTTTGGCGATCCCGTGTTCCTGGAGATGTGCGTCGAGCGAGATGGCGACGGGCTCCATCGGGGGTGTCATTGAGATGCGGTAGGCGCGCACCATCGCCTCTGCATAGGCTTGCAGCGACGCCGGCTGGTCGTCCCACTTGGTGAAGTCGCGCACGATGCCGAGGGGATCCTGGGCGGAGTGGGTGGTCGGCACACCCGGCAGCCGGGCGGCAGCGTCGACGTGGTTGCCGCAGATCATGATCATGGGCACGCGGTCGCACCAGGCGTTGTAGAGCGCCATCGCGGCGTGCTGCACGCCGACTGTTCCATGGAACAAGAGGCCCATCGGCTTGCCCGCGACCTTGGCGTAGCCGTGGGCGATGCCCGTTCCGCTCTCCTCGTGCAGCACGGTGAGCAGCTCGGGCCGCTTGTTGGGCTGTGGCCCATAATTGATGATGGATTCGTGCAGGCCTCTGCAACTCGATGTGGGGTTGGTGGCGACGTACTCGATGTCCAGCGCGCGTAGCACGTCGACCATGAAGTCTGAGCCGGGCTTGCCATCGAGCATCCGGCTCCAGGCGATGGGCTGGCCGGTCTCAGCCTGCATCGCAGACGGGGTGGGGGGGGGCGGCCTTGCGCGCCTGGGCGTGGGCGAGCCCGCCAGTAGGCGCGGTCGCCGATGGCGTCAAAGTCGTGGCGGCGCCTGCCACAGCCGCGCCAGTGATGAACCGGCGCCGATCCAGCGGCAGGCCAGCGTCCCGGGCCATGCCTTCCTCCCCTCGAGTGGGCAGTCATTCTCGCCGTGGCATGGCGGGATGGTGCGGTGGTGCCCTTTGGCCTTAGTCAGATCGCTTCATTTCGCAGACTAATGCCGAGGGCTCTGCGTGTCAGCCGGCAATCTCAGCGGGTAGTCCCAGGTGGCAATCCCAGGTGGGGCGATGCCGCAACGCGCAGGTGGTAGGTAGGGCTGAACCGGTGGAGGTGCCCATCACGGGGAGGCTGCGGCTTAACCCTGGTCGAAGGGCGATTGGGGAACGCGGTCGCGGCTACTCCCGAAAAGCCGCGATTCAGGCTAGAATGGTTGCCAAGAATGGATTTCCGGTCTGCACGCCGCGGTGGCGGAACGACACGGGAGTTACGGCTCGACGGTTGGGCAAGCACTTCACAGACTTCTTCCGCGCGGCCTGCCAGCAGCAAGATCGGTACCGACAATGATCTTCGACGTCCTTTTCTATGCCGCCGCTGGTGCTTTCGGGTGGGGGCTCAGTCTCGCCACCTATCGATTGTTCGCGCTGCATTACGGCTGGCCGATGGGAGAATTGCACGTCAGGGCGCCAGCGCTTCCGGTTCTGCTAGGGCTTGCCTGCCTCGTCATCGGGTTCGTGTTCGCGCTGCGCAATCGGGGCGAGATGGGCGGTTGGTCGATCCTGTTTGCCGGTGTGTTTCTCGGCGCCATGTGGACCGGGGTGCTGCGCGTCGCCTCGCAGTGGTCGCTGTTTCTGGCGCCGGCCGCGGCGGCCCTCATCGTGCTCGGCTGGGTGCTGGCTCCGATGCAGAACTAGGCGCACCGGCTGAGTCCAAGGATGTATCGTCGCAGCAGTCGCATTCAGGGCGGGTTCATGGCCTGGAGGCTAGGTTGATTCGACGTCGGGCCGTCCACCCGTGAAAATCTCGGAGCAGGCGCGCTACCCGGT
>CAMAYR010000052.1 GCA_945862355.1 Devosia equisanguinis | reverse complement strand
CGGGCCCACTCGAGTTCGGCGGCCGAAGGGCCGTAGACCTCGTTGGCGATGGGGATCTGGCCAGGGTGGATCAGCGTCTTGCCGTCCATGCCGAGGAGACGGCCCTGCTCGCATTCGCGGCGGAAGCCTTCGAGGTCGCGGAAGTTGTTGTAGACGCCGTCGAGCATGGCGAGGTCATAGCTGCGGGCTGCGTAGAGGCATGATTGAAGGGCCAGCATCAGTGGCAGCCGGTCGGGGTGGTCCTGGCCGCGGGTAATTTTCAGGATGTCGTTGTTGCCGAGCACGAGAGCTGACAGGCGGGAATCGGGAAATCGACTGGACCCAGCAGCCAGATCCCTCACGTTGAGCACGGCGAGCGGGGTTTCAACCATGATCCAAAGGCGCGTTTTCTGCTTCGCGCCCTGCGATTTCAGAAGGTAGCCGATCTGCGCTACCTGGTGGGGTCGCTCGACCTTCGGGACGAGGATGACGTCCGGTGCGGCGGAAACTGCAGCCTCGAGGTCAGCGTTGAACCAGGGCGTGGTCGTTCCGTTGAGGCGAATGATCACCTCGCGTTGGCCAAAGCCGCCGGCCTTGATGGCGGCTACGGCGGCGGCGCGGGCTTCGTGCTTGCGCTCGGGCGCGATGCTGTCCTCGAGGTCGAGGGCGACGGCGTCCACGGGCAGGCTTCGCGCTTTCTCGATCGCGCGGTCGTTGGATGCGGGCATGTAGAGCACGCTGCGGCGGGGGCGGGTAAGCATCGGGCCGGTCTCCGAGGTTGAGAGGTCGAACACTACGGCAGCGGGGGAGTCGGCGCCAAGCGTACCGCCCGCCAAGCGACATCGCCAGCCATCGGAGCTTCTCGCGTCGGACGCAGGCAAGGGACGGAAAAATGGTGCGAGCGCACGATTGCGCCGGGGGCCGCGTGGACCTACTAATGCCGGCATCAAATCGGGACCTGCCTAGTCAATTTGCAGGCCATTCAGGGAGGAATGACCATGAGGTCAGTCAGAACACTGCTCGGCGCGGCGGCTGTCATAGCGCTGTCGGGGGGTGCTGTGATCGCGCAAGGCCCGCCGGGTCTCAGCGCCATCGACAAGTCCAACCCGAAGGCGAGTAAGCAGGAGCCGGGGCTCAGGCCTCATCCGACCCCGCCGATCGCAGCAGGCGCCGAAAAGCTGCCGCTCGACAAGATCAAGCTGCCGGCCGGCTTCAAGGCGGAGGTGTGGTCCAGCGGTCATGCCGGCGCGCGCACCCTGGTGCGTGGCGACAAGGGCACCATCTTCATGGGGACGCGGCAGATCGGCCGCGTTTATGCAATCACCGACGAGGGCGGAAAGCGGCGGGTGCGAACGATCGCGCAGGGCCTTACACAGCCCAACGGGCTCGCCTTCCGCAACGGAGCGCTCTATGTGCTCGCGATCAACCGGGTGCTGCGCTACGACGGCATCGAGGACAAGCTCGACAATCCAGGAACGCCCGCCGACCTGACGGCTGCGTTCGGGCTGCCGCCTGAGATCCATCACAACTGGAAGTATGCTGCGTTCGGACCGGACGGGAAGCTCTACATTCAAGTCGGTGCGAACTGTAACATCTGCGAGATCAACCCAGGCATCCACGGCCAGATCCGCCGTTACAATCCGGATGGAACGGGCATGGAGATCGTCGCGCGCGGCGTGCGCAACACGGTCGGTTTCGACTGGCACCCGGTTACAAAGGAGCTGTGGTTTACCGACAACGGCCGCGATTGGGCCGGCAACGACGGGCCAGAGGACGAACTCAACCGCATCGCCAAGGGCAACGAGGGCGCCAACTTCGGTTTTCCGTATTGTCATGCCAACGGCATTGCCGATCGAGACGTGCGCAAACCCAATCCGTGTGCCGGCGTGACGATGCCGGCAGCGCTGCTCGGCCCTCATGCCGGCGCGCTCGGCATCAAGTTCCACACCGGCAAGATGTTCCCGAAATCCTATCAGAACGTCGCCTTCATCGCGCGGCGCGGCTCGTGGAACCGCGAGAAGAAATTCGGGTACGACGTTGCCGTGGCGCGGATCAGCGGCGGCAAGGCGAGGATCGAGCCGTTCATGCGCGGGCTGCTGGATGAGAAGGAAAACAAGTTCTACGGCCGGCCGACTTACGTTCTGCCAATGCCCGATGGTGCTCTGCTGGTCTCCGACGAGCAGAACGGGGCGACCTATCGCATCACTTATGGGGCTGCGAAAGTCGCCAAGAGGTAGGTCGTGATCGGTTCAAACGGGGTGCACGTGAGGAGTGGAAGGGCGTCGGTCGTTCGCTCGGCGACCTTCCTGGCGTGCGCCTTCTCGATGGCGTGCGGGGCTCCGGCAGCGGGGCAGCAGCCGGACCTCGCCAAGCGCATCGAGCAGTGTGTGGCGTGCCACGGCGCGGACGGCAACTCGCGGCTGGAGCGTGTGCCTTCGCTGGCTGGGCAGCCAGAGTTCTTCATTCTCAATCAGCTGTTTCTGATGCGCGAAGGGGTGCGCAAGATCGAGCCGATGGCGGACGTCGTCAAAGACCTGAAGGACGAGGATCTTCAAGCGCTGGCGGGACACTTTGCGAAGCTGCCGCCGAAGGCCAGCGAGGAGAAGGTCGATCCGGATCTGGTGAAGAAGGGGGCGGCGCTGGCTCAAAGGCTCCGGTGCGCATCGTGCCACCTGCCGACACTTGCCGGGCAGGAGCAGATGCCGCGGCTCGCCAAGCAACGCATCGACTACATGGTCCTTGCGATGCAGGCCTATCGCGACAACACCCGCAGCGGAGCGGATACGGCCATGACTGCGGTAATCGTCGGGGCGAACGACGACGAGTTGACGGCCCTCGCCCATTACGCTGCGTCGAGGTGATTTCCGAGCGATACCAGCACCATTATGGACTTCTTCGACTTGATCGTCCCGACATTTCCGGGCGGACTTCGGCGCTTCAACCCTCGGCGTCACGGTCCGCTGTCATCGGCCACGAAGGGTGTTGGCCTCCGAGTACCGAGATGGCAGAGTTGTCGAGGCAATCAATTTCTTCGATGCCACGTCCGGGGGTGAAATGTAGCTTCCGGCGCAATCTGGCACTCCGGGGGGGGGCTAAGCCAGGGCGGGAGAGCGTCGTCTGGCTATGCGCATACTGAGATTCAACTTCAAAATCAGCGCGTGAATTGCAAAAGTGGGCTTTCGCACGGTGACGCGATTTGATATGCAGGTCTGCAGGAGGCTTGCTCGGCGACGTAGAGGTTCGCCGCGCCCGTGCCCCGCCCGAACACTGCGTGGCACTCCATCCCGCCCCCTTCCCACCTTACTTTATCGACCGTGCGGCACACCTCTCGCCCGCCCCAATGCACGCACCGTCGCCATCGGAGCCACTTATGGCCGAAATGAAGCTCGACGACCTCAAGTCGAAATCGCCTACCGAAATGCTCGCTTTCGCCGAGGAGTATGGCGTGGAGAACGCCAGCACCATGCGCAAGCAGGAGCTCATGTTCGCCGTGCTGAAGCAACTCGCGGCGAAAGAGATCGAAATCACCGGCAGCGGTGTCGTGGAAGTGCTGCAGGACGGCTTCGGCTTCCTGCGCTCGCCGGACGCCAACTATCTGCCTGGTCCCGACGACATCTACATCTCGCCTTCCCAGATCCGCCGCTTTGCCCTGCGCACCGGCGATACCGTGGAGGGCCATATCCGCAGCCCCAAGGAGGGTGAGCGATACTTCGCGCTGCTCAAGGTCAGCCGGATCAATTTCGAGGACCCGGAAAACGCGCGACACAAGGTCAACTTCGACAACCTGACGCCGCTCTATCCGACGAAGTGGCTGAAGCTGGAGATCGAGGACCCGACCATCAAGGATCTGTCGCCGCGGGTGATCGACATCGTGGCGCCGATCGGTAAGGGCCAGCGCGCGCTGATCGTCGCCCAGCCGCGCACGGGCAAGACGGTGCTGATGCAAAACATCGCGCACTCCATCACGCATAACAATCCTGAGGTCTACCTCATCGTGCTGCTGATCGACGAGCGGCCGGAGGAGGTCACGGACATGTCACGGACGGTGAAGGGCGAGGTCATCGCCTCGACGTTCGACGAGCCGGCGAGCCGACACGTGCAGGTAGCCGAGATGGTGATCGAGAAGGCCAAGCGCCTCGTCGAGCACAAGCGCGACGTGGTGATCCTGCTCGATTCGATCACGCGACTGGGCAGAGCCTACAACACCGTCGTACCGTCGTCGGGCAAGGTGCTGACTGGCGGCGTAGACAGCAACGCGCTGCAACGCCCGAAGCGGTTCTTCGGTGCGGCGCGCAACATCGAGGAAGGCGGTTCGCTGACCATCATCGCGACGGCGCTGATCGACACGGGCAGCCGTATGGACGAGGTGATCTTCGAGGAGTTCAAGGGCACGGGCAACTCCGAGATCGTGCTCGACCGCAAGGTGTCCGACAAGCGCGTGTTCCCGGCGATCGACATCGCGAAGTCCGGCACGCGAAAGGAAGACCTGCTCATTCCAAAGGATCAGCTGTCGAAGACCTACATCCTGCGCCGCATCCTCAATCCGATGGGCACGCAGGACGCCATCGAGTTCCTGGTCGACCGTTTGCACAAGACCAAAACCAACGGCGAGTTCTTCCAGTCGATGAGCACGGGGAAGAACTGAGCCGGCCGAGAATTTGGCTTCGATCCGGGATCGATGAAGGGTCGTGGATGGCCGGGTTCAGCTCGGCCATCCACGTGCCTCGAATGCGACGCGTTGGAGCAAAAGCGGCGCGGAGCTTCCGCTACATCGGTGTCGTGGGTGGCCCGACTTCGCGGACCATGGCGTCGTTCCGTAGACGATGAGTGATCTGGGTCCCGGCCTTCGCCGGGATGACGAGGTGAGGTGGGGGATGCTTACGCCGGCAATGACCGTGTGTTCAGTCGTTTCACACCGTCGTTCTGGAACGGTCGCTCAGGCGATCCGCAGTTGCGGGATGGGCTGGGCGCGCGGCGTGGCGTCGGGTGCGGCGTCCGCCATTTCGAGCGGGTTGTCGTGGGGGCGCGACTTGCCCTCGAAATAGCTGCCCTGCTCGAGCGCGAGTTCGCGGTAGCAAATCTCGCCTTCGACGTCGCTGTTGGCCTTCAATACCAGCGCTTCGGCAAAGATCGCGCCGCTGACGCCGCCGGAGATGATCGCGCTCGACGCGACAATGGTGCCGGATACGGTGCCGTGGCGGGCCACATTGATCGACGCGCAGCGGATCTCGCCTTTTACGAAGCCTTGGATCTCGATGTCGCCGTCGTACTCGATGCTGCCGGTGATCGTGACCTCCGGGCCGATGGACAGCAATGTGTGCCGATCGTCGCGCGCGCGCGGCGGCTCTGCCCGCCGGTCCAACCATCTACTCATACTTGCCCCTCTTGAAATCGCGCTTCTCCCGCCCGCGCCAATTGAACAGTGTTGGCGCAGTGGGGCGGTTTGAGGGCGAGGTGGCAAGCCTCACGCCGAAGGCGCGACAGTGGCGATCTGGCCGGAGCGCTTCAAGCCGTCGGCGACGAAGCCGCTCGCTTTCATCTCCTCGACGAACGCCTTTAGGTAGGCAGTCGCATGCGGGCGGCCCTTGGGCAAGGCCATGGCTTGGCCGATGACCATGAAACGGCCGGGCAGCAGGCGAACATCAGGGTCCTTTGCGGCCCATGCCTCGAGCGGTTGGCGGACATTGGCGCAGACCTCGAGATTGTCCTTCAGAAACATCTCGATATTCGCGGAACCGCCGCCGATCGTCGAGCGGACCAGCTCGGCGTGCTTCAGCGTGCGCGTCAGATAGAGATCGTAGGCGGAGCCTGGGCCGACGCAGATGCGGTTGCCGGGACGGTCGACCTCGTCGATAGACTGAATGGGCGATGACTTCCGCACCATGTAGGCGCCTTCGATCTCGACATAAGGCGCGGTGAACTCGACCTCGGCTGCGCGGGCGGGCTCGTGAGCAAGGAAGCCGATGTCGGCGTTGCCGGCCTTGACGGTGTCGAACGACGGCTTGGCTGCGGGCCAGCAGATGAACTCGACAGCGAGCCCCAGCCGTTTGCCGAGCTCGTTGGCGAGATCGACGGAGACGCCGCGCGGTGCTTCGGGCGTGCCCTGGGCAAGGACGGAGTTGCCGAGGTTGATCGACGCGCGCAGGCGGCCGGTCGGTGCGATCTCCTGCAGCAAGGACGGCGTCACGGCGATCATGTTCGGGCACTCCTGTGGATTGGACATTCCGATGCTCGGGTCAGGCTATCACCGTGAGGCTGTGGCCGACAGCACTCGTGCGAACCGCCGACGTGACAGGCTGGGCACGAGCGACTAGCTTGACCGCGTGTAGGGCTGCGCTGGCTGGCGGTGGAGCTTTGGTCGGGTGACTTGCCGTCGAGGCATCCGGCATTTCTTTTCGGCAGCATGTGCGGGTCACAAAAAGCAAGAGGAACGCCAATATGAATTCGAGAACCAAGTCACAAGCGAGCTGGAAGAGCGCGCTCGCCGCATCCGCCGGCGTCGTCGCCGCGATGGCCGCGACCGCTGGGCACGCCGTCGCGCAGCAGTTCCCCAGCAAGCCGATCAAGATCGTCATCACGCTTTCGGCAGGCAGCGCCGCCGATTCAGTAGCACGCGTGGTGGGAGACGGCTTCAGCCAGCAATTGGGCCAGCCGGTGATCTTCGAGAACCGACCGGGCGGCAGCGGGACGATCGGCGCCAATGCGGTCGCAAAGGCCGATCCCGATGGCTACACGCTTCTGGTCAATACCAATCTTCATACGCTCGCACCCGCCCTGCTTGCGAACATGCCGTACAATATCGAGACGGATTTCGCCGGCATCACGCCGCTGGGGACGTCGCCCCATGTGCTGATCATATCTTCGGGCCAGAATCTCAACAGCATCAAGGATCTCGTCGCGGCTGCCAAGAAGCGGCCCGGCGGCATTACGTATGCGGCAGTCGCAGGCTCGGGCACGCATCTCAATGGCGCCCACTTCATCAAGGAGATGAAGATCGAAGGCCGAATGGTGCCGTTCAAGGGTGCGCCCGAATCGATCACCGAGGTGATGACTGGTCGGGTCGACATCTACTTCTCGCCCATTCTTCCGGCGCTACCGCACATCAACTCGGGCAAGCTGCTCGGCCTAGCGGTCTCTGCCAAGGTGAAATCCTCTGCACTACCGAAAGTACCGACGTCGTTCGAGGCCGGGTATCCGAACAGCGAGTTCGGGCTCAATTTTTACCTGTTTGCGCCCGGCAAGACGCCGCGTCCGATCATCGACAAGCTGCACGACGCTGCAGTCAAGACCTTGAAGAACCCGGCGACTGCATCCAGGCTCGAGAAGCTCGGTATTGCGCCGATGATCATGAAGCCGGCAGAAATGGATGCCTTTACGAAAAAGCAGATCGTTATCGAGGAGCAGCAGGCCCGAGCCGCCGGACTCCCCAAGCGCTGAGCCGTAAGGCGTCGTGATTTCCAATTGGCGTCGCTGGTGCCGCGGGCATCGGCGGCGCCTTTTGCGTTGGGATCGGCGCTCGCGGTGGCCAAGTCTGGACGGCCGGTGCGGGATTGTGGCACTTCTTCGCCTCCAACCGAATTCCAGAACCCGAGGGGGAGACCGTCACATGGCCGGTGCGAGAGCGTATGACTACATCATCGTCGGAGCGGGATCGGCGGGTTGCACGCTGGCCGCGCGCCTGACCGAGGATGCCGACGTCTCCGTGTTGCTGCTCGAGGCCGGCGGGTGGGACCGCGATCCGTGGTTGCACATTCCGCTCGGCTGGCCGCGACTGCTGCTCAACCGGATGCACGATTGGATGTACTTCGCCGAGCCCGAGGACTGCATGGGCGGGCGCGGGCTCGAGTGCGCCAGGGGCAAGGTCGTCGGTGGCTCCTCCTCGATCAATGCGATGGCATATGTGCGTGGCCATCGCGGCGACTACGAGCGCTGGGCAAAGTCGATCTCGCCGGACTGGAGCTACGCGCATGTGCTGCCCTATTTCCGCAAGCTGGAGAACTGGGTCGGTGGGGCCGACGCTTACCGCGGGACCGGCGGGCCGCTTTCGGTCGACGTTTGCAAGTTCCAGGATCCTCTGATCGAAGCCTTCAGCGAGGCGGGCATCGCGGCGGGACATCCGCATACGGACGACTATAACGGCGCGCAACAGGAGGGCTTCGGCTCCTGGCAGACGACGATCCGCAATGGCCGGCGCTGCAGCACCGCGCTCGCATACCTCAAGCCGGCGCTGTCCCGGCCAGGGCTGTCCATCGAGGTGCAGGCGATGGCCACGCGGGTTCTGATGGAAAAGAATCGCGCGGTCGGCGTCGAGTACGAGGTCGGCGGGGAGTTGCTCACCGCGCGGGCGGAGCGTGAGGTCATCCTTGCCGGTGGCGTCATCAACTCACCGCAATTGCTGATGCTGTCCGGTATCGGCGAGCCGGAGCAGCTCAAGCAGCACGGCATCGAGTGTCGCATACCGTTGAGCGGCGTCGGCAAGAACCTTCAGGATCACATCTCCGCAGCCGTGGTGTGGACCCGCAAGGAGGCCGGGCCGTTCCACAGGTCGATGCGCGCAGACCGCATCGTGACGGAACTCGCCAAGTGCTACTTCCTGGGTAAGGGCATCGCAACGGACCTGCCCGGTGGCGAGATGGCGTTCCTCAAGACTTCCTCGTCGGAGGCGCTGCCGGATGTGCAGATGCTGTTCAATGCGGCACCCATGACTGCCGGGCCGCACTTTCCGATGATCAAGGCGCCCTACGTCGATGGCTTTGCGTGCCGTGCCGCCGTGCTGCGGCCTGAGAGCCGGGGCGAGGTGACGCTCAAGTCGGCCAACCCGCGCGATCATCTGCGCATCAAGCAGAACTTCCTGCAGACCGAGCGGGATCGGAAAGCGCAGCGGGCCGGGTTGCGTTTGGCGCGGGAGATCGGTGCGCAGAAGGCATTGCAGCCGTTTATCGCCAAGGAGGTCGGTCCAGGGCCGGAGAACTGGAGCGACGCCGCGCTCGACGAGTGGATCAAGGTCAACGGCATCACAGTCCATCATCCGGCTTGCACGTGCAAGATGGGGCCGGCTTCCGATCCGACTGCGGTGGTCGACCCGACCTGCAAGGTTATAGGCGCGGAGGGGCTTCGGGTTGTCGATGCTTCCGTGATGCCGGACCTGGTCGGCGGGAACATCAACGCGCCAGTCATCATGATCGCGGAGAAGGCAGCGGACATCATCCGAGGGCGAAAACTGCTCGAGCCAGCCAAGGTGCCAGGTGCAACTGTGGCTTGACAGCCGCGGGCCTCATCCGATTGGGGTGGCGGCTGCGTATCGACTGGACCTGCCAATAGTTGCATGGCAACCGTTGGCTGGTCCAGATAACGTCCAGCTTCAGGTTGTCCATGCTCATGTCCATTCAATCGCTCAAGCAGAGTCTTGCCGGGTCGATCGGTGTCGCGGCCATGTGTTGCGCCATGACGTCCAGCTCTTGGGCGACCGGGCTCGGCTGGGTTCCGACCGAGTGGGAGGCCGGCGGCATGGTGCTGACCGCGCCGACCTACGAGGGCTCGCGCAAGCAGCGTGTGATCGGTGTCCCCCTGTTGTTTCCCAGCGGGACCGAGGGCGGAGGCCGCGTGCAGTTCAAGGGTCCGGAGGATGTCCGGTTCAAGCTGCTATCGCTCTATGGCTTCCAGGTGGGACCAGTGGCGGGCTGGAGGTTTGGCCGAGAAGAGGACGACGGGGTGCGCCTGCGGGGGCTCGGCGATGTCGACGGTGGCCTCGTGCTTGGAGCTTATGCCGCCTACTCGGCGGGCGTGCTGACCGCTTATGCTTCCTATGGCCATCAGGCGACCGGCGATGAGACGGGCGGCCAGCTTCGCTTCGGGCTCGAGGCGCAGGCGTTGAATACGCGCAGCCTTACGGTGACGGCGCTGGTCGGCGCAACCTGGGCGGACGACGATTACATGGGTGCCTTCTTTGGTGTGACGCCGGGTCAATCGGTGCGGTCTGGTCTTGCCGCCTACCGGGCAGAAGCGGGCATCAAGGATGTCCATGTCGGCTTCAGCGCAACGATGCCGCTCGCGGATCGCTGGTCGCTCCGGTTGATGGGCCGCTACTCGCATCTGGTCGGTGACGTTGCCGACAGTCCGGTAGTGGAGCGGGAAGGGCAGTGGTCCGGCGGTCTGGGGCTTACCTATCGGTTCTCGATCGGGCGCTGAGGCGAATGGGTCGGGGTGATGCGCCAAGGTCGGGCGCTGCATTCTGCACCACCTCCTGATATAGGCTCCGGGATCAGCCCCTGAGAGCCTGCGTGACAACCTTCGACGATACCATCTGTGCTTTATCCTCGGCGCCGGGTCGCGCCGGGGTCTCAGTCGTGCGCGTCTCCGGGCCGCTGGCGCGGGCCGCGCTCGAAGGGCTGGCGGGTCCGCTGCCACAGCCCCGGCGAGCCACACTGCGGACGATCCGGGAGCCACTGACGGGGCAGGAGATCGATCGCGCGATCATCCTGCTTTACGCAGGACCATCCTCCTTCACTGGGGAGGATGTCGTCGAGATCCTCCTGCATGGCGGGAGGGCTGTCGTTGCGAGTGTCCTGTCTGCGCTGAGGGGGCTCGGCTGCCGGCTCTCGGAGCCGGGAGAGTTCGCGCGCCGTGCCTTCGAGAACGGCAAGATCGACCTCACAGAAGCCGAGGGCATGGCCGACCTCATCGACGCGGAGACCGAGGCGCAGCGGCGCCAGGCCGTCGCCCAAGCGGGTGGGGTCCTCAGCCGGCTCTACGAGAGCTGGCGAGGCGAGCTACTCGATGCGATGGCGCTCACCGAGGCCGGCATCGATTTCTCGGACGAGGAGGACGTTGCGGCGGACGCGGCGGACCGGGCGAGGGAGATCGTTGTCGCGCTGACCGCGAAGTTGGCTCAGCACCTGAGCGATGGCCGTCGCGGAGAGATCCTCCGCGAGGGCTTCCGCGTCGTTCTCGCGGGTGCGCCGAACGTCGGGAAGTCCAGCCTGCTCAACGCGCTTGCGCGACGCGATGCAGCCATCGTCTCGCCGGTGGCCGGCACGACGCGCGACGTAATCGAGGTGCGGCTCGATCTCGACGGATTGCCCGTGATCGTGAGCGACACCGCGGGCATTCGTGAAGCGCAGAGCGATGTCGAGCGCGAAGGGATCAGGCGAACGATCGAACGAGGGCGGGCCGCCGATCTCGTGCTGTGGGTGGTCGAGGCGGCCGGGGTGGGGGCGGTGCTACCCGACGAGCTCGTGGAGGCTGCCGCGACGATCGTCCTGGTGGCGAACAAGTGTGATCTCCTGAAGCGGCAAGACAAGGCGAACGTGGGACGAGCTGCGGGAGGTTTACCCTCGATGCGTCGCGGTCTCCTGCCTTTGCGGGTGGTCGATGTGTCGACCCTGACCGGAGAGGGTTTGAAGGATCTGGTCGATGTCGTTGCGGACATTGCGCGGGAGACGATCGCGCCGAACGACGGTCCGGTCATCACTCAGGCGAGACATCGCGAGGCGCTGGAGGACTGCGCGCACTGTCTCCAGGACTATCTTGCGCAAGACCTCCTCCGCCAGGAGGTTGCCGCGGAGGACCTCCGCCGGGCGGCTCAGTCGCTGGGGAGGATTACGGGACGGGTCGACGCGGAGGAGGTGCTCGGGCAGGTGTTCTCGCGGTTCTGCATCGGGAAGTGAGCGCGGGTGCGTTTTTTGCCGGATCTCCGCGCGGCGTCCCTGGATCTTCTTGGTCGAAAGCTGTGGGCAATCTGTGGATGAGCGGTATGTTTCACGTGAATCAATTTGCCGCGGTTGTTTCACGTGAATCAGAATCAGCAGCTTTCTCAAGTTCGGCGGGTGTGTGGCTCCCTCGCGCAGCGTTCGACTTGCTCTACTTTGTAGAAGTCGTCGGCTCTTCAGTATTGCTGTCACTCCGGCTTGTTGTTTTGACCCGGTTGCAGAGTTCGGATACTGGTCCGGCAATCCGGCCTCATTGCCTCCGACGAGTTGTCCCGGGTGGCGGAAGAGGGGCCTAATGCCATGTGCGGAACATGTAGGATGATATGTTCGATGTGATCGTCGTGGGTGGAGGCCATGCGGGCTGTGAGGCGGCAGCGGCTGCCGCACGGCTCGGCGCGCGCACGGCGCTCGTCACCCATCGCTTCGATACGATCGGCGAGATGTCCTGCAATCCTGCCATCGGTGGGCTCGGGAAGGGGCATCTGGTTCGTGAGATGGACGCGCTCGACGGCCTCATGGGGCGGGTGGCGGATGCGGCGGGCATTCAATTCCGGCTCCTCAATCGCTCGCGCGGACCCGCGGTGCAGGGGCCAAGGGCGCAGGCCGATCGAAAGCTCTACCGGCAGGCGATGCAGCGCGAGGTTCGCGCATTGGACAATTTGTCAGTCGTGGAGGGCGGCGCGATCGACCTGAGCTTCGAAGCCGGTGGGCGCGTAAGCGGCGTCGTGACGGCAAACGGGGACCGGCTGGCGGCGGGCGCCGTGGTGCTGACCGCGGGGACGTTCCTGCGCGGTCTGGTTCACATGGGCGAAGTGCGCGTGCCGGCCGGGCGGTTCGGGGAGGCGCCAGCGCTGGGGCTCTCCGACAGGATGATGGCCAGGGGAATGTCGCTGGGGCGGCTCAAGACGGGAACGCCTGCGCGGCTACTCTCGTCTTCTATCGACTGGGATATACTTGAAAAACAGCCCGGCGATGATCCTCCGGTAGCATTCTCTTTCATGACGACAAGTATTTGTAATCCTCAAGTGGATTGCCATATCACGACGACGACTCGTGAGACGCATGACATCATTCGAGCTAATCTCCACCGGGCTCCGATGTATTCTGGACAAATCTCCAGCGTTGGTCCTCGATACTGTCCATCGATCGAAGACAAGGTGGTGCGCTTCGCGGATCGGGAACGCCATCAGGTGTTTCTGGAGCCGGAAGGGCTGGACGACGACACGATCTATCCGAATGGGATTTCCACGTCGCTGCCGGCCGAGGTGCAGGAGCAGTTCCTGAGGACCATGCCGGGTCTGGCGAGGGTGGTGATCAAGCGGCCGGGCTATGCGATCGAGTACGACTACTTTGATCCGCGCGAGCTGTGGCCGACGCTGGAGTCGAAGACGATCCCCGGATTGTTTCTGGCCGGACAGATCAACGGCACGACTGGATATGAGGAGGCGGGCGCGCAGGGTCTGCTCGCGGGGCTCAACGCTGCGCGGCAGGCCGGCGGGGGCGAGGGGATCGTGCTTTCGCGCTCCGAGGCCTATATCGGCGTCATGATCGACGACCTGGTTTCTCACGGCGTTTCTGAGCCTTACCGAATGTTTACGTCGCGGGCGGAGTTCCGGCTCAAGTTGCGTGCCGACAACGCCGATCAGCGACTGACGCCGTTGGGGCTGACGATGGGTTGCGTGAGCAAGCCAAGGGCCTCGGCGTTCCAGGCCAAGCAATTGGCGCTGGATGCGGGGCGGGCGCTGCTCGACGGTCTTTCGCTGACGCCCGCGGAGGCGGCGGGGTTGGGGCTCGAGGTAAACAAAGACGGCCGGCGTCGCTCAGCGTTCGAATTGCTGGCCTATCCGGGCATCGATCTGGCGCGGCTCGCGGCGATCTGGCCTGATCTTAACGGATTGGAGCTTGGGGTTGGTCTGCAACTCGAGGTCGACGCTCGCTATGCGCCGTATGTTGTGCGGCAAGAAGGTGATGTTGCGGCCTTGAAGCGGGACGAGGCCGCTCGGATTTCGCCGGATTTCGATTTTGGCGCGATTTCCGGTCTGTCGAACGAGGCCCGCCAGAAGCTCGAACGGCATCGGCCGGGGTCTCTGGCGCAGGCGGCGGGCATCGATGGCATGACGCCGGCGGCGCTGCTGCTGCTGCGCGCGCATCTCAAGCGGGCACGGTCCAGAAAAATCGCGTAGAGGTTGTGGATTGACCGAGCCAGTGACGAAGATTTCGGATTCGGCGCAGTTTGCTGCAGCAACTCAAGTTTCACGTGAAACCCTGGTGCGACTCAACCAGTACGAGTCTCTGCTCAAGGTGTGGCAGCCGCGGATCAATCTTGTGGCTAATGCAACTCTGGCCGACGTTTGGAATCGGCACTTCTATGACAGCGCTCAACTCGTGCCTCAGTTGCCGGGTGGTGGGGGGAAGCTGGTCGACTTGGGCTCGGGTGGCGGGTTTCCAGGGCTCGTTTTGGCTATTCTGCTGGCCGAAAGTGGGAATCTGGGCGCCGAGGGCGGGCTTATGGCCTCCCAGAGCGGTGCGGGGGCGTGGGCCGTTACGCTGGTCGAGAGCGATTCGCGAAAGGCCGCTTTCCTGCGCGAGGTGGCCCGGCAGGCCGGGGTAGCTGTGGAAATCCTGTCGATAAGGATCGAAAATCCCGAGACTCAGGCTAAGCTTAGCAAGGCCGACGTTGTAACCGCGCGGGCGTTGGCGCCGTTGAGTCGTCTGCTTCATCTGGCGTTTCCGTTGTTCGGTAGTCAGACGGTGGGTTTGTTTCTCAAAGGGCAGAATGCGCAGGCCGAGGTCGAGGCCGCGCGGGCCGAGTGGGTGTTCGACGCTTCCCTGTTGCCAAGTGTAACGGCCGCGGATGCCAGCATCGTCGTGGTGCGTGGGTTGCGGCGCAAGTAGTCGTTCCAAAAAGGGTTTTCGGCTATGGGCACCTCTGACGGGGGCTACGCTGGCGTGCGAGTGCTCGCAATCGCCAATCAAAAGGGCGGTGTCGGCAAGACGACGACCGCGATCAATCTGGGTACTGCGCTGGCCGCGATCGGGCAACGGGTTCTCATCATCGATACGGATCCGCAGGGCAACGCGAGTACGGGGGTGGGCATTCCGCCCGATGCGCGTCGGCTGACGACTTACGATGTGCTTTCGCAAAGGGCTGCGCTGGTTGAGGCTGCGCAGCGGACGGCGGTACCGAACCTCAGCGTTCTACCGGCCAACAACGATCTGGTTGGGTTCGACGGGGAGGCGGCGGCGGAGCGGGCGCGGCTTTTCCGGCTGCGCGATGCGATAACTGGGCTTGCCGGGCGACCGGGTGGCTCGCCGTTCGACTACATCCTGATCGACTGCCCGCCATCGCTCAACTCGCTGACATTGAACGCGCTTTCGGCCGCCGACGCCGTTCTCGTGCCGGTACAGTGCGAGTTCTTCGCTATGGAAGGTATTTCCCAGCTCAGTCAGTCGATCGACGAGATCCGGGCGGCGCTCAATCCCCGGCTCGAGATTCAGGGTGTGGTGTTGACGATGCACGACCAGCGGACGGGGCTGTCGCGTGATGTCGCCCGGGACGTGAGGGCGTTCTTCGGCGCGAAGGTCTACGAGACGATGATTCCGCGGAACGTGCGGCTGGCGGAGGCGCCCTCGCATGGGCAACCCGTATTGCTGTACGACTACGACAGCTCGGGCGCTCAGGCCTACGTTCAGCTCGCGACGGAGATCATCGAACGGGAACGGCTGTTGCAGGCGGCGTAGTGTGGGGTGGCTCTGCGGTGATGAGTGAAACCTACCGGCCTCGTGTCGGTGGGGAGTGGGGCTTGCTGTCGACCCGATCCCTGCCAGGGCGTGTCGAGAAGAAGTTGGGTTAGGTGGCGCACGGGTTTGCTAACCCAACCTCCGAAGATGAACCGAGGATACGATTGCATGCAGCCCTTGCAGAAGAGCCGTCTGGGTCGCGGGCTCGCCTCGTTGATCGGTGATCCGGGAGCGCCGAGACCGGAGAGCCGTCTGCCGCCCGAGGGCGAACAGCGCGTTTTGCCGATCGACCTCATTCGTGCAGGGCGGCTCAATCCACGCAAGGATTTCCGGGAGGGGGATCTGGCGGAGCTCACCGAGTCCATCCGTCAGAAGGGGCTCGTGCAGCCGATCGTGGTCAGGCCGGACCCGGCGAGTGGTGGCTACGAAATCGTGGCCGGTGAGCGACGGTGGCGCGCGGCGCAGCGGGCGCAACTGCATCAGGTGCCGGTAATCATCCGCGAGCTGTCCGACCAGGATGCGCTCGAGCTCGCAATCATCGAGAACGTGCAGCGGGCCGATCTAAACGCCGTCGAGGAGGCGGGTGGCTATCGGGAGCTGATGGAGCGGTTCGGCTACACGCAGGATCAACTGGCCGAGGTGATCGGCAAGAGCCGCAGCCATCTCGCAAACACGCTGCGGTTGCTCAAGCTGCCGGCGAGCGTGCAGGAGCTTTTGAAGCATGGCGCGCTGTCGCCGGGGCACGCGCGCGCGCTGATCGGACGGGATGACGCCGAGGTGCTTGCGCAGCACATCGTGAAGACGGGTCTCAACGTGCGCGAGGTCGAAGCGCTGGTGCAGCTCGACGCGGTGCCTAGCGGCGCTGCGAACGCCAATTCCGGGCGCGTCCCTCGCGAGAAGGATCCGGATACGCGCGCGTTCGAGAAGGAGATGACCGATACGCTGGGGCTCAAGGTCGAGATCAAGCGCAGCTCGGGCGAAAGCGGCGTGCTGACGATCAAGTACGGCAACTTCGATCAGCTCGACTACATCCGGCAACGGCTGAGCTCGACCGGCGGGGGTTGATGAGTGTCGGCAGGCACCGGGCGTCTCGACTGTTTTGCTAACTTACTGTTTTCTCGGCCGTTTTTCGCGGGCATGTTTGCCTCGTCTGCCTCGAGGCGTGTCGGACCTCTTGGCAGCGGCTTGGCTTATCTTTGCGGCGGCGAGTTCCGCCGCGGCTTGCTGTGCCAGGACGGCGTCGAGCTTGCGGCTCAGCAGCCATGACATGCCGAGAAACAATACCAGCATGACAAAACCCAGTGAGGTGCTGACGTCGTTCATGAGTTTTTCCGAAACTTGGCCGAAAGCATAGCCGGCCGATACGATCGTGACGGCCCAGATGCCGGACGCGACAAGATTAAGTAGGAGAAACAAGCTCCACGGGACCGAGGAAATACCGTAGGCCAGCGCCGCAATGCCTCTGATTCCGTGCGGATAGCGATGCAGCAAAATCATCCAGATGCAATGGCGTTCGCTGAGCACTGCGGCTTTGGTCACCGCGCCTTCTATGCGCGGAAAGCGTTTCAGCCAGCGCGTGCCGAATTGCCTCCCGAGCCAGAACCGGAAAACATCGCCAAGAAAACTACCGATCCAGCATACAGCTACCAACGTGCCGAATTGCAACACGCCGGCGTGTGCAGCGTAGCCGGCGAAGAGTGTCAGCAGGAGTGAATGTGACGAGGCCCAGGTGAAGATCAAGCTATAGGCGATTTCGCCGTTCTGCCGGATTATTTCAAGGAACGACGCGAGATCGGTGGGGAAGAAAATCATAAGGTTTTTCTTGTTGGTGATGCCTGTCTAGGAGGGTTCTTATCATCACTGCGAGCGCACCTCCATATGGGCCGACCGATAAAGGCGACGGTGCCGGCGCCTTGTGCTCGCTCGGGGAGGCCAAAGTCGGCCGGACATGAGGGTGTCGTGAAGTGGTTCCGGTGGGCCGTGTGATACCGGCGTTTGCTGTCAGATGTCCCGCATGGGGATGCCTCAGCGTTCACGGCCGACGCGGGCGAACTGGTCGGAGAGGGGTTTCATCAGGTAGGACAGCGCGGTGCGTTCGGTGGTCTGGATGTAGACCTCGGCGGGCATACCGGGGACGAGCTTGTCCTGGCCGAGACGCTTCAGCTGATCCTCGGGGAGCGTGATGCGCGCGACGTAGTAGGCGAGCCCCGTTTGCGGCTCGCGCGTCAAATCGGCGGCGATGCGGGAGATCTTGCCGATCAGCTCCGGGGTCGTGCGCTGGTTGAAGGTCGTGAAGCGAACGAATGTCGTACGGTCGATGCTGATCTGGTCGATGTCCTGCGGGGGAATCCTGGCTTCCAAGACGAGCGCCTCGTTCTCGGGCACGATCAGCATAGCGGCCTCGCTGGCGTTGATGACGCCGCCGATGGTGTGCACGGCGAGCTGATGCACCACGCCGCCGATGGGCGCGCGGATCTCGACGCGCTTCAGCATGTCCTAGGCGGCGATGCGGCGCTCGCTCAGCTCGGCTTCCTTGGCCTGGATCTCGCGGAGCTCCTTCATCACCTCCGAGCGCAGATCCTGGTCGATGCCGATGGTCTGAAGCTCGATCTCCGCAATACGGCCGCGGGCCTGGGCAATGGAGGCGGTCAGATTGCCCTGCTCGCCCAGCAGGCGGGCGGCCTCGCGCTGGGTGGAGGTGTATTTAGTCGTGGAGACGAGGTTCTTTTCGTAGAGCTGGGTGAGGCCTGCCAGCTCTTTTTCGATCAACGCAATTTCCTTCGTCTTGGCGTTCTGCTGCGCGGTGAGGCCGGCGATCTCCTGCCCGAGCTGCTGGATGCGCTCGCCGAGCTGGGCCTTCTGGCGCTGGCGCGCGGCGCGGCGGCTTTGCATCAGCGTGCCTTCGCCGATGAGCATTCGCGCGACCAATGGCGCCAGCTCGCGCCCCTTCAGTGCGTCGGGGATCTCGAAACGCTCGATGCCGTCGCGCTCGGCCGACAGACGTGCAGTGCGTGCGGCCAACTCGTCGAGCTGGCGCATGACGATGCCGAGATTGGCGCGGGTTACGGTCTCGTCGAGGCGCAGGAGGAGGTCGCCGGCGGCGACTTTGCTGCCTTCGCGGACGAGGATCTCGCCGACGACGTCGCCGGTCGGGTGCTGGACCTTCTTGACGTTGCTGTCGACGACGACGGTGCCACTCGCGATAACTGCGCCGGAAAGCTGTGCGGTTGCGGCCCAGCCGCCCAGGGCGCCGACAAGCAGGAAGGCCGCGGCCAGTCCGATCCAGGCGTTCGCGGCGATGCCATCGGAGACCAGGGGACTGGCATCCGGCTGGCGGCGGTTCAGGGGTGAGCTGCTCATCGGGCGGTCCATCCAGTCGGAAACGGCTCAATTGTCGGTGATGACGGTGAGGCGGGAGCCACTCGCGGCGGCAGCGGCAGGGGGTGGCTTCGTGGCCTGGCGCAGAACCTCGTCCTTGTTGCCGAAGGCCTGGACGCGGCCGCCAGCCAGCACCAGCACTTTGTCCAGGCCGGCCAGCGCCGATGGTCGATGGGCCACAACCACCACGATCCCGCGGCGCTGTCGCACGGACTGGATCGCGCGGGAGAGGGCCGCGTCGCCGTCGGCGTCGAGATTGGAGTTGGGCTCGTCCAGCACTACGAGGAAGGGGTCGCCGAAGAGCGCGCGGGCGAGCGCGATGCACTGCCGCTGACCGGCGGAAAGCCCCGTGCCGCGGTCGCTGACGCGGGTCTCGTAGCCCTCGGGGAGGTGCAGGATCATCTCGTGGACCCCCGCCGGACGGGCGGCTCCGACGATCCACTCGTCGGGCGCTTCGGGGTCGAAGCGCGCGATGTTTTGAGCGACCGTGCCTTCCAAGAGCTCGACCTCCTGGGCGAGGTAGCCGACATGGGCGCCAAGCTCGTCGGGCGGCCATTGGTCGAGCGTGGCATCGTCGATCCGGACAGTGCCGCGCATGGGCGTCCATGCGCCGACCAGTGCGCGCGTCAGCGTCGATTTACCGGACGCGCTGACGCCGATGATGCCCAGACCGTCACCGGCGGCCAGCTCGAAGGCAACGCCTTGCAGTATCGGCTTTGCCTCTCCGGGGGCGGCCACCCACAAGTCGGAGACCGCGAGCTTCGCGGTCGGCTTGGGCAACGTGGTTACGTCGGCGGCTTGCGGCAACGAGTGAAGCACGGCGGAAAGGCGGGCTGCGCTTTGGCGGGCGGAGACGAAACCGCGCCAGTTGGCGATGGCGATCTCGACGGGGGCGAGCGCACGGCTGATCATGATGGAGGCAGCGATCATGATGCCGCCCGTCGCCTGGCCCTGGATCACCAGCCAGGCGCCGAGCCCCAAGACCGCTGATTGCAACACGAAGCGGATGACTTTCGAGATGGTGCCGTAGAGTGCCACCATCTCGCTGGCGCGGGCCTGATCGGCCAGATGGGCCTCCGAAAGTCTGGCCCACAGCAGGTTCACGCGACCGGTCATGCCGAGCGCCCGGATCGTCTCGGCGTTGCGGTGCTGGCCTGCGGCGGTCGCCTGGCGCTCGGTTCCGCTCTTGACAGCGTCGGAGGCGAGCTTGCGGCTCCTGATTTCGGTCAGCATGGTGAGTGCGAGCAGAACGACAGCGCCCGCGGTTCCGACTGCGCCGAGCCAGGGATGCAGCATGAATACGAGGGCTAAGTAGAACGGCAGCCAGGGCAGGTCGAACAGTGCCGTTGGGCCGGGGCCGGATAGAAAACTTCGGATCTGGTCGAGATCGCGGACCGGTAGAAGGCCGTCGCCTGCGGTGCGGCTGCGCAATGGCAGCAGGAGCACCGCGGCGTGGATGTCGTCACGCAGCGTGCGCTCGATGCGCATCCCGATGCCCGTCATCATGCGCGTGCGGGCGTAGTCGAGCAGACCATAGCCGGCATACAACACGACCATGATGATCGTCAGGGCAATCAGCGTAGGGGTGCTGTGCGAGGGTATGACGCGGTCGTAGAGTTGCAACATGTAGATGGCGCCGGTGAGCGCCAACACGTTGATCAGCCCGGAAAAAATTCCAACCAATAGGAATGCCCTGCGGCAACGCGAGACCGCATTGGCGAGGCTGGGGTGCAATCGATTCTGGACGGAAGTGGCCACGGGGAACTCATTTCTTCGTGATTGGAAATAGAGCTAGCAGAGCCACGCTGCTGCGCCAGCGGTCTTGCAAAGGTTTCGTCGGCATGGTTACCGGCTGCGGCGTTGGCGAAGCGAGCATCATGTGACAGCGTTGCCGGTGATGCGGATGCGACCGGCGGTAGGTGGGGATAGGGCCAGATCGGCGCTCACGATGCGGCCGTGATCCGTCATGCGAATGGCGCCGTGGCGTGACCCTGAGATGAGGTTGCTCGACAGCAGCACCGAGCCGGCACCGGCAGTGCTGGTCACGGAGATCCCGAGTTCGCAGCCTCGAACTACGTTGCCGGTGGCGGCAATGTCCCTGCAGTAGCGGCCCCAACCGATCCCAAGGCCTGCCGTCGGGGCGCCCTCGATGGTGTTTCCGGTGACGGCGGCGTCGGCTTCGACGGAGATGCCATAGCCGCCCGGATCAGATGGGCCGCGGTGCAGCTGAAGGTTCCGGACCAGGTTGCCCTGAACGACGGCGAGACGACCGCCGTGGTCGAAGTTGGTGACGGAGATGCCTGTCGCGGCGCCGTCGATGAGGTTGCCGGAGATGACTGCGCCCTCGAATGCGAACTCCGCGAAAATCGCGACCTCGCCGACGCGGGCGATGCTGTTGGCGAGGATCTGGACGTTAGAAGCAGAGTTGGCGCGCACGGCGGAGAATGCGCAATCGGCGATGCGGTTCGAGGTGACGAGCACGCCGCCTGCGCGAAACACGTTGATAGCGTTGCCGTTCTCGCCGGTGCCGCCGTCGCGTGCCGCGATGCGCTCGATACGGTTCATGGCGACGATGGTACCGTCCTCGCCGAGCGATGACCGCCAAACGAGGATGCCATTGTTGCCGTGGGCGAAGAGTTGATTGTGCGAGATCTCCATGCCGCCTTCGGCGTCGATGCTGAAAATGCCGGCCTTGGCGGCGCCTTCGATGCGGCAATCGGTGATGGAGCCGCTGCAGCGTTCCAGATAGATGCCGTGCGCCGGGCTCGTCTCTACGATCAGCTCACGGATCGATAGATGCGAGGCGCGGCGCAACTCCATCAGGCCGCGCCAGCCCGGGTCGATTGGAAATCCGCCAGTCACGGCGAGGCGCTCGATGGCGATGCCGGCTGCATCGTCGGCGCGAAGCAGCGGTGGACCGCCGAGGTGTTGCAGCACGGTTCGGCGACCGCTCCCGGTCAACTGCGTACCAGTCGGGAGCGTGAGGCCGCGGACCAGGAAACGGCCGGGGGGCAGGACGAGTGGCTGGCGGCGGGCTGCGGCGTCGTCGATGGCTGACTGGAGGCGCGCGGTCTCGTCGTTGCCGCTGTCGGGACGAATATCAGCGGCTGGGGTTGGCGATACGGCGGCACGGGCATTGGAACGGGTCTGATTTTGACGGCTTTGGGCAGTTGCTGGCCCGGCAGCGCCCAAGCCGGCGATACCGATGCCTGCCGCGACCAGTCGTCTGCGATCGAGTTGCGTGCTCATCAATATCGTCCCACGGCGGATACCATCGCCGACGCACGCACGGAACATGTCAGATCGAGGTGGAGTTGGGCCGGTTCTCCACAGCCGGTGACCACGAACAATGGCCGGCAGCGCGCGAATCAGATTGGCGTGGTCGTGGTTGCGCAGCGTGCTTTTGCGACAGCAACATGCTGGAGGACCGGCGAGCATGGCTAATTTCACGACTCACATTGCCGTCGGTACCCTGGTCAGCGGGGCAGCGGCCACACTTACGCTGGCTGCAGACGTGATCGCGCCGGAAAGCCTGGTCGCTGTAACGCTGGCCGGCGTCGTCGGCAGCATCCTGCCAGACATAGATCTCAAGGATTCCAGACCCAGTCGGGCGTTTTTCGCCGGTTTGGCGGTGTTCTTCTCGTTCTGTATGCTGTTTGTGGTCGCGCCCAAATACTCGGTCGCGGAGATGTGGATCGCGTGGCTCGGAACACTGTTGTTCGTGAGATACGTGGCGCACACCATGTTCACGAGCTTCTCGTACCATCGCGGGATCTGGCATTCCATTATTGCGGGCGTGTTATTCTGGTTCCTGACAGCGGCGATCTTCCATTGGCTCCTTGGTTTCCACGAGGGGGTGGCCTGGCTCGCGGGCGGCTTCGTTTTCGTCGGTTACATCACGCATCTCGTCCTGGACGAGATCTACAGTGTCGACATTCTCGATGTCCGTCTGAAAGCGTCGTTCGGGACGGCGCTGAAATTGTACGACGGGAAACGGTTGGGAGAGTCGGCGGTGGTTGCGGGGCTGGCGGTGCTGGCGTTCATGGCGACGCCGCCCTCCAAACCGTTCGTCGAGGGGATTACGTCGGATAAGCTATGGGCGGGTCTTCAGGACCGCCTCCTGCCCAAGCAGCACTGGTTCGGTATCGATCTGGAGCAGCAGCGGGCGCGTTTTGCGCCTGCAGTCTCCGATGTGACGACGGGTTCGATCGCAACTTCGGGGCAGGGTTCGAAAGCATCTCCGACGGTGGCGCCTTTGCCCGCGGTCCAGGACGTCAAGCGCGACTGAATGGTTCGCGCCTTACGCGAGGACGCCCGAGTTCGGAAGAAGCTTGGCCGGGTGCACTGCAATTTCGCAAAGCGCTAGCTGATCAGTGATCGCGTCTACCATCGTGAGCGTGGTCGACATCGGCAATGTGCCGAACTTGGACGTCGTTGCCACATTCAGGACGCCGTGGACGGCCGACCACATGAGGCGGGCATTCCGGGCTTGCTCGTCGGCACAGGTTGTGCCTCTGAGCCTTCCGAGCACGGGCTCGAGCCGTCCCAGAGGCGCATACAGCCGCTCGAGATACCAGTCCGGTGCTTCTGGGAACTGTTCGGGGTGATGACGTTGAACGAGCTGCCACAGACGTGGCGACTTGTAGGCAAAATCGACGTAGGCGCGACCGAAGTTCTTTAAGGCGTCGATATCCTTGTGGCCGGTCATTGCACTGGCAATATTGCCGTCTAACTCGTCGAGGACGCGAGCTTCCACCTTGAGGAGGATTTCGTCCAGATTGCGGAACATGTTGTAGAGCGTGCCGGGCGCGTAGCCGATCTCCCGCGCAATCTCCCGCGCGGACAGGGCGTGGAAGCCATGCTGGTCTATGATTCGGCGGGTGGCGCCGAGGATGAGTTCCTTTAGCTCGTCCGGGGTATGCTGAGAGCGTCTTCCCATTATATCGAAGTTCCCAACCCGATCTGACTATCCGATGCCACCGTTTCACTTGGCAGGCATCGGGGGGGCTGGTAAATCGAGTTCTGGGGCAAATTCGCGGATTATAACTTTCTACGAAATGGAATAGGCAGGGGCTTCGGTATGGTCGCGTGTCGGACCTCTAGGTGAGTGCAAGGTCTGCAGGCAGACCTTTGGCTTGGACGGTGGATGTAGGCGTAAGGCCCCGGCCTCAGACGCAGGCAGCAGCACCGTTGTACTGAATGCTGTTGGACAGTCTGGGCGCGAGGTAGAATTTCTCGGTCATATTGATACCGGCCGCCCCTACGAAGGAGCTGACCTGGGTGCCCTGCACCTTCGTGTTGCTGCCGCTGAATAGAAGTACCGGCTGGTAGAGGTAGGCTACCTCGACGACAAGGACGCTCTTGCCGCCTGTGGCGTCCAGCACATCAGTGGGCAGGCCGGTGTAGTTGCCGCCGGCCGTGATCGTCGTATTGGCCCCGTTGGCCGTGGTGCCGTTACGGTGGTAGACCCAGCACACCCGGTGCACCGTCGGCGCGGCGGTTGTGTTGTAGACGTTCGAGATCGTCATCTTCAGCGGCGTGTCGCTGTAGGGCAGCATCAACTGATCGATGATCGTCATGTAGTCGTTGAGCATCGTATCGGTCATCGTCTTCTGACGGGCCACCAGGTCGGCGGTCGAGCTGGCGACGTGCGAGACGCGGCGGTCGACGGTGATGGCCTGGCTCAATTCCACGACGCCGATGAACATGCAGAGCATGATTGGCACGACGAAGCCGAACTCGACGGCGGCAATGCCGTCATTCGAGCGGCAGAGACGGCGCGCAAAGGTGGCAGCGAGGGCCGTGGACTTGGTGACGATCGAACCGAGCATTTCAGGTACTCCAACGCGATTGCAGGTGCTGGGAAGCTCTCGCCGGGCGAGGCCAGCCTTCTCAAAATGGCTCGTTGGTGAAGGTCGTGGCGGCCTGCACGAGCGTAGCGCCGTTGTTCATTCGTGCATTCGTCGGGCTGATCCAATATGGGATGTTGATCATCGCCGCGCCGAGCGACCACTCGTAGCAAACGTTCACGAGGACGATCGAGCTGGTGGCGCCGGGCTGATATACCTGATTGGCGGCGGTGATCAGGTTACCACCGTTGTCGAGGCAGGTCGGCGGGGTGACCGTGCTGTAGCCGGTGTAGGTTTGGACGTTCACGCGGATCTTGTCAGTCGTGGAGCCGCACTCCATGAACGGCGGCAGCTTCTCGCAGATGAGGGCCTTGAATTGCGTCACCGTCAACGGAGTCGTGCCAGCCTGGGCCTGTCCGGTGCGGATAACGCGCGATGCGCTCTCGACGGCATGTTCCAGCGAGAAGGTGACGAAGAAGTAGAACCTGAATCGGTGACTTTGCGCACCGTTCGGCTGGCTGCTTTGCAAGTGGCTGGATCGGGGTGGCCGGTGGCAGAAGGGCGAAAGCGCGCAGGCTTCGCACTTCGCGGGGGCGACACGCCCCGGCGGCTGGCACTGCGACGCTGGC
>CAMAYR010000051.1 GCA_945862355.1 Devosia equisanguinis | reverse complement strand
ACGATCAAGCACATCGCGGCCAACCTGATGCGAGCCAAGGCCGACAAAAACTCCATGCGCGTCAAACGCCGCCTCGCCGCCTGGGACGACGCCTACCTCGAAAGTCTCGTCACCGGTGCCGGGTGAAATCGTTCATGCGATTCCCCTGGTCATCGCAAGCCTTCTGCTCGACAGGAAGCTTTCATGCTCTGCGGTCGGATCGAGACGCTGGCGGGCCACAGCTCGGGCTTTTCCAACGCCTTCAGGCCAGGCCACGACGTTGCGCGCCCAGCGCATGCCACTATTGCGCTACATTCTCACCTGCATTGGCCCGAATCGACGATGAGGTGCGGCGGAGCGCACCACAGGGCGCGCAGCGAGGGATGGCATGTTCTGGCGGAAGAAAACCGACGGCTTCGATTGGCACAAGCACATCCGCACGACGATCAAGCTGCGGCGCGAGGCACGGCGGCAGAAGATCGATGACGCGGTCGATCTCGCCATCGGCGGCATCAAGGATGCGGGCAAGGCCAGCGCCTCGGCCAGCGCCACGTGGCTGGATGCTGTCAACCGGGTGATCGGCCTGCCGTTCGTGTGGGGTGGACGTGCCATCGCCACGGCACTCGGCTGGACATCGGATGCGTTGGCGCGCCTGTTGACACCGGTGGGGCAAGCCATGGAGCGACGCGGGCTCGCGCCTCTCTTCGGCCTCGTCGGCGTGATCTCCATGCTGCTCGGCATCGGGCGGGCGCAGGTCGACGGCTGGGATGCGATCGCGCTGGTGCTGGCACTTGGCGGGTTCGGCCTGCTGGTCGCTGTGGTCGCGCCGCCGATCCTTTCGGGACGCGGGCCGGTCACGCTCACGGTCATCGCGCGCCGGTCGTCCGACATGTGGACGCATGTTCCCGGGCTCGGCGGGACCACCCTGCAAGTCCAGCGCGGCCTGACAGCCCTCCTGATCATCGCCGCAGCAGGCCTTGCCGGATGGCTCGGCTCGAGCTGGATCGGCAGCTTGTCGATGAATGCGGTGTCTGCAATTCCCGGCCTGTCGAGGCCTGCGATCGAGGGCACGGCAACCGCCGTCGCGGGCGATATGCTGCGTCTCAACGGGCAGACGATAAGGTTGTCAGGCGTGGAGGCGCCAGAGCTCGACCAGGATTGCGGCGGGCAGGGGCGCGAGCGGCGCTGGCGCTGCGGGGAGGCCGCGCGGGCTCAACTGCGCGATCTGGTGCGCGGCAAACAGGTGCGTTGCGAGCTTGGCGCGGGCGGCGAGCGTGGGCTTTGCAAGATCGGTGCAAACGACATTGCCGCCGAGCTCGTCTCGCGCGGTCACGTGTTCGCGCATCAGGGTCTGTTCTCCAGCTATGGGCGACGCGAGCAGGACGCGCGCAATGCACGGCTCGGCTTGTGGCGCGGCACGGCGGAGCGCCCGGGCGAATATCGTAACCGGCTCTGGGAAGCAGCCAAGAAGCGAGCACCGCAGGGCTGCCCCATCAAGGCCCAGATCACTCGTCGGGATCGTGTCTATGTGGTGCCATGGCAGGCAGGCTACGGACGCGTGCGCGTGCGTGCGGACAAGGGCGAGCGCTGGTTCTGCACGGAGCAGGAGGCGCAGGCCGCCGGGTTCAAGCGGCAGGGGGCTTGAGGGAAGCCGGGCAACATCATTATGGATACCGGTTCGCGCGGCCGATGCTCGACCTCGTGACGAGCCGGGAAAGATCGCGATGATGCCTGACACACCACCTTGCCTTGTCCCCGAGCCGGCCACAGCATGCTGATGCCGGACTTTCTCTCGACATTTCCCCCGCAGACTTGGGGCATGATAGCGCTCGCGTTCTTCGTGGCCGGCGTGGTGAAAGGCGTGGTTGGCCAAGGCCTGCCCAGCGTCGTGCTCGCGCTGCTCACCGTGGTCATAGGGCTCAAGCCTGCCATGGCGCTGCTGGTGGTCCCGACGTTCCTGACCAACGTGTGGCAGGCACTGCAAGGCAAGTCGCTGCTCATGATCCTCAAACGGACGTGGGGGCTACTCCTCGCTGCATGCGCGGGCGTATGGATCGGCGTCGGCGTACTGGCGGCGGCCGATGCCAGGATCATGTCGGCGTTCATGGGGCTGGTATTGGCGAGCTACGGCGCGCTCGGGCTCGCCCGCCCTCAATTGCCGAAGCCGCCGCCCCGGCACGAGATCTGGCTCGGGCCGGCAGTGGGCGTCGTCAATGGCGTGCTGGCCGGCATGACCGGCTCCCTCGCACTGCCCGGCGTGCCATACATGCAAGCGCTCGGCTTCGACAAGAACACCCTCGTGCAAGGCATGGGGATCCTGTTCACGGTCGCCAGCGTGTCGATGGCGATCGCGATGGCAGACCAGAAGCTTCTGACGCTGGAACTCGCCGGTGCTTCGACAGCCGGCGTCGTGCCGGCGCTGATCGGGATGTGGGCCGGGCAGCAGATCCGACACCGGCTGTCGGAGGAGATGTTCAAGCGCGTGATGTTCATCGCGCTGATCGCAATCGGATGCTTCATTGCCTCGCGGGCACTTTGAGCGCTGCCGTAAGGTGCAAGCTCGTGCCGCCTTATCGACCGGCCAGGGTTGGACCTATGGACTGGTTTAGTCAGGCATCAGCCCGGTCCAAAATGTCAGGGATCGACCCGATCGGACAGCGCGCAGCCGCTACACCAACCCTGAGCTGGGAGGTCTGACAGCATATGTGAATTCATCCCTGCGGCTCCCCCCAGCGAACATTCTCGACAAGTTGCAGGCGAAGGCCAAAAATTCTAGGAGTAGTGCCGCGTCGGCGATGACCCGGCGCAGATGGTATCGAAAGGCAGCACATGTCCTCCATTTCCGGCGCAAACTACGGGCTCATCGGCGCCGCCGGCTATATCGCGCCAAGACACCTGCGGGCCATGAAGGACACCGGCGGGACGCTAGCGGCCGCACTCGATCCGGCCGACTCCGTGGGCATCATGGACAGCTACTTCCCCGATACGCGCTTCTTCGTCGAGTTCGAGCGCTTCGACCGCTACGTCGACCGCTGCCGTCGCGAAGGCCGCCCGATCGACTACATGGCGATCTGCTCGCCCAACTATCTGCACGACGCCCACGTCCGCTTCGCGTTGCGCTCGGGCGCCGACGCGATCTGCGAGAAGCCGCTCGTGCTCAACCCGTGGAACATCGACGCCATCGCCGAAATGGAGCGGCAGACCGGCCGCAAGGTGAACACCATCCTGCAGTTGAGGCTGCATCCGGTCATCGCGGATCTGGCCCGGCGCATCAAAGCAGAGCCCAAGGGTCAGGTCCACGACGTCGACCTCACCTACATCACCTCGCGCGGACGCTGGTACTACACCTCGTGGAAAGGCGACGAGCGCGAGTCGGGTGGGATCGCGACGAATATCGGCGTGCATTTCTTCGACATGCTCACGCATGTTTTCGGACCGCCGAAGGAGAACATCGCGCACCATCGCGGTATGGACTGCGCCGCCGGCTACATGGAGCTGGAGCGCGCGCGTGTGCGCTGGTTCCTGTCGATCAACGCGCGCGACCTGCCACGCGAGGTGCAGGGCAAGAAGACGACATACCGCTCGATCAAGGTCGACGGACAGGAGATCGAGTTCTCGGAAGGATTCACGGATCTGCACACCGAGAGCTACAAAGAGATTCTCGCCGGCCGCGGCTTTCCCGTATCCGAGGTGCGCCCCTCCATCGAGATCGTCTCGGCGCTGCGCGATGCGCCCCTCACACCGAAGAAGGGTGACGTGCATCCCTTCGTCGAGAACGTCGTCGCCGCCAACGGGAGATACGTTAATGGCTGGCCGGTCTGACGGCGGCGCGGCAAAAGCTGCCGATGCTGGCGCACAAATGCGTGCCGATCCGCGCTTCGCAGACGTGCGCATCCACGAGAGCGCCTACGTCGACGATCCCGTCGCGATCGGCGAGGGCACGCGCGTCTGGCATTACGTCCATATCCTCAAGGGCTGTCGCATCGGACGGCGCTGCTCGATCGGCCAGAATGTCATGATCGGACCGGATGTCACAGTCGGTGACAACTGCAAAATCCAGAACAACGTCAGTCTTTATGCCGGCGTCGAGCTGGAAGACGGCGTGTTCTGCGGTCCATCATGCGTGTTCACGAACGTCAACAATCCGCGCGCCGAGATCGAGCGCAAGAGCGAGTTCCGCAAGACACTGGTCAAGCGCGGCGCGACGATCGGGGCCAACGCCACGATCGTATGCGGCCACACGCTCGGCGCCTACGCGTTTATCGCGGCAGGCGCCGTGGTGACGGGCGACGTGCCGGCATTCGCGCTGATGGCCGGCGTGCCGGCACGCCGGATCGGCTGGATGAGCAAGGCTGGGGCGCGATTGGGGGTGGATCTCGTGTGCCCGATCGATGGCAGCAGCTACAGGGAGACACTCGACAAGGAGACCGGCGATGGCCAACTCGAAGCCATCTGACGCCACGCCGGCACGAAGCCTGCCGCCGATGGAGCTCATCGACCTCAAGTCGCAGCAGAACCGCATCCGCGATAAGATCGATGTTGCGATCAAGCGTGTGCTCGATCATGGCGCCTATATCATGGGGCCAGAGGTCGGCGAGCTCGAACGTCAGCTCGCGAAGTTCGCCGGGGCGAAGCACTGCGTGAGTTGCGGCAGCGGCACGGATGCGCTGCTGATCGCGCTGATGGCGATGGGCGTCGGGCCGGGCGATGCCGTGATTTGCCCCGCCTTCACTTTCACCGCAACGCCCGAGGTGGTGGCGCTGATCGGGGCGACGCCCGTGCTCGCCGACGTCGATCCCGCAACCTACAATCTGGCTCCGAACTCGCTGGAATCCGCCATTGCGACCGCGCGGAAAATGGGCCTGACGCCCAAAGTCGTCATGCCGGTCGATCTTTTCGGTTTGCCGGCTGACTACGACCCAATCGAGCCCATCGCGGTGGCGAACGGCATGGCGGTGCTGTGCGATTCGGCGCAAAGCTTCGGCGCCACCTATCGCGGACGAACGGTCGGCAGCATCGGTACGGCCACTGCAACGAGCTTCTTTCCCGCCAAGCCTCTGGGCTGCTACGGCGATGGCGGCGCGATATTCACCGACGACGACTCACTCGCCAAGGCGATGCGCTCGATCCGCCTGCACGGCAAGGGCGACGACAAATACGAGATCGTACGCATCGGCATCAACGGTCGGATGGACACCATCCAGGCTGCGGTGCTGATCGAGAAGCTCGCGATCTTCCCTGACGAGATCGAGGCCCGGCAGACTGCCGCTCGGCGCTACTCGGAGAGGCTTTCCAACCTCGTGGGGGCTCCAACCGTGCCGGCGGGCTCGCAGTCGGTTTGGGCGCAGTACACGATCCGACTGCAAGCAGACCGGCGCGAGCAGATTGCCGCCGCGCTGAAAGCAGAGGGCATTCCAACGGCTGTCTACTATCCTCGCCCCGTGCACCAGCAGGAAGCCTATCTGACATGCCCAGTCGCCTCCACCGGGCTCACTGCGTCCGAGCAGGCGTCAGCAGAGGTTCTGAGCTTGCCGATGCACCCCTATCTCACCACCGCCGATCAGGATCGCGTCTGCGATGCACTTGCGCGCGCGCTGGCGCTGTAACGTCGGCCGACGCTGCGACGCGCGATTTCGGGCTTTGCGCGGGGGCGCCGCGATCAGCCGGGAAGCACGCGGCTGGAAGCTACTGACAAAGCGGGAAACAGCACGGCCAGAGCCAGCCGCTGTCACTCATTGCGGTGTGATCTCAATTCTCATGATGTCGGTGTAGTTGCCCGACAGCAGGCGTTGCACATTGGCTTGCGGCGTGATCGTGACGGTCATGGTGCCGCTTGGCGTGGCGCCTGTCGTCGAGACGGCAACGCCCGATTCCGGTCCGACCGCCGTCGGCAAGGTTGCGGTGTTGAGCGTGGCCGCCGCTCCGGAGAACGTCGCCGTCGAAGAGTAGTTGCTCATGTTCGTGAAGCCCGACGGCGGCGCACCGGCGTTTCTCACTCCGCCATTGAGCGACGTGATCTGGACGTTGGAGGACGTATTGCATTGGACGCTCGCATACATACGACCGGTTAATCGGCGCGGTGTTAACGGCGCCGGCCGAGCTGACGGGAATGTTCGCACTGTCGGCCGCGGGCATCGCAACGGTGGCGGTCACGCTGTTCCAGGTCGCCGACGCCTGATAGTCGATGATGTTCGTGAACCCGGAGCCGGGCGAGCCGGCCTCGACGACGCCGCCGCTGAGAGAGGTAAGCTGCAGGAATGACGCCGCATTGCAGGCGACGTTGGCGAACGGCGAGCCGGTCGGCGTGATCGGCGTGCTCATAACGGCGCCAGCGACAGAGACCGGAATGGTCGCCGTGCCCACCGGGCTGCCGGTGGCAACGTTGTTGATGGTACAGGCGCCCGTGACCGTGGCAGAGATGGTGATGTCCTGCGTTGCAGTCTGCGCCTGAGCGCCACAGGCGTACATCGAAACGAGCAAAGCGGCGACAGCCGCATTGATATGCTTACGCATGGTAATCCCCCAATTCTTTCGGATTGGCAGCATTACGCGAGCAGCAAGCAGAGCAATTTGCCCGAGCGCCCCTGCATTCCGACGAATGACTTGTCGGATGCGCCTGATTTGCCTACGAGAAAACATGTTGTTAAACAAATAATCAGTAAACGTATTGTTTTCCTTGACGGTTCCAAGCTGCGGGTAGAACGAAATAAATCGAGGCCGTGTGGCGTCATCTCGTGTCGAAACTCGGCCCCTCGATGCGTGTAGAAACAACTGCTGCGCTTGCGATTTTTCCGCCTGTTTTCGAGTTCGCTCCGCTCCTGAAGGGGCGAGTTGCCGCTGGTCGCGTCGCACGTCCCAATTCGCGGCATCCTGGCTGGCCCATCGTAGCGCATCTGACGTTCGCGGTACCCGCTCGCGGCAGATCGTTCAACCAAACGTCGCATCTTAAACATTCAATATAATCATATGATTAACATATTTTCTGCCGGGCCAGCATTTGCTCTAACCGCACTGCGAGGGAAAGATCTGTCGGGGCCGGAGCACCATAGGGCGATCGTCCACATCCGATCGTCCATGCCTGGCAAGCGGTGGGGGTAGCAGCAAGTTCGGCGCCCCAAACTGATTACCGCGGTCTGGCGAACTCTCTAGTTAGTGAGCTGGTGAGCCAGAGAAAGGATGGTACCGCCTTCCGGGATCGAACCGGAGACCTCTAGATCCACAATCTAGCGCTCTAACCATCTGAGCTAAGGCGGCTCACTCGTCTCGTCGCGCCATGACCTGCAGCAACCATGAGCAGGCGACGAGCAACCCGCGTCGACGCTTCAGCGCAGCACAGGTGGCGGGTTGATAGCGCCGAACGGGCAGCCGCGCAACACCGTTTCGCGCACACCGTTTCTGGTAACCGCGTCCTCTCCGGGATCACCCCACCACGATCACGCAAAGCCGCCGGGGCCCATGCGCGCCCAGCACGGGCACACCGCCGATATCGGCGGAGCGCGACGGCCCCGAGATCAGATTGAGTGTGCGCGGCATTCCCGCCACGCGATCTGATCGGGCGGGCAGACGGGCGATGGCGTCCTCCAAGGGGCCGACGATGTCGGACCGCGCCACCAGGGCAACATTCACTTCCGGCAGAAAGCTCAGCGTCACGGGATTGTCCCTGCCAGAGGGAACCACCAGCGTGCCGGTCTCTGCGACGGCCGCGAAGGCATACGTAATGCCCGCCGCGTCGGCAGCATCGGCCGCACCGTGGGCGATTACCAGCCCCGAGGCGCGCTCCCAAGGGATGACCGCCAAACGCCGATCGGCGCCCATGCGAACGCGCAGCGGCAAGCCGTGCTCGAGCAGATAGCCAGCTACCGCCTCCGGCACGTCGCCCGCGGCGGCGATCTCGATCACGTCCGCGCCCGCATGGCAGATCCAGCGCCGCATGATCGCGACGAGCTCGTCGGTCGACTTGCCCGCGGCGCGCGCCGGCATCAGGTTCGGCGACTTCGCCGCCAGCCGCGCAGAGACGATTGCGCGGCGCTCGGCCTCGATGTCCCCCGGGCCTTTCGGCGCACCGGCGGCCACGCCCGCGCGAACCTTGGCCATGATCCGATCGCGGCTCGTCATCGGTCGACCCCGCGCTGGCGCTCAGCCCACAACTGCTGGAAAGTCCTGCCCTGCGGCGCTGGAAAATCGCGGTGGCGGGTCCACCCAGCTGCCAGCGGCAGCCAACGGAACGCCCCGCGCCGTCGGCCACGTGCGCCCAGCGCCGCCACACCAAAGCGGGCAAGCAGATGGTACAGCCGCGGACGGCGCGCAATCGCTGCCCATATCGCAAGCCCCTTGCGATAGCCGGCCCCACCGCCACCGCCTTCGAAGTCCGCCGTGCGGTGACGCCGCATGAGGTCCGGCAGGGGGATCTTCATGGGACAAACCTGCTCGCAGCGTCCGCAGAAGGTCGAGGCGTGGGCGAGCGGAGCGGCCTGGCTCACGCCGAGCAGCGCTGGATTGAGCGCGGCCCCCAGCGGGCCGGGATAGACCCAGCCGTAGGCGTGGCCGCCGACCGCGCCGTAGACCGGGCAGTGGTTCATGCAGGCGCCGCAGCGAATGCATCGCAGCATTTCGCGCATTTCTCCGGCCAGCATCTCCGAGCGGCCGTTGTCGAGCAGCACGACGTGATATGCCGCCGGTCCGTCCGGATCGCCCGGCCGGCGCGGCCCCGTCGAGATCGTCGTGTAGACTGACATCTCCTGACCAGTCGCAGACCGCGCCAACAGGCGAAGGAGCGTGGCCAGGTCCTCCAGCGTCGGCACGATCTTCTCGATCGAGGCGACGACGACGTGGACCTTGGCGAGCGATTGCGTCAGGTCGCCGTTGCCCTCGTTGGTGACGATGACGGACGAGCCCGTCTCGGCGACGAGGAAGTTCGCGCCGGTGATGCCGACGTCGGCCGCGAGGAACTTCTCGCGCAGCACGGCGCGCGCCTCCGCGACGAGCTGTGGGGCCTCATCGAGTACGCGGTCCTTGGGCAGCGACGTGTGAAGCCGGCGAAAATCGGCCCCCACCTGGGTTTGCGTCAGATGGATCGCGGGCGTGATGATGTGGCTCGGCGTCTCGTTGCGGATCTGGACGATGTACTCGCCGAGGTCGGTCTCCACGACCTCCATGCCGGCGGCCTCGAGATGGGCATTGAGCGCGATCTCCTCGGAGACCATCGACTTGCCCTTGGCGACGACGCGGGCGTCGGCCTCGCGGCAGATCGAAAGGACGATGTCGCGCGCCTCCGCACCGTTCGCGGCCCAGTGAACTTTGGCGCCGGCAGCCTCGGCATTGCGCTCCCACGTCTCCAGATAGAGGTCGAGGTGGCGGAGCGTATGGTCGCGGATGTCGCGGCCGACGTCGCGCAGGGCCTCGAACTCCGGCAACCGCTCGTAGGCTGCCCGGCGCTGTGCAACGAGGCCGCTGTCGAGCCCCTTCAGCGCGCGCTGCAACTCGCGGTCGGCGAGCGCCTCGGTCGCATTGGCCTTGAAGCTTTTGGTTCGGATCTGCATGGCGGGACTATACCGGCCGGCTGCGCATGGCGACAGGGCTGTTGCGTCGCGTATGGGAGCGGGGACGGGGACGGCCCCCAATCCTTCACCCCGTCAGGCGCTCGATCTGGGCGCCGCAGCCGGAGAGCTTCTCCTCCAGGCGCTCGAAGCCGCGGTCGAGATGGTAGACGCGGTTGATCATCGTCTCGCCGTCGGCCATCAGGCCGGCGATGACGAGCGAGACGGACGCGCGCAGGTCGGTCGCCATGACGGGCGCGCCGGTCAGCCGCTTGACGCCTTTGACGGTGGCGCTGTCGCCGTGGAGCTGAATTTCCGCACCGAGGCGAGCCAGTTCCTGCACGTGCATGAAGCGGTTCTCGAAGATCGTCTCGCGAATCACGCTGGTGCCGCTGGCGCGGGTCATCAGCGCCATGAACTGGGCCTGGAGGTCGGTGGGAAAGCCGGGGAACGGCTGCGTCTCGACGGAGATCGGCTCGATGCTGCCGCCGTTGCGGCGGACGCGGAGGCCGGTTTCGGTTTCGGTCACTTCCGTGCCGGTCTTCTTCAAGGCGTCGAGAGCGGTGTCGAGAAGGGCATAGCGCGCGCCTTCCAGCACCACGTCGCCGCCGGTCGCAGCCACCGCCATTGCGAACGTGCCGGCCTCGATGCGGTCGGGCAGCACGGTGTGGGTCGCGCCCTCCAGCCGATCACGGCCCTGGATGCGCAGCGTCGACGTGCCGATGCCGTCGATCAGCGCGCCCATCTTGATGAGGCAGTGGGCGACATCGCAGATCTCGGGCTCGCGGGCGGCGTTGTCGATCACGGTCTCGCCGCGGGCGAGCGCGGCGCCGAGCAAGGCAGCGTGGGTGGCGCCCACCGAGACCTTTGGAAATACGATCCGGTTGCCGCGCAAGCCGCCCTTGGCACGGGCGACGACGTAGCCGGCGTCGATATCAATCTCGGCGCCGAGTTGCTTCATGGCGAGGAGGTGGAGGTCGACCGGCCGCGTGCCGATGGCGCAGCCGCCGGGCAGCGACACGCGCGCCTGCCCGCAGCGAGCCAGCAGCGGCGCCAGCACCCAGAAGCTGGCGCGCATACGCGACACCATCTCGTAAGGAGCGGTGGTGTCGACGATGTCGCGCGCCGTGAGGTGATAGGTCTCGCCCATCAGTCCGTTGGGGCTCGCGCGCTTGCCCTCGATGGAGTGGTCGACGCCGTGGTTGCGCAGGATGCGAGCCAGCAACGCGACATCGGCCAGATTGGGCACGTTCTTGAGCGTGAGCCGGTCGGAGGTCAGAAGGGTGGCGATGAGCAGCGGCAGCGCCGCGTTCTTCGCGCCGGAGATCGGCAACGAGCCTTCCAGCCGCTGCCCACCTGTGATCTTGATGCGGTCCATGCTGGCCCCCGTGCGGCTCCCAGATCCTCACTCGATGAGTGATTCGCGGGAATTCGGACCCATTTAAGCCCGGCCAGAGGTGGCCGCAACAACCAAGGGCGCGCACCCAGGCGATACAGCGGCGGATGGCCATGCTATGGGCCGATCAATGCAGGGAGAAACACCGTGACAGTGCAAACCTTCGCGCCTGCCGGCGCGATCACGCCTACGGGGCCGTGGAGCCTCGCCACGCGGGCGGGCGATTTCGTCTTCGTCGCCGGAATGCGCGGCATCGACCCCACCAGCGACGCACTGGTCGAGGGCGAGGCAGCGCGCATTCGCCAGGGGTTCGTTAATATGCTGCACATCGCCGCTGCGGCTGGCGCGGTGATCGAGGACTGCTGCCGGATCGTCGTCTACGTCACCGACATGCACAGGTTGAGGCCACTCGTGAACCAGGTGCAGGAGGAGCTGTGGGCCGGACACCCGTTTCCCCCGCGAACCATCGTGGAGGTGTCGCGCCTCAACCAGGACGACGTCTTCGAGGTCGAGGGCACCTTTCACGCGCCGACCTGAGCCACGCCCAGCGAGCAAAGGGCAGCGAGCGTGGCTCACAATCGGTTCGACTACAGGGGCGGGTCCGAACGCGGCGGCTCCTTGCTCCCTGCCGGCTGGCCCCTTTGCCAGTTCCGGAGCCGGATTCGGTTCAGTCCCGGTAGTCGGGGAACAGGCGGTCGGCCATGCGCAGCATCCCCTGCCAGTCCTTGCCGCCATCGTCGCGACCGGCTTCGAGTGCGGTCATCTGGGCTATCGCGTGCGCCTGTGCTTCCGGCGCGATCAGAACGACATCGGCTCCGCCCGACAACGCAGCCACCTGGCCCTGGCAGGCGGTCTCGAGCTGATAGTGCCTGACCATCGCCCCGCCGATCGACTTACCGCAAACCAGCGAGCCGTGATTGCGCAGCAGGGCTGTGAGCTTGTCGCCCAGGTCGCGGATCAGAGGAGCCCGCTGGTCCATGTCGAACTCGAAGCCACCGAAATCGTGATAAGCGATCTTGCCCATGAACGTCACGGCGTGCTGGTTGATCGGCAGCAGGCCCTGCTTCTGCGACGCGACCCCCATGATCGCGGGCGTATGAGAATGGATCGTGGCATTGATGTCGGGCCGGGCTCTCAGAAGGCCGGCATGAATAATGAGGCCGCCGCCGCGCAACTTCGAAGCGCCTTGCTGTCGCGGATTTCCATCGAAGTCGTATTTGACGAGGTTGGTGGCAGTCACCTCCTCGAAGAAGTGGTCTGTATTGCGGATGAGGAATGCGTCGGTCTCGCCTGGAACGCGCAGGCAGAGATGGTTGTGCGCCAGATCGGTCATGCCGAAGTGCGCCATCAGGCGATAAGCCGCGGCCAACTCTAGACGCGCGCTCCATTCCGCATCCGTCACACCGTGAGGGGATCGACCGACCAGGTTGAGGTGCGCGCTCATGCCGTTTCCTTCCACGTCGTCGGAGCTTCTCGCAATGCGGCGATGGACCGAGCATGGCCCCAAGGCTAGCTTGATGCCAGCAAAACCTGTCCAGAAAATACTATCTGGTGGACCAAACATAGGAGCCGACGGCACGATGAGAATCGTCCAATTCCAGCTCGGCCCGCAGCCGCCCAGCGAACTCATCGAGGAAATTCGTGCGTTCGACGATGTGGAGCTCGTACCGGCGAACGATGCAGCCGGCCTCGCAGCCGCGCTCGCCGGCGCAGAGATCCTCGTCGTCAACAACCGGTCCTACTCCGCCGACATCGCTCGCATCATCCGTGACCAGGGAACGGCTGTGCGGTGGATCCAGTTCACGACATCGGGCATCGACAACGGTCGGTTGCACGGTTTCCCGAGCGGCGTGACCGTCACCAATGCCGCGGGACTGCGCGCCTTCGCTGTCGCCGAGCACGCCATCATGCTGATGCTGGCACTGGTGCGCCGCGTCCGGGAGACAGAGGCGGCTCGCGCGGCCGCGATGTGGATACGCGACGACATCACGCCGGGAATGGAGAATCTCGCCGGCATGCATCTGGTGATCGTCGGACTGGGCTCGATCGGTCAGGACATCGCGCGCAAGGCAAAGGCGTTCGACATGACCGTCACCGGCATCAGCCGAAGCAGCGATGCGATCCCCAACGTCGACACGATCCTGCCGCGGGAGCGGCTCGAGGCGGCCTGCGCCGGGGCCGACATCGTGGTCGTTGCCACGACGCACGACGCGGCGGCCGACAAGATCATGAGCCGCGCGGCGATCGAGGCGATGAAGCCGACGGCGTTCCTGGTCAACATCGCCCGGGGATCGCTGGTCGATCAGGACGCGCTGGTGGAAGCGCTGCAAGCGGGGCGTATCGCCGGAGCAGGGCTCGATGTCGTGGCGACCGAGCCATTGCCGGATGGCGATCCGCTATGGTCGATGGCAAACGTGGTGCTCACGCCGCACGTCGGCGGGGCGGGCGGCAGCGGCAGGGGCGGCGGCGTGGCAGCCATCTTCGCGGAGAACCTGAGGCGCTGGAAGTGCGGCGAGCCTTTGACGAAGATCGTCATTGCCAAGACGGGATAACACGCGGCTCTGGCGACCGTCGGCGACTTTCCAGCGGTATGCGCCGGCTGCATGGCGGTCGCCAGACGTACGCGACTATGCAGTGGAAGCGCGAAAAAGACCGCATCGCGCTTGCTTGATGGCATCCGTGCGGCAGGCGCCTGCAGCAGCGGCACGGCGCATTCGCCAACCATCGCGGCAACCATCGCGCTTGCCCTGGCGCGCGCGTATGCCTAACTTGCCGCTACGGCTAAAAGTAAAAGGGAGCACAATGAGAATGCAGCTCAAGCTGGACGTAAAAATCGCGGCTGCTCTTCTCGCTGGCGCCGCGGCGCTGACGATGACGGCGACGGGGGTGCTCGCACAGCAGAAGACCGAGACGATCCGCCTGACCATTGGCTCGAGCCACCCACCGGTCATTCCCTGGGTTCTGGCGATGAAGAACACGGTGGTGGCCAACACCAACAAGAATCTCGAGGCGAAGGGCTCGAAGTATCGGATCGAATGGAACGAAGCCTACGGCGGCGTGCTTTTCAACTTCGAGAACACCATCGAGGCAATCGAGCAGGGCATCGCAGACTTTGGCTGGGTTGGTACGCTGTGGGAGCCGGCGAAGATGCCGCTTCACAACATCGGCTTCGCGCTCCCCTTCGTGACGGACAACCCGGACACCATCATCAAAGTGATGGATGAGCTGAGCGTTAAGAACGCCTCGTTCGCGCGCGAGTGGACGAGCCAGAAGGCCGTGTTCTTCGCCACCACGACGTCGGACAGCTATCAGCTTTTCACAAAGTTCCCGGTGACGAAGCTCGAGGATCTCAAGGGCAGGAAGATCGTCGGCGCGGGCGCCGTCGGCTCCTGGATCGAGGGGCTGGGCGGCACGTTCGTCAACTCCGGCATCCCGCAAATGTACAACGCGCTGCAGACCGGCGTGGGCGAGGGCGTCGTGCTGATCCCATCGGGCGCGGTGCCGATCAAGCTGCACGAGGTGGCGCCTTACGTCACCTATGTGAACTTCGGCGCTGTGCCGTTCGGCGGTTTCGCGGCCAACAAGGCGAAGTGGGACAGCCTGCCGAGGGAAGTCCGCGATGTGATCCTGCCGCTCGCTCGGCAGTACTCGGCGGAGACCGTGCGCATCGTGAAGGAGCGCGAGAAGGCAGGCCTGGAGACCATGAAGAAGGCGGGCGCCAAGATCTCCACACTGCCGGAAGCCGAGCGCGCCCGCTGGGCCAAGGCAATGCCCGATCTCGCCGGCCGCTGGATTGCGGCACAGGAAAAGAAGGGCATCAAGGATGCCAAGGCGATCGTAAAGCAGTACATGAGCGAGATGCAGAAGGGCGGCGCCAAGCCCGCCCGCAATTGGGCGGCAGGCCTCTGACATCCTCGAGCGAAAGTTTCGACCCACTACATGGGTCTTCACTTTCGCTGCGGCGCTTGCGCCGGGCCGCAGTCGCGGCCTCGCCGAGCGGACAAAGCAACAAGTCACGACTTCCGCTCGGCGGTATGAGGGCCAGCCACCTGCTACGGCTCAGACAACCCGGCCACGCGTGAACTGCGCGTGGCCTTCCTGTTCGAGCCTCGCCAGCACGGCACGTGCGTGATCGCGCGCGATGGCGCGAAGCTCGCGGTGGCGGTGCCAGTCGAGCGGGCTCATGCCCGGCGGCACAGGTGGCACGATCAGGATGTCGGCTGGCCCCAGATCGCGGGCGAAATCCGGACGATTGAGCATCAACGCGCGCATCAGGACAGCGTGTGGACCAGGCGCCTCGGGCAGCCGACGGCCGCCACCGGTGAACACGCGCGCCAGGATCTCGCCGCGGGCCGGCAGCGTGCTGGTGTCGATCGACTGCCGCTCGGGCTCGGGCGTGGCGAAGTCGATCACCACGTTCGGGCCGGACTTCAGCGCCAGCATCGTCCTCAGCGGCGTGTTTTCCACGACACAGCCATCGACCAGCATTTCGCCCTCGGCCGTGAACACCGGCGGCAACATCGCTGGGATCGCCGCCGACGCCCGTACTGCAAGCCACAGCGGCCCGCGCATGATGCATTGCGCAGCGTTCCGCGTCAGGTTCGTGGCGACCGCGAAAAACGGCACGCCCAGATCCTCGATGTCGATCGCGGTGAAATGGTCGGCGAGCGCGCGGTCGAAGCCTGAATGGTCCAGCAGGCTGTAGCGCGGCCACGTCCAGCGGCGCATGGCCTTGCGGGCGATGAAGATGTCATGCGTTCGCCGCTCGATCTCATCGGTCGAAACGCCCAGCGCAAGCGCTGCCGTCATCGCCGCACCGCCGCTGGTGCCGCCGACGATATCGAATGTGATACCCGCCTCGGCGAGCGCGTCGAACACGCCGATGTGTGCGGCCGAGTATGCTCCACCCCCGCACGCCACGAGGCCTACCGCCTTGCCGCGGATGAAGCGGACGAGACGGGCGAGGCCGCTCGCCTCATGGTCGGCCGCCACCGGCGACTTCGTCAACCTCACGTGATGATGCCGTTCGACCCAGGGGCGTGGCTCGAGCCAGGCGCGCGTGCCGGAGTAGGGCGGGGCGCCATCCTGCAGCAGCACGAGTTCCAGCACACCCTTGCCGTGCAGATCTCCAGCGAAGTGCTCCAGCAGGTTCGGCTGTCGAGTGGCGCTGCCGCCGCCGCGGCAGATCGAAAGGACCAGATCTGCCTGGCGCAGCGCTTTCTTCGACCAATCGGTCAACTCAGGGTCGGCGATATAGAGGACGTGATCGCATTCGCCCTCGAGGGTGTTGAACCACTGCGTGGCAGCGCTCGAGCCGAGCGCGATTTTGCCATCGAGTGCCTCGCGCGCGGCCTTTGCGTCGAGCACGCGGACCGACAGCGATGGCGGGAAAGCCGAGCGCAGCGCCTCGGCGAACTCGAGCGCGAGGTCGTCACCCCCAGTGGCCCCGCCCGAGCGACAAATCGTAATCGTTCGCGGCAGCGGCGCCTTCGCGCGGATCGAGCCCGATGCCGTCGCCTGGCCCAGACGCCGGGCGAGCTCGGTCGTGATCGTGCTCCAGATACGCGGGCTTCTCGCCGCCAGCGCATCGAAATCCTGACGCTTCAATTCGAGCACGAGGCTGTCACGCTCGGCGATCACGGTGGCAGTTCTCGTGCCGCCGGCGAAGAACGCGATCTCGCCGATCGGCTGGCCTGCGCCGATCTCGGCAATCTGGCGCGCGGAACCCTCGCGCAGAACCTTGAAGCGGCCGGATACGACGATGTAGAGCGCTTCGGCAGGCTCGCCCTGCCGCACGAGCGCCTGTCCGCGCGCCAGCGACATCAGCCGCAAGGTCCGCTCGATCTCGGCAAGCTCCTCCGGCGACAGATGCCGGAATGCTTCGACTGCGCCGAGACGAGTGGAGGAAGGGCTCACGTCGCTCTCCTCTATTCGCGGGTCCTGCTGGACCTGATCGTACAGTCTTCCGGCTCGCACTGAGCGCTTGTCGCAAGCCTCACACGCCGGGCGGCTCGATGATGTCGAGGCCGCAGTTACGATCGATGGTGAGGACGAGGCCGCGCTTCTCGACGAAAACGTCGTTGGTTTGCGGCGACTTCTCGCCGCCGCACGGCTCGGGAATGAACCAGCCTGTTTCCTCCGGCGCCTCCGGGTTCTTGATGTCGATCATGCGCAGGCCGCCGGAGAACCACGCGCAAAAGAGACGCGTGTCGGTCGGGTACTCCTGGAACTGGTGCATACCGAAACGGCCGAGATCGGAGAACGGCGAGGCCTTCTCGGGCACGTGGAACATCGACAGCGCCTTGAAGTCGTAATTGCCGTCGCGCTTATCGAGGTCGAACACCCACAGGCCGGCGTGAAGGCTGCCGTAGGTGTGATCGTGCTCCTCGTCGGCGGCAACCGCGATGTCGCGACCGGCGATCTTGAAGGGCATCTTGAGGATGGTGTGCGTCGGCTCGGGGAACGGCGGGTGGTAGTCGTAGGCCCCGATCACTTTCGGGTTCGCGATGTCCTTGATGTCGAGCACGCGGATGCCGGCGTTCCAGACGGCCGCCCAGAGTTCGTCGCCCTTGCGCAGCGCGTGGTGAAGTCGGTTCTTATAGCCTTTCCACGTCGGCTTTTCGCCCCCAGCGATGTGCTGGCCCGGCATCCACCAGCGCGACACCTCGCTCGGATTGGCCGGGTCCTTCAGATCATAGTTGACGAGAATGTTGCCGATGTAGCCTTCCATTTCGGTGGAGATGTAGGCGTAGTTGGCATCCATATCGAAGCGGTGCGTGCCGAAGCCGTGGGTGGTGGTGTAGTTCAACAGGCGCGGCTCGGCCTTGTTCGACACGTCCCAGACCTTGAAGCCGCCTTCAGCGTAAGGGCGAGCGAAAAATTGGCGCGCCATGGCGAGTTGCCCCGGCTTGATATGCAGCTCGCGGGCGATCTCCGCTTCCTTCGGCTTGCGGCCGAGGTCGGCGGCGAGGCGCGCCTCCACCTCATGCAGCCTGGCTGCTGCGCGTGTGGCGTGGCGCTCGTTCTGCTCGACGTTCGTGATCATGATGTCGCCGACCACGCGCACCTTGTGGGTGTGCGAGCGGGCATCCTCGAGCGGAATCGTGCAGACGACCTTGGGCTTTCTCGGGTTCGAGATGTCGATGATCGAGGTGCCGTGCGGGGGTTTCATGTGCCCGACGTAGGCATAGTCGCCCTCGACGTAGACCTGGCCACCGCCGGGCAGGTCGAGGTGGCCGAGGCGGCGCAGGCCCTTGGAGAGCGGGATGGTCCCGGATGACTTGCGAGGCAAAGTAACAGTGGGCTTGCCAATGGTGGCCGCCGTCTTCCTGGACTTTGTGGATGTCGTAGACTTCTTAGTTGCCATGCTTGCGGCCTCCCCTTTTTTCGGATGCACGCGGTGGCGCGGCGCCGTGGTGCGTCGGTTCTCTGCCGACACTATGCCTGCCCTGCCGCCCCTGTCACCGGGGAAAGCCGAGCGGTGGTCAGGGCGTCTGCCGGAAAGGAGAGGCGGGCGAGGCGGCACGAACGTCCTCGCCCAGATCGGCCGGGGTGATCAGGCAGCAGTGTTGCGCTTGCGCTTGGCGATCTTGCTGGCCCGCTTCTCAGCGTTGCGCGCCTTGCGCTGCTTGGCCTGAATTCTCTTACGGCGGGCATCTGACATATTCGGCATTGCTTGCTCTCCTGGTTGTATGGACTTCATTGGATCAGCGTTCGGCGGCACCGTGCCCGCGCCCCGGCACTTGGTCAACCCGGACTTGGTCAACCCAGACGGGAGGCGGACGGGCGCTGGTCATCCCCCAGCGCCGCCGCCCTTGCGTCGGGCGGGGGGCGACGCAATATCCAGTTGGTGGTCGGGCGGCTCGGCGGTAAGTAACGCTGGATACAGATGGATCGGCAGGGCGGCGGATCGGGCTCACCCCCAGAAGCAGCCATTGGTCCGGCCTGCACCGAACAACTGCCGAATTTCAATCAGCGCAGGAGAATACCATGACGAACGTCGCTGCGAAATCGCCCATGCAGTATCTCGAGAAGGCCACCGGCACGCTGCGCGACATGGGCCTGCTGCCGACCGCCAAGCTCGAGCCGTCGCCAATCAACGCACTGCTCGACAAGATCGCCGACCTCGACAAGGACAAGATCGCGATGATCGCCCGCACCCTGCAACAGGGCGAGATATTCAACGAGGTCGTCCGCGAGCAGACCTCGAAGATGGAGATCGGCGAGCGATACCAGACGATCACCAATGGCTTCAACTCGATCCGCGACGACAGCAAGCGGCTCGTCGACCAGGTCGCCGACGGCAAGATCGACATGATCGAGCGCGGCACCAACATTTGGATGAAGCTTGCGCGCGGCGACATCGCCGACCGCTTCGACAAGATCCGCGGTGTCTATCTCTCGGTCACGAAGGAGACCAAGAACCAGATCGAGCGCGAGGCGAAGATCCTCGACGCCTATCGCGACTACCGCGGCGCACTGAAGCATGCCGAGGTGATGGCGCTCGAGATCCTGGAGAAGGCCGACAAGAAGCTCGAGACGGCCAAGAAGTCGCTCGGCGAGGCCTCCGAGAAGGTCGCCACGTTTGCCGGCACCGAGCCCGCCGAGCGCGCCAAGCTGGAGCTCGCCCGCGACGAGGAACTGCGCCGCACGCAGGAGGAGGAGAAGCGCTACCAGATCGCCAAGGATCTCTCCGACAACATGACCATCGGCTACAACACCTCCGAGGTCATCATGGCCCGCCTGATGCAGCTCAACTCGACTAAGGAGCGCGTCTACAGCCAGGCCGTCTCGTTCTTCTCCACGAACGACAGCGTACTGACGGCGTTGAAGGCCTCGTTCACGGGCATGTTCGGCCTGCACGAGTCCACCAAGACGCTCGACGCGATGAAGGAGGGCATGTCGAAGTCGCTCGAGGATCTCGCCAAGATCGGCGATCAGGTGCAGGAGGCGGCTGTCCGCGCGGGCTATGGCCCGACGATCCGGGCCGACGCCGTCAAGCAGCTCGTCGACAGCGTGGTCGGCTTCCAGGAGCGCTCGGGCGAGATCATCGCGGAGATGCGCAAGCTCGCCACGCAGAACTCGACCGAGATCCGCGAGGCCGTGGAGTCGGGCAAGAAGCGCGTCGCGCGTCTCGCCGCCCAGATCGAGGCGCTGCCGGGGCCGGAGTAGTTTCGTAGGATGGGTCAAGCCGCGCATTTTTGCGGGGCGCGCCCCAGCATTCCGGGCAGAACGCAAAGTTCTGGGTCGCGCTTCGCTTGACCCAGCCTACGAGATGCATTGATGCCAGATCCCCCCACTATCCCAACGGAAAAGCCGCACAAGCTCGACGATCTGATGATCGCGATGGACGTGGTCGACATCGTCCGCCATCGCGAGGATATCGTGCGGCGCGAGCTGAACGGTGAAGCGCGCCAGGCGGATCTGATCGAGAGACTGCGCGAGATCTATCGTCAGCAGGGCATCGAGGTCTCGGACAAGGTGCTGGCGGAGGGCGTGAAGGCGCTCGAGGAAAGTCGCTTCACCTACACGCCGAAGCCGCCATCCTGGCAGCGCACGCTGCTGGAGGCCTGGGTCAAGCGAAAGCGCTACGGGACGTGGGCCGCCCTCGCCGCCGTGCTGGCGCTGTCGACGTGCAGCTATCAGTACATGACGGTCACGCGGCCAGCGCACCTCGCAGAGGAGCAGACGCGCATCGAGCTGGCCGAGACGCTGCCGAAGTCGATCAGGACCACACATGCCGACATCCTGAGGACCGCCACGGCGCCGACGGTAAAACCGCGGGCTGACCAGCTTCTCGCCGACGGCGAGCGGGCGATCCGCGATAAGGATCGTGCGGCGATGCGCAAAGTCGCCACCGAGTTGAAGCAGCTGCAGGCGAACGTTGCGTTAGAATACACATTGACGATTGTGTCGCGGGCCGGGGAGACGACCGGCGTGTGGCGTCGTCCACCCAAGGGGGCAACGCAGCGCAATTACTACATCATCGTCGAACCAATCGCACCGGACGGCCGAAAGCTGTCGATCCCGATCCTCAACGAAGAAAGTGGTCGCACGGACGTTGTCGACAAGTTCGGGGTTCGGGTGCCGCAAGCGACGTGGGAGGCAGTTTCTGCCGACAAGCGCGACGACGGCATCGTGCAGAGGAGACGCTTCGGCGTAAAGCGCCGCGGCACACTCGATACCGAATACCTCATGCCGTTCGATGGCGGCATGATCACCAAATGGTAGCCTGGCGCCGGGCGGAGCGGTGAGGCTATCGGCCTTGTCCGCCCGGAGAGCGCAAAGCGTACCGGCGCGAGCGCCGCACCTGGAGCAAGAGATGTGGACCGGCCGTCAGACACTGGGCGAGATCGAGGGCGCGCTGACGAAGCTGCGCCGCGAGGAAGGACAGCTCGACAGCGCACTCGCCTCCGCAGCCGGGCAAGCCGAGCGGCTGCGGGCCGAACGTGTGGAGGCGCTGCGCGAGCTGGCGCGCATCAAGCTCGATGAGATGACCGCCGGTCGGCTCGTCCGAAATCTCGACGCCGCCGAGAGCCGCGCGCTTCAAGTGCTGGAAAACAGGCGCCTGCGGCTCGAAGCGCTCAACCGGCAGCACGAGACGGTGATGGCCGATGTCGACCGGGCGGAGGCGGAACGGCACGCTGCTGCCGCAGCCGTCGAAGCCGCGGTCGAGGAGATCGACGAGATCCGCGCGAAGGCCGAGGCCAGGATCGGCGAAGCGCCTGCGTGGAAGGATGCACGCAAATCGTTCGAAGCAGCCGACAGCATAGCTACACAGGCCGAGCGCAAAGCCGCAACCTCGGAGGCAGAGCTCAGCGAGAAGAAAAAGCCCTACGATAACGATCCGCTGTTCGCCTACCTGTGGGAGCGGAATTTCGGTACGGCCGGCTACAGCGCCGGCAACCTCGTACGCATGATCGATCGCAAGGTCGCAGACTTCATCGGTTATGGGGAATCGCGCGGCAGCTATGCGATGCTGACCGAGATAAAAGTGCGTCTGCGCGAGCACGCTGCCCGCCAGCGCAGGGCTGCCGACGACTTAAAAGCCACGCTGGCCGGCCTTGAGCGGCAGGCCATGGTCACGGCCGGGATCGAGCCCAAAGAGCGCGCGCTGGCCGAGGCCCGCCACAAGCTCGCCGCCGCCGATGCCGACGCCGAGCGCCGCCGCAAGCAGCTCGATGAGATCGAGACGGAGCGCACCAGCCTAGTCGCGACCGGCAGCGACACTTCCTATGCCGAGGCTCTGCAGACGATCGCAGACGCCGACGCCCACGACGATATCGGCACGCTCTATCGGGAGGCGCAGCGCACGGGAACGCCGACCGACGACATGATCGTGCGGCGCATCGGCGGGCTCGGCGAGCGGCTACAGGGGTTCGACAAGGAGATGGCGGATCTGCGCAAGACAGCACGGGAAATCGCGGAGCGTCGTGGCGAGGTCGAGCGCGTGCGCGAGCGCTTTCGCACGTCCGGCTACGACCATCCGAACGCAACCTTCCGCAACAACAACGAGATCGGCGTGGTGCTCGGGCAAATTCTCGAGGGTGTCGTGCGCAGCGGCATTCTGTGGGACATCCTGCGCGGCGGCTTCGGCACGCGGCGACCACGCGGCCGACCCGACTTCGGCTCGCCGACGTTTCCGTTTCCATTCCCGATGCCGGGCGGCGGTGAAGGCGCGCGCGGCGGCGAGTGGCGCCAACCCGGCACGCGCGGCGGCTGGAAGCCTCCTTCCGGTCGCAAGCGGGACGATGATGACGACGACGACGACGACGACGACAATTTCTCGACCGGCGGCAGGTTCTGAGGCGGCGATCGAACTCCGATACTGCCGAGGTGCTCGTGGCGATGACAGCTCCATGCCGGCGAGCCGGGGTCGCGGGCGCACCCAACGAAATGGGCGCGGGCCACGCGTAGCGCGCCTTCGCGCCTGAGCCCGCCGAAAACCAGCGTAACGCGTCGCCGCGTGCTACACCTTCGGTATCGCGCTACGCCGCACGACAGGCTCGAGGTCCCCGGAGCCGTCCATGCCCGGATCGAAGATCTCCTCGGGTTTTACGACGCGGGGAGCGAGCCCCTGGTCGAACACCCACCGGCCGACCGCCTCGAGCGTCGCCTTGTTCGCCTCGTAGCCGTAGGCCCAGAAGTCATCGCCGAAAGTGCGCCAGTTCTCCTCGATGTGGTCGAGCAGGAACGGCAGCGTCAGGTGCAGCGCGTCGGTGTCGTAGAGCCCGTCGATGGCGATATTCTTGGCCGCCTCGAACGCTGCGAACAGGTTGCGCGCCGCCCACGGGTTGGCCTCGTGGATGTCGCGGCGCAGGACGACCGTGTGCATGATCGGGAAGATCTTCGTCTTCTTGTAGTAGGCGATCTCCGCCTTCTTGTACTCGGGGAACAGCCGCACGATGTGCTTCTCGCCGCGCAAGAACGACGGCGGCAGATAGATTGAGAACAGCGCGTCGAGCTCGCCGCGCCTCATCATGTCCTCGAGCGTCACGCCCTCTTTCAGGAACTCGAGCTTGAACTTCCCCGGCAGCGCCAGCGGCAGCAGTGGGTTCTGAACCGGCGCCTCGAGCCCGCCCATGAACCAGTGCATGTCTTCCGGCTTCACGCCGTACTCGTCCTGCATCAGCCCTTTCATAAACACGACAGCGGTGGAGCCGTATTGCGTGGTGCCCACGCGCTTGCCCTTGAGGTCGGCCGGCGTCTTTATCCCTGAGCCCTCGCGAACGTAGATGCAGGAGTGACGGAACAGCTTGGACAGCGCTACAGGGATCGACTGGAAGCGCGTGTCGCCCTTGGCCTTCAGGATCGTGTAGGAGGCGAGCGACAGCTCGCACGCCTCGAATTCGCCCCGCTCCAGCATTCGCGGGAAGGTCTCGCGCGGACGCATCGGCAGAATGTTGAGGTCTATGCCGTGTGCATGGACGCTGCCGTCCATCAGCGGGCGGACGCGGTCGTAATCCATGCAGGCGAGGTTGAGCTTCAGCTTGGACATCGGCGAAGGGCTCCCTTGGGCGGCCTGATGAGAAGAATGTGTAACATTGCATTCCAGAGGGGTTTCGCGCCAGTACCTGCGACCGACGTGCCTCCGACCAGCCATTTCCACCGTCCTCGCGACGTGCTTGAATTGGCGCTACGCGAGCCGCACCACAGCGGCCGTATCGAACGGGAGAAGCGACATGGATGGAGCACAAGCGAAATCGGTGAGCCAGCGCGTCCGGCAGGGAATGCTGACCGGCAGGTTTCTGCGCAACGCCTGGTACGTCGCGGCCTGGGGCGAGGAGCTGGCGACCGGCAAGCTGCTGGCGCGCACGATCCTGGGCGAGCCGGTCGTGCTGTGGCGCGGCGCCGACGGCAAGGTCACAGCTTTGGAGGATCGATGCCCGCACCGCTTCGCCCCGCTGAGCCTCGGCCACCTGCTCGAAGGCGGCCAATTGCAATGCGCCTACCACGGGCTGGAGTTCGGCGCCGACGGCATGTGCGTAAACAATCCGCACGGCACAAGGAACATTCCCTCCCGCGCGAAGGCGATCAGCTATCCAGTCGTGGAGCGCCATCTCGCGGTGTGGATCTGGATGGGCGACAAACCCGCCGACCCCGCCCGCATCCCCAACTTCGACATCATGGACGACGTGCCTGCGTTGCACGTCATGCCGCTCGACCGGATCGTGGTGAAGGCTAATTACGAGCTGGTCGTCGACAACCTGCTGGACGTAAGCCACACGTCCTACCTGCACGAGGGCATTCTCGGAAACAAGGAGACTGTCGAGTCGGAGACGCCGGTCAGGCTCGATGGCGACGACGTGATCGTGGATCGCTACTCGCCGAACGCGACGCCGCCCGGCATGTTCACGCCGTTCTGGCCCGGCCATCCGCCGCGCGTCGACAAGTTCTCCAGCACGCGCTGGATGGCGCCTTGCTACCTCAAGCTCCACACCGGCATCTGCGCGCCGGGTGCGCCGAAGGAGACCGGCACCGGCTACCACGGCATCCATATGCTGACGCCCGAGGACGAGCAGAGCACGCACTACTTCTTCACGGCCGTTCGCTGGGGCGTGAAGACGGACGACGAGACCAATCGCCAGCAGCGTGAGCGCGTCGGAAAGCTGCGCCGCTTCGCCTTCGAGGAGCAGGACGGCCCGGTCATCGAGGCGCAGCAGCAGGTGCTCGACAAGGCGCGGCGCAATCTAGATCCCGTGATCCTGTCGACCGATGTCGGCCCCGTGCGCTACAAGCACGTGCTGGAGCGCCTGCTGGCGGCCGAGCAGGGCTGAGGTGCGTGGTGGAAGGTCAGGGGAATCGCATGAACGATTTCACCCGGCACCGGTGACGAGACTTTCGAGGTAGGCGTCGTCCCAGGCGGCGAGGCGGCGTTTGACGCGCATGGAGTTTTTGTCGGCCTTGGCTCGCATCAGGTTGGCCGCGATGTGCTTGATCGT
>CAMAYR010000050.1 GCA_945862355.1 Devosia equisanguinis | reverse complement strand
AGTGGCATCCGCAGCCAAACGATCGGCATCGGATTGCGCCGCGCCGACCGCGAGTGTGTCGGTCTGGACCGACCGGAAATCAGCCGCGACATGCAGGATGCTCGCCATGGCAACGGCGACCACGCAGGCCATCCTGATCAGGAACCTGAGGTGGCGCAGCTTCGCGCGGACAGCATGGAACATGTCGTTGAGCACGCCCCACTAGAGGCCACGGCCAAGTTGTCGTCAATGGGCATGAGAGCGCACGCAGGCAAACGCTCTCAATACAAGCTGAAACGCCTACTCTGTGATGACAGTCACAAATGCAGAGTGGCTACCAACCACAGTAGATGGCGTGTCGCGGCCACTCTGGCCGGATTGCGCCCTCCAAGCTGACTCGTTCCGATGCCGATGAGAACATTCAACGCGTCAGCTAGATTAGTCGTCTGCCCGATCAGCGATACCAATTCTTGCTGTTGCTTCCGGTTGCGGATGACGAAGGGATCGGTCTTGTCTTCGTTGATCGTGGCCGTGCGCGTGCCGCCGCCACTCCCCGTCCGTTCGTCCTAACTAAAGCTTCAAAGCCCTGACAATCTGTTGATTGGCGCGCGAGTGTGGCAGGTGCATAATAGCTGCAATGTCGCGTTTGCGCCTCCTTGCCGGCCTGCTGGGCTGCCTCGCCGTTCTGGCGGCGGCATTGCCCGCCATTGCCATTGCGTCGGCGCCTGCGCAGACGGCGGCCTCCGAGCCCTGCAAGCACTGCCCCGAATGCGACGCCGGTCCCTGCCAACCGGCGGCCGTGAGCTGCGTGCAGGCGTGCGTGGCCACACCGCCGAGCCTTGGCGTCGAGACCTTTGCCCTGCCTTCGGGGCACATCGGCGAGACAGTCCCGCCGGCGCGGGCGGCCATGCTGCACGGCCAGTCGCCGCCACCCGATCCCTTCCCGCCGAGATCCTGACCTTCTGACCGTCGATTGAGCGTCGCGTGTCGCCGCGCGTGCATGCCCTCGTCCTGGGCGCGCGCGGCCGTTGGAAGGAAAGTCGCATGTCGAATATCGAAGTCCGGAAAACCGGTCGCGGGCTCGCGATCGCGTCGGTCGCCGCCCTGCTCGGAATCGCCGTCGGCGCAGGCGCCATGCTGTGGCTGCGCGGCGACCTGCCACTCGCCGCGACCATGCCTCCGACCGCGGTCGCCACGGGGACCGGTGCCTGCGGCGGCAAGGTCAAGTACTACCGCAATCCGATGGGCGCGCCCGACACCTCACCCGTGCCGAAGAAGGACTCTATGCAGATGGATTACATTCCCGTCTGCGAAGACGAAGGCGCATCGGAGGACGGCATCGTCGTCAAGGTGAGCCTCGATCGCGTGCAACGGCTGGGCGTGCGTAGCGAGGCGGTCGAGGAGCGGGCGTTGGCCCGCACCGTGCGCGCCTTCGCCACCGTGCAGTACGACGAACGCCGCCAGACGGTGATCGCGCCCCGGTTCGGCGGCTGGATCGAGAAACTCCATGTCAGCGCCACGGGGGACAGCGTGACCGCCGGCCAGAAGCTGTTCGAGGTCTACAGCCCCGAACTCAATGTGCTGCAGCAGGAATTCATGCTGTCGCGCGGCACGCAGGGCGGCGCCGACAACCGCCTGCGCAACCTCGACTATCCCGAAAGCGAGCTGGAAAGACTGCGCCGCGGCGAACGCCCGCCACGCACCATCGCCGTGCCGTCCCCGGTGACCGGCACGGTGATCGAGAAGATGGCGGTCGAGGGCATGCGCTACCAGCCGGGCGAGACGCTGTTCCGGATCGTCGACACGTCGGCGATGTGGGTGCTAGCCGAAGTCTACGAGCAGGACCTCGCCTTCGTGAAAGTGGGCGACATGGCCAAGGTCACGGTCAACGCCTGGCCCGGCCGGCCCTTCCCCGGCCGCGTCACCTTCATCTATCCCGGCGTCGGCAAGGAAAGCCGCACGGCACGGCTGCGCATCGAGGTCACCAATCCCGACGGGCTGTTGCGCGCCGACATGGCGGCAACCGTCGAGATCGAGGCGCCGATCCCCGGCCGCTGGGTCGCCGTTCCCGACCCGGCGGTGATCGACAGCGGCAAGCGCCAGATCGTGCTGGTCGAGCGCGGCGAAGGCCGTTACGAGCCGCGGCCGGTGAAGCTCGGCGCCCGCGTGCCGGGCTACGTCCAGGTGCTGGAGGGGCTGAAGCCGGGCGAGCGGGTCGTCACCTCGGCCACCTTCCTGATCGATGCCGAGAGCAAACTGCGGGCCGCTCTCGCGGCGTTCACGGCGGGAGAGGCCAAATGATCGCCGGGCTCATTCGCTGGTCGGCGCGCAACCTGCTGCTGATCTTCATGGCCACGCTGGCCCTGGTCGGCGGCGGACTCTACGCGGTCGGCCGCGTCTCGCTCGACGCCATCCCCGACCTCTCCGACACCCAGGTGATCGTCTACACCGAGATGCCGGGCCAGGCACCGCAGGTGGTCGAGGACCAGGTCACCTATCCGCTGACGACCGCCATGCTGGCAGTGCCCCGCAGCCGGGCCGTGCGCGGCTTCTCGTTCTTCGGCGTGTCGTTCGTCTATGTGATCTTCGAGGACGGCACCGACATCTACTGGGCGCGCAGCCGCGTGCTGGAGTATCTCAATTCCGGTGCCCAGAAGCTGCCGGCCGACGTCAAGCCGACCCTGGGTCCCGACGCCACCGGCGTCGGCTGGGTCTACCAATACGTCGTGGTGGGCGCCAACCGCTCCCTGGCCGAGCTGCGCTCGCTGCAGGATTGGTACATCCGCTTCGGTCTGGCCAAGGCCGAGGGCGTGGCCGAGGTGGCGAGCGTCGGTGGCTTCGTGCGGCAGTACAATGTCGTCGTCGATCCGGCGAAGCTGCGCGGCTTCGGCGTGCCACTGACGCGCGTGATTGCCGCGATCCGCGCCAGCAACCGCGAGGTCGGCGGCCGGGTCGTGGAGATGGCCGAGACCGAGTTCATGGTACGCGGCCGTGGCTATATCAAAAGCACGGCGGACCTGGAGCAGATCGTACTCAAGGCCGATGGGCCGACGCCTGTATTGCTGCGCGATGTGGCGCGGGTCGAGTTCGGCCCGGACGAGCGGCGCGGCGTTACCGAGCTCGACGGCGAGGGCGAGGTGGTGAGCGGCATCGTGCTCCAGCGCTTCGGCCAGAACGCGCTCGACGTGATCGCCAACGTCAAGGCCAAGCTGAAGGAGATCGCGTCGGGCCTGCCCGAGGGCGTACGCGTCGAGCCGGTCTACGACCGCTCCGACCTCATCTATCGTGCCATCGAGACCTTGGTCCATACGCTGATCGAAGAGAGCATCGTCGTGGCGGTAGTCTGCTTCGTGTTCCTGTTGCACGTGCGCTCGGCGCTCGTGGCGATCATCACCCTGCCGGTCGGCATCCTGACGGCGTTCCTCGCCATGCACTTTCTGGGCATCGGCTCCAACATCATGAGCCTTGGCGGTATCGCCATCGCCATCGGCGCCATGATCGATGCGGCCATCGTCATGATCGAGAACGCCCACAAGCACCTGGAGCGTCTGAAACCCGGCCAATCGCGGGCCGACGCGATCATCGAGGCGGCCGCCGAGGTCGGGCCGGCACTGTTCTTCAGCCTGCTGGTCATCACCGTGTCGTTCCTGCCGATTTTCGCCCTCGAGGCGCAGGAGGGTCGAATGTTCAAGCCCCTGGCCTGGACGAAAAGCCTCGCCATGGCGTCGGCGGCACTGCTTTCCGTCACGCTGGTCCCGGCCATGATGCTTCTGTTCGTGCGGGGCCGCATTGTGCCGGAGCACCGCAATCCGGTGAACCGGCTGCTGATCTGGCTTTACCATCCGGCGATCCGGCTGGTGTTGAAGGCGCGCGTACTCACGATTGCGATAGCGCTCGCCGTGCTGGGGGCCACGGCGTGGCCGGCCGCGCGACTCGGCACCGAATTCATGCCCGCTCTCAACGAAGGCACGCTGTTCTACATGCCGACGACGCTGCCCGGACTTTCGGTCACCAAATCGGCCGAACTGCTGCAAACCCAGGACAAGATCATCAAGTCGTTCCCCGAGGTGGCCTCGGTCTACGGCAAGAGCGGTCGCGCCGGCACGGCGACCGATCCCGCCCCGCTCGAAATGTTCGAGACCGTCATCAACTTGAAACCAAAGGCACTGTGGCGGCCGGGCATGAACGTCGATGGGCTGATCGCCGAGCTCGACCGCGCGCTGCAGTTTCCCGGCGTCAGCAACGCCTGGACCATGCCGATCAAGGCCCGCACCGACATGCTGGCCACCGGTATCCGCACGCCGGTCGGCATCAAGCTGCTGGGCCGCGACCTCGGCGAACTGGAGGCGCTCGCCCGCCAGGTCGAGGCGGCAGTGCGTGCCGTGCCCGGCACGACCAGCGCCTTCGCCGAGCGGGTCACCGGCGGCTCCTTCCTCGATATCGTACCCGATCGGTCCCGGTTGGCGCAGTACGGCGTGCTGATCGAGGATCTGCAGCAGGCGGTGTCGAGCGCGCTGGGTGGCGAGGCGGTAACCACGACGATCGAGGGGCGCGAGCGCTATACCGTCAATGTCCGCTACCCGCGTGACCTGCGCTCCGACCCTCAGACCATCGCCACCGACGTGCTGGTCTCGACGATGCGCGGCGGCATGATCCCGCTCGGCCAGCTCGCCGACGTGAAGGTGAACCAGGGGCCGACCACCATCCGCACCGAGAACGCCCAGCTCGCGGTCTATGTCTTCGTCGATTACCGCGACCGTGATCTCGGCAGCTTCGTCGCCGATGCCCGGCGCGCCGTGCAGGAGAATGTGAAGTTTCCGCCCGGCTCGTACGCCATCTGGAGCGGCCAGTTCGAGTTCCTCGAACGGGCGGAGGCCCGGCTGCAGATCGTCGTGCCGGCCACGCTGCTGCTGATTCTGGTGCTGCTCTACCTCAACTTCCGGCGTCTGACCGAGACGCTGATCGTCATGCTGTCGCTGCCCTTCTCGCTGGTCGGCGGCTTCTGGTTCGTGTGGTGGATGGGCTTCAACATGAGCGTGGCCGTGGCCGTGGGCTTCACCGCCCTGGCCGGCGTCGCCGCCGAAACCGGCGTCGTGATGCTGATCTATCTCGACCAGGCCCTGAAGGAACGGCAGCGACGCTGCGAAGCCGAAGGCCGTCCGCTGGACCGCTCGGACCTGCGGGCCGCCATCATCGAAGGCGCCGTCGAACGCGTGCGGCCCAAGATGATGACGGTGACAGCCATCATGGCCGGACTGCTGCCGATCCTGTGGAGCACCGGCACCGGCTCGGAGGTGATGCAACGCATCGCCGTGCCGATGATCGGCGGCATGGTGAGTTCGACGCTGCTCACGCTGCTGGTGATCCCGGCGCTCTACGCGCTCGTCAAGGGCTGGCACCTGCAGCCTGCACCCGCCGTTCGGGAGGTACACACATGAGGCACCTGGTTTTCCTGGCACTTCCCGCCTTGCTCGCGGGCTGCGCGCAGTTCTCGGCCGACGGCGGCATGGGCGACGTCGCCAGCGGCGTCCGGCAGGAGATCGGCAAGGATGTGGTCAAGATCGCGAGCGACGAGCAGGCGGCGCGGGCCCGCGAGCAGGTCACCACCCTGCTGGCCGGACCGCTGTCGGCAGAGCAGGCGGTGCAGGTTGCACTCCTGAACAACCGCACCCTGCAGGCCGCCTACAACGACCTCGGGATATCCGAAGCGGCCTACGTGCAGGCGAGCCTGCCGCCCAATCCCGGCCTATCGCTGCTGCGGGTCGCCGGGACCGGGGTGGCCAACTTCGAGGTCCGGCTGATCGAGGATATCCTCAACCTGATCACCTTGCCCCGGCGCACGGCGATCGCCGCCGAGCGCTTCGGGCAGGCCCGTTATCGGGCGATCGGGGCCACCCTGCGCCTGGCGGCGGACACGCGCCGCGCCTATGTGCGGGCCATCGCCTCGCGCCAGCAGGTCGGCTTCCTGGAACAGACGCTGGCCACGGCCGACGCGGCGGCACGGCTGATCGCCGGGATCGGTGAAGCCGGCGGCGGCGACCAGCTCGACCAGGCCGAGATCGCCGCCTTCCGCGCCGAAATGGGCGCGCGCGTGGCGCAGGCGAAGCTGCGGGCCCATCACGACCACGAGGCGCTTGCCCGTTTGCTCGGCCTTGCGGGCGCCGATCTTGCCTTTACCTTGCCTGCCGAACTGCCGCCCCTGCCGCCGGCGCTCGACTCGCCGGTGGAGGTCGAGGCCGAGGCGATCAAGCGTCGCGTCGACCTCGAGATCGCGCGCCGCGAGGTCACGGCGCTCGCCAAGTCGCTCTCCCTCACCGAGGCGACACGCTACGTCTCGATGCTGCAACTCTCGGGCATCTTCAGCAACGAGTCGGCCAACCCGCTCACCAATACCGACACCGCGATCAACCGGGGCGGCGCGCAGATCGACCTGCAGATCCCGATCTTCGACACCGGCGAGGCACGCACGCGGACGGCGCGCGAAACCTACATGCGGGCACTGAACCTGCTGGCCGGCAGGGCCGTCGATGCCCGCTCCGAAGCACGTATCGCCTACGTGACATACCGCGCCACCTACGATATCGCGCTCTCCTGGCGCGACCGTGTGCTGCCGCTGCGCCAGATCGTCTCGAAGGAGATCATGCTGCGCTACAATACCGGTGCCCTCGCCGGCGAAGGCCTGCGAGTCGATCTGTTCAAGTATCTCGCCGACACCCGCGTGCGCATCGCGGCGAACGCGGCTTCGCTCGACGCACGGCGCGACTTCCTGCTCGCCGTGGCCGACCTCCAGGCGGCGCTCACCATCGGCGTGGAACCGCCGAATAGCGTCGAGCCGGCCTCACCTTCGCCATCGATGCGATGACGAGTCTAAGCGCGCTGATTCGCTAGTGTTTATGGGCCGGTCTTGCGCCAGCACCCTCGTAGCCCCTCAACGTCTGGTACATCACCTGTGGGGCTAACAGCGTCGCGCGTGTGGCCAGATGGGTGTGCAGGCGCTGGACATCATCCTGGACCGTCTGGAGGAGCGCGGAATCGCCTTTCGCCACAACATCGCGCCAGCCAGATAATTAGGCGTATAACAGCGGCGGCGGTATCCGTGGTCGCCGACCTCAAGGTCGAGGGCAACCTGGTGGTCGGCCGTAGCACTTGCGAGTATTGGATCTGATTGCGCTGGGCGTGGGTTCGGCGTGCTTGACCCAATTCTGGCACGCACTTTGGGTGATGAGGCCTTTGCGTAGGCAAAGATCACTCGTGCTGCCCGGCGCATAACTAGAGGCCAGTGGTTCATCTGCACCACCAGCACATCCGGCAAGTGCCACACCCATCAACATCGAAGCAACCCAATTCATTGCACTTTCCCTTGCATGCCGCGATAGCGGCGGTTGTGCCCGGAATGCTTCGATCCTGCTCGCCACAACCGGCAACGACAATGGAGCCGTGCCTCAGAGAGTCTTGTCGATCTTCGTCACCGTGATCGCTCCATTGACGCGGTCCGCCTCGAATTTAACCTTGTCGCCGGCCTTCACCTTGGCGAGCATTGCTGGATCGGCCACTTGGAAGACCATGGTCATCGAGTCCATGTCGAGGTTCTTGATAGGCCCGTGCTTGAGGGTGACCTTACCAGCTGCCTGGTCGACCTTGATCACCTCGCCGCTAACCGGAACCGCCGATGCAATCCCTGCAGCTGCAGGTACCGCGCCTGCCTTCTGAGGAGCTGCGTTGGAAGCGGACTTCTTGGACAGCCAAGCCTTGAACTCACCGATCTCCTTTTCCTGGGCGCGGATGATGGCTTCGGCCATCGCCTTGGTTTGAGGATCCTTGCCGTTTTTCAAGACGACGCGCGACATGTCTATGGCGCCCTGATGGTGGGAGATCATCGCGCAGGAAAAAGCGACATCCGGATCGGAAATCATGATTCCGGCCATCATGGATGGATGCATCTTGGTCATGGCCTCCATGTACACTTTTTGCGCATTCGTCATTTTGGCCATGGACGCTTGCATCTCCGGCGACTGCATCATGGGGGGCATCGTCTTGCCATCTGACATCGCTTTGCCCGAGACGGCGCGGCACGCCTCTGGGAGTTCCATTGCCGAATGGGGAGCGGCCGAAGTGCCTGCAGACTGGGAGGCGGCGGGTAGGGCTAAACCGATGGCAATCGCGAAAGCTATAGAGGAAGCGGGAATAACTTTCATGGCAATCTCCATTGGCGAACCATGTCGCCTTAAGTGAAACGCCACATTCGAAGATGGGTTCCCTTGCTTTCCGCAACCGTAGAAGCCGCCAATGCCCATAGCAAAGCAGAACGTCGTCCGGAATGCATCCAGCTCTATACAGTTGTCCTGATTTGGACACTTCCGAGAGAATTAAGAGGGTTGCCTGAGCTGACAGGCCGCATCATTGGCGCGGCTAAACCAGAGGCAGTCGAAAATATTCGACTGCCTCGCTATCTGTCTTACCAAAGCGGAAGACTGTCGCACCCTGAAACAGGCTAATGAGTGAGTGCTCTTGTAAAGCGGCAACTGTGTCAGCGCTTACCAGCACTATGACTTCGTCACTGATAGCCATGAACTCCTTGCCGGTTTGCTCAAGGTGCTGCGCCACATTCACCGAGTCCCCTACCACCGTGTAGTTAACGCGTCCGATCGAACCGATGTTCCCCGCTACGACCGGCCCGGTATGGATACCAACTCGGATTCGGACCGGTCGCTTGCCCGCACACCGGCGAGTAACATTGTTGTCTTGCACGGTGCGGACGATATCGAGTGCGGCGCGGACTGCGGCATCAGCGTGGTCGCTGGGGCCGGATATACCGCCCCACACCGCCATCACCGCATCACCGATGTACTTGTCAACGACCCCGCATTCGCGCTCGATGCAAGTGTGGAGAAGCGTGAAGTGCTCATTCAGTAGCTCGACGACTTCGTCACCGGCCAAGCCACGGGTCTCGTCAGAAAACTGAACGATGTCCGTAAACATCACCGTCACCAATTCCTTTTGCGAGGGCAACCCTGCCTCGCCGGCCTCCATGATCCGGGGAATAAGGCCTTTGGGCACGTAGGCACCGAACCACCGAAGGGCGGCTCGCGCCCTGTCCAGACTGTAGCCAGCGTCGTCAATCTCGCGCACGCGAGAGGGTTGATAGTGGACCTGGTCGAGTTCAAGTCGACCAATAGCCTTGGCGGCCAACGTAATTGTACCGATCAGACGCCCCACCCTTAGACTGACGAATGTTGCGAGCAGGAAAGCGAAGATCAAGGTAGCTGCTCCAACCATTGCCCCGCTCGCAAGATTGGAGATCGTGCTCGTGACCTCTCCAATCGGAAAGTATCGACCGACTAGCCATGGGCTGGGTCCATAGCCTGCCACGGGCTGATGCACGAAAAGCCACTTCTTGCCCTGAACCTCTGCAACGTGCCCAAGATCATGGACGTCGGGGTCAAACCACATGCTCGGGGCAGGTTTACTCCAGATCGCAGCGAGCACGACATCATTGACTCCATCGATTACCGGCAAGGGCGTTACTACCGAGAGGTCCAGCCCCCGAGGGTCGATCAATCGATGATGGGCCAAGACCTTGTTGCGATCGACCAGAATGAAGTAGACCCCTGCGCCGCCGTCGGTTGCCTCAGAAATCCTTCTTGAAAGCTCACCAATTGCCACAGTTACTTCAAAGGCACCAGCGAGTGCGCCGTCAGCGCTCTCAATCGGCACACCGACTTTGATCACCGTCTGCCCGATCTCGGAACTCCAAAGCGGTGGGCTCCAGAACACCCGTGGACCAGCCTGCCAGAGCCTTCCTTCCAAAAGATAAAGGGAGTGTTCTGCCTGGACCGTGTCGTCATACAGGTAAGAACCGTCCGGCATACGCACGACGCGGTGGATGTGCCGATCGACGCCCTGGAATTCGGCCATCGCCACCCCCGGCATCCGAACGACAGCCAGGCTCAGTGCTTCCGCCAGCCCTTCGCTTGACACACGCTCTATGTGCTGGGCACCAGCGAGAATCGCGAAAAGATCAAGCTGCGCCGCGATAGGGTCTAGTAACTCCTTTATGCGCCGGACTTCATCTTCGACAAGGCGATGCGTGCGATCGTGCAACATTTTCTCTGTGGTGACGGTCGCACCGTAAAGGAGGGAAAAATAGGCAATGCCAGACACCAGCGCGACGACTGTGAAAGCAGCCACCAACACCATAAACATTGCAATCCGCTGCCGCGGTGGCGCGATGCTTTCCTTTGTCGACAGACCGTCTGTCATTGCATCTCCATGCAATGAAATGTGATAACGCGAGCCGCGCCGCCGGTGTCAGCGTTGTTTTTCGAGCTATAAATACTCGCAGCCTGGCCGTGAGGTATACCGATCAAAATGCCGGTAACGATACTGCCGTGCCGGTACTCCGAACGACACTGATGATCGAGAAAGTACGGTAAATGGAGGTCAGAATCTTGTCATACTCGTATAGCGGCGCATTCGTGACGTAGACGACATCGCGAGCTTGCAGTCCAAATTGCTGTCCGACGAGCATCGATACGGGCTGCAGCAGGTCCAGCCGAAAAACCCGCGCCCGGGCTGCGGGATTGCTCTGCGAATCACTCATTCTGAACACATAGACGCCGGTCTTGTTGGCGCGAAGATCATTCAAGCCGCCGGCCTGTCCCAGCGCCTCGATGAGCGACGTGTTATGCTTGGCCATCTCAACATTACCGGACTTCACGACCGCGCCTAAAACCGTGAAAACCCGCGAGTTTGGCCGGATCACGATTTCATCGCCCTTCTGGATAGGAATATCGCCGCCGGCCAGAAGTTCAGAATATTGGGCGGTCAGGATCACATTTCCTTGCCGCCGTACCACGACCTCAAGCTGCGACGCTGCCCCCGACGCAGGGCCGCCGGCCCGGTTGATGGCGTCAACCACGGACCTCACGCCTTCGAGAATGGAGACGCGCCCGGGATTCTTGATGTCTCCCGAGATCATCACCGTGTGCGTCCGATCGGCAACGAATTCGACGATGACCTGCGGATCCTGGGCCTTGCCGGCGAGCTGCTGGGTAATTCGTCGTTCGATCTGGAGGAGGTCGAGACCGGCGACACGGACAGTCCCTACGAAGGGGATGTTGATCGTGCCATCGTCCAGAACACGTTGGATGCCAAAATCGGCGCCCGGCTTCTGAATCGTCGGAAAGATACTGCCTTCATAGGGCTCAAAGATGCGTACCTTCAGCGCGTCTCCAGCCGCCACCGCGACCTTACCGCCGGCCGATAACGAACTGGTGATCGACGGACGATCGATAGTCGCCGGCTGAAGATACGCGGCAATGGTGGTCGGCGTGAGATCGATCACATCGAACGGGAGTGCTTCGCTGCTGGTTCCACTGGCACCACCCATCCACGGCCCATCGCCAGGCAAGGCAGAGCACGCGGCGACACCGATACCCAAGCCAAGGACAATGGCGAAAGGTTGCGCTACAGCGCGCAGCAAACTCCAAATTATCAAATCCCGATCTCCGTCGGGAACGGTCGCACTATGAAGTGCCCTATCTCATCTCTTCCCATAATCGCACCATTGACGAGGTCCGCTTCGAATTTTGCCTTGTCGCGGCCTTAACCTTGGCGAGCATCGCCGGATCGGCCATCTGGAAGACCATGTTCATCGACCCCAGCGGAATCGCTATCGTTTATTGCGTCGGGCGTCAGCATCGATGCGCGCTTGCTTACCCCGGATTTCCGCCGACCACGTGCTCTTGATGAATGCCAAGGACGCCGCGATCTCTTCGTCGGTTAGACGCTGCTCAAACGCTGGCATATCGCCCTGATATCCAGCCCCGTAGGCTGCGGGGCCGTACTTCGTAATTTGAAAAAGCATCTCGTCGGGATGATGCCATGTGTGACCCGAGGCATCATGCGGAGGAGCCGGCAATCGGCCATTCGGCATTCGCTTCTGCCAATTGGCTTGGCCTTCAAGCGACGCCCCGTGGCAGCTCGCACAAGCCTGCGCGTATATGCGCTTGCCGATCTCGACTTGTGCGACGTCGGTTGGATCGATACGCGGGATCCGAGAGCGTTCAAAGACGAAATAGGATACAACGGCCACAGAGAGAAGAAAGATACCAATAAACAACCAGGCAAAAAGATGCTTGTTCTGCGACCGACCTGGTCGCGGTCTTCTCGTAGATTTTGACAATGTTTGAACCATCTTCTCTCAGTTATCTCTCGTTATCATCGCGGCGCGGTCCCTGCAGTCGGCATTCTGACTCAAGACATAGGACCGAAAGCACGCGACCGGACCGCTTGCAGGTCACTGCATAGACGACCACCGTCGAAGAGAGGTTGCTCGGTACGATCCGCTCCGGAATGCACGCCAAGCGATCGAGAACTGCCCGGAGCTCCCGATCGCTTGCAAGCGCTGCGCCCGAAATCGCCCATCCGATGCTGGACAAGCCGATGGCTACGATCGATGCCAAGACGAATTTCGTCATGGGGCGCTTTCAGTGGGCGACGGACGGTCAGTGCCCCTTGCCGATCTTCGTCACGGTGATTGCACCATTGACGCGATCGGCCTCGAATTCGATCTTGTCGCCGGCCTTTACCTTATCGAGCATCGATGGATCGGCTACGCGGAAGACCATCGTCATGGAATCCATTTCGAGATTCTTGATGGGCCCGTGTTTGAGCGTAACTTTTCCCGCCTCCTTGTCGACTTTGACAACCTCGGCTTTCACCATGTTCCCATCGGCAAGTGCCGGCATGATGAACAAGGAAGCGACGGTTGCGATCAGGAATGTTCTCTTCAGCATCTCACTGTCCTCCGGTTGGTTGACTACTCGACGACGATTGTTCCGAACATGCCGGCCTGCCGATGGCCGGGGATGAGGCACGAGAAGTCGAAGGTTCCCGTCTTGGTGAACTGCCAGAGGATCTCCCCGGTTGTCTTGGGCTTCAGGCGCTTGGCATTGGGGTCGTCGTGCTCCATGTCGGGGTTCTTCAGCATCTCCTCCATGTGCTTGAGGTTCTCCTCGACCGTGCCGACGACGAATTCATGGTCGAGGACACCGTTATTGCGAAGCTGGAAGCGAACCTGCTCACCCTTCTTGAACTTGAGCTTGTCGGGCAGGAACAACATCTTCCCGTCATCCTCGCGGAAGACGATCTGGACGACGCGCGCGGGCTTCTTGGGATCGCCCGGCTTGCCATATGCCGTGTCGTCGGCATGGGAATGGCTTTCTCCCGGCTTGTGGCCTGGAGCAGCAAGGGCGCCGCCGGAGATCAAGCCGACCACAACGACCGACGCGAGCAAGTGTTTCATTTTCATGGGAATCTCCTGTTGAGTGTTACTTGTGGCCGCCGTGTCCGCTCGGCTTGACGACTTTCATTGCTTCGCCGGGCTTCGCGGCCGTCTTGGGAACAGGCGGGCGCGTGGTGGCAGGCTTCGGCCCCTTCCATTCCCAGGCCACCGTGCCGGGTGGATTCTGATAATGGCCGGGATCCTTGTAGTCGCCGGATGCCAACCCCTCGCGCACCTTCACGACCGAGAACATGCCACCCATCTCGACCGCACCGAACTGGGAGAAGCCGGTCATCATCGGCAAGGTGTTGTCGGGCAGCGGCATTTCCATCTCGCCCATGTCAGCCATGCCGGCGCTGCCCATTGCCATGTACTCCGGCACCAGCCGCTTCATCTGCTGGGAGAACTGTCTCTTGTTGACGCCGATGAACGTGCGGATGTCGTGACCCATTGCGTTCATGGTGTGATGCGACTTGTGGCAGTGAATGGCCCAGTCGCCCGGATAGATCGCGTCGAATTCGTAGGCGCGCATGGCACCGACCGGGATGTCGATCGTGACTTCGGGCCAGCGCGCCTCCGGGCGCACCCAACCGCCGTCGGTGCACGTCACCTCGAAATCGTAGCCGTGCATGTGGATCGGATGGTTGGTCATGGTGAGGTTGCCGACGCGGACCCTCACCCGATCGCCCTTGGCGATGACCAGCGGATCTATGCCCGGGAACACTCGGCTGTTCCAGGTCCACATGTTGAAGGCGGTCATCTCCGCGACCTTGGGCACGTAGTTGCCGGGGTCGATGTCGTAGGACGCGAGGAGAAAGACAAAGTCGCGATCGACGCGATGCAGCTTCGGGTCGCGCGGATGGACGACGAAGAAGCCCATCATGCCCATTGCCATCTGCACCATTTCGTCGGCATGCGGGTGGTACATGAACGTCCCGCTCTTCATGAGCTGATACTCATAGACGAACGTCTGACCCGGCTTGATGTGGGGTTGGTTGAGCCCACCGACCCCGTCCATGCCGCAGGGCAGAAGCTGACCGTGCCAATGGATCGTCGTATGCTCGGGCAGCCTGTTGGTGACGAAGATGCGCACCTTGTCGCCCTCGACCGCCTCGATGGTCGGGCCGGGGCTCTGGCCGTTGTAGCCCCACAGCCGTGCGATCATGCCGGGCGCCATCTCGCGTTCGACCGGTTCGGCAACGAGATGAAACTCCTTCCAGTCGCCGTTCTGCCGCCATGGCAGGGTCCAGCCGTTCAAGGTTACCACCGGCTGGTAATCCGGCCCGCTCTTGGGATAAAGCGGCGGTTGCATGGTGTTGGTCGTTGTCGTCGGCGCTTCGGGAATCGATTGAGCCTGCACGCGACCGCTGACCGCGGCGGCGCTGAGAAGGGCGAGGCCGGAAGCCCCGACGAGATCACGTCTGGAGAGAGACACGTCGTTCTCCTTTCCTAAAATCCTAGAGGGATGGTTTCTGGTGGGGGAGTCGTATTGATGACTCCCGACGGCGGAACGGTACCGCCCACAATCAATGCCGCCTGCAAGTCGGCGATCGCTAGATGGTAGTCGCGCAGGGCGTCCACCGACGCGACGTTGGCCGAGATGCGCTCGCGCTCCTCGACCAGGAGTTCGAAGACGTCGATCAACATGCCGTTGTAGCGCAACAACACTTCCGCCGAGATTTGGCGGCGCAGCGGCAAGATACGCGTCTGATAGTATCGTGCGATGTCGTAGGTCGCCCGATAGGTCGTGTATGCCACGCGAGCTTCGGAGCGCGCATTTACGGAACGCTCGGTCAGGCGATTGACCGCCCTCATGTACGTTTCGCGAGCGGTTGCAACCCTCGCCTCGCCTGTGTCGAAGATCGGTATCACTATGCCCAGCTCGAGACCGTAGCGGTTCTTCGACGACTGCTCGCCGGCGTCGTTGGTCTCGACCTCATTCCTGTAGCCCAGGGCCAACTCGAGGAAGGACAGGTAGCGCGTCGCATTCACGAACCCGACTGACTTGGCCAGGGTCACGATCTCGTAGCGGAGAATAATGAGGTCGACTCGCCGTCGCATGGCTTCGACCTCGACATCAGCCAGCGTATCCGCTGCGGCAGGCAATGCAGGAAGCCGCGCCGGCAGCTTGTAGGCGAGGTCGGAACCCCACAGGCCCAATATCCGATTCAACGCTTCCCGTGTCCCGGCAACGCTCAGCCGAGCCTGAGCCACCTGGGCGCTCAGATCGGCGTAGAAGACAGAGACGCGCGCCTGATCGAGCTTGTTGGCGGCGCCGGTTTCGCCGAGCTGCTTCATCATCTTGGCCGAGGCATCGGCGGTTTGCCGGGACTGTTCGAGCAGCGCCAGACGCTGTTGTGCGGCGATGGCACGGACATAGGCGCGCCGCACGTCAACGGTCAGGCTCAATGTCGTGGCAACCGCCCGATAGCGTGATTCCTCGAATTCGCGCTTCGCGATTTCCGTCCTTCTCGGCAGGGTGGCAAATGCGAGCAGGTTTCCAATGAGCTGGAATCCGACTTCCGCGAAGCCGCCCGTGCCGAAGGTGCGTCCCACGATGATCGCGGGATTTGGTGGCAAACTCGTCTGGACATATTCCGCTTCGGAGATCCCGAGGTCATTGTACGCAGCTTGCAGCCCACGATTGTTGAGTAGGGCGATCTGAACGGCTGTATCCTCACTTAACGGTTCAGACAGCAAGGCTTGTACACGCTCGCGCGCACGGCGCGTTTCCTCGGCCGAGGAAAGCTTCACAGCATCTTTGCCAATCTCCTGGCGGACGCTGTCTGTAACGGGCGCCATGCCGCCGTCGCCAGTGAACTTGGCACATCCCGCCGCCAGCAAACTGAGCAGTGCGGCGATGGCAACTTTCGACAGCGCGTTCACGGCGACCGTCCAGCGCCCGGCGCGACGCTGTCATTGAGTTCTTTCCACGGCTTCAGCCCGACCGGCACATGCGCGGCGGTTCCGGCCATGACGGGCTTGTCGCGCATGTCCGCCGCAGGCGCCTGAGGATCGGCGGGATCGGGCGACGGCATTTCGGGCAGCGGCGGGGCACTGCAGCCTGACAAAAAGACGCCAAGCACCATGAACAGGTTGAGTTTCATCTGGAACAATCCGGAATCGCGTAGCGGTGATCGGGAACACGACGCACCTGCGCTGCGCCACGTCACGTGGCGGAGGCAAGCCGAGGTTCCGCGTCAGTCGGATATCCGAACGCCTGAGGCCTCACGACGAGGCAGCGACCGGACACGCGCCTGAGGCGCGGACCGCGCTAGGCGATTTTTGGAGGGCGTTCCATGCGGTCGCCGAAACGACCGTGGAGAACCTGGGAAATTCCCCTAAGATGCAGCGCCGATCTGTCGGGACCGGTAACGAGGCCTGCGGGAAGTGCCGCAAGAGCGGCATGACAGGCCATCGTGCAACAGCCGGTGGCGTGCTTCCCGTCACCCTGATCTTCGGAGCAGGGTTGGCCGTCGGTCTTTGCGGCATGCGCCTGGTTCGGCGAAACCGCCGTCACAGCGCTGCTCCTATCGACAAGATTCGCCTCGTCGTTCAATGCCGCGACCGCAGGAACCTGCGCCCCATCGGCGACGTGACTGCCGTGTGCCGCAGCCGTCCCAACGGACAGAAAGAATCCCATCGCCGCGAGCGACAAGGCTCGCAGCAACCAGGAAACGGGATGGGCTCCACGCATGATCGGGAACGTGCGCCGCGTCTCGTGTCCTGTCAATCGCGAGGCGCGATCACTTTGGTGCGACATGAATTCACCGTTTCCGAAAGAAAATTGCCGCAAGGCCCGGCACCTCAATGCGTGCCCGTGCAGCGATGGACTTCGACTGTGACGTGGGAGAGGCCTTCGATGCCTGCAAGGCGCGCCTTGTAGGCATCGACCGGCTCGGGCGCATCGGACACCAGCGATACGATGGCAGCGTGATGACCCGGACCCAGCCGCCAGACATGTAGATCGGCGATGCTGTCATGGCCGGCTTCCAGCCGCTCGCGGATCGCCGCGCTCAAGTGTCGACTGGGCGCGGCGTCGAGCAACACGGCTCCGGCATCGCGGATCAACTTCCATGCCCAATGGGCGATCACCAGCGCGCCGACCACGCCGATGACCGGATCAAGCCAGGTCCAGCCATAGAAACGCGCCGCCAGAAGGCCGACGATCGCCAGCACCGACGTCAGCGCATCGGCCAACACATGCAAATAGGCCGCGCGCATGTTGTGGTCATCGTGATGATGATCGTGATCGTCATGTTCGCGGTCATGATCATGGCCATGGTGATGTCCTCCGCCCAGCAGCCAGGCGCTGAGCAGATTCACACCGAGGCCGACGACGGCGATGGCCGTCGCTTCGGTATAGTGGATGGCCACAGGATTGAAGAGACGAACAACCGACTCGTAGCCGATCATCAGGGCGACCAGGGCGAGCACGATGGCGCTGGTGAAGCCCGCGAGATCGCCGAGCTTTCCAGTGCCGAAAGCGAAACGCGGATCGCGGGCGTGTTTGCGCGCGTAACGATAAGCGAAGGCCGCGATGGCGAGCGCACCGGCATGGGTCGACATATGCCAGCCGTCGGCCAGCAACGCCATGGACCCGAATACCGTACCGCCCACGATCTCGACGATCATCATCGCAGCGGTGAGCCCAACCACCAGCCAGGTCCGCCGCTCGTTACGGTCGTGGCCCGCGCCAAGGAAAACGTGATCATGGCCCCAAGCTTGGAGCGTATTGCTGTGCATCAGCTATTCCTGTCTATCTACTAGCGCCGGCGGCTATCGAGCACTTCGAGCAATTCGTCGATCTTGGACTTGCGCTCGCGCTCGGATCCGGCATGGAAGGCGTGCGCCACGCAATGCTGGAGATGGTCGTTCAGCGTCTCCTGCTCGACCTTATCGAGGGCGGCACGCACGGCACGGATTTGCGTCAGAACGTCGATGCAGTAGCGCTCCTCCTCGATCATGCGTGCCACGCCGCGCACCTGACCCTCGATGCGATTAAGCCGAGCCCGTTGGGATTTCTTCACTTTCTCGTCCATGGCTTGAACGATACCTCCGTAGGGTATATATGGCAAGTTCGAAAGGACGCCCAAACCATGCAGAATGAGCACCGCCAGCACGGCCCCCATTGTAACCACAATCACGCAGAGGCGGCGATCGATCCAGTTTGCGGCATGAAAGTGACCATAGAGGGCGCCAAGAACAAGGCTGCCCATGACGGGCAGAACTACTTTTTCTGCAGCGCGCGCTGCCTCACTAAGTTCACCGCCGAGCCCGTGCGCTACTTGAAACCAGCCGAGGTATCGCCAGCGCCGCCGGTCGCCGCGGGAACGATTTTCACCTGCCCAATGCATCCGGAGATCAAACAGGTCGGACCCGGAAGCTGCCCGATCTGCGGCATGGCGCTCGAGCCGCTAGATGTTACGGCCCAGACTGGCCCGAACATGGAACTGATCGATATGACCCGGCGCTTCTGGATCGGGTTGGCGTTAACGCTGCCGGTTGTCGTTCTGGAGATGGGCGGTCACATTCCGGGGCTGGATTTGCATGGGCTCGTGCCGCCCCGGATTTCAGTCTGGGTTCAGTTCGCGTTGGCAACGCCCGTCGTACTGTGGGCAGGTTGGCCGTTCTTCGTGCGCGCCTGGGCATCAGTCCTCAACCGCAACCTCAATATGTTCAGCCTGATCGCGCTCGGCACAGGCGCGGCGTATGCCTACAGTGTCGTCGCCGCGTTGGCGCCACAGCTCTTTCCCGCCGGCTTCCGTATGACGGACGGAACGGTGGCGATCTACTTCGAGGCCGCTGCCGTCATCACCGTCCTTGTATTGCTCGGCCAGGTTCTGGAGTTGCGCGCACGGGAACGCACAGGCGGCGCCATCCGCGCTCTGCTCGATCTTGCACCCAAGACCGCGCGACGCCTCAAGCCCAATGGCGAGGACGAGGAGATCACGCTCGACGCCGTGCAGGTTGGCGACCGGCTGCGCGTGCGACCCGGCGAGAGTGTCCCGGTCGATGGCGTCGTCGTCGAAGGCGGCGGCAGCATCGACGAATCGATGGTCACCGGTGAATCGATGCCGGTCCTAAAGGCGTCAGGCGACCGCCTGATTGGCGGCACCGTGAATGGTACGGGTGCGCTGGTGATGAGCGCCGAGAAGGTGGGCTCGGAAAGCATGCTGGCGCGCATTGTCGCCATGGTGGCCGAAGCTCAACGCTCGCGTGCGCCCATCCAACGCCTGGCCGACACCGTCGCTGGCTGGTTCGTGCCCATGGTCGTCGCCGTCGCTGTGATGGCCTTTGCCGCCTGGGCGATCTGGGGCCCCTCACCTGCGCTAGCCTACGGCTTGGTTGCCGCGGTTTCGGTGCTGATCATCGCCTGTCCCTGTGCGCTGGGACTCGCCACCCCGATGTCGATCATGGTTGGCGTCGGCAAGGGAGCGTCTGCGGGCGTGCTCATCAAATCGGCGGAAGCGCTTGAACGCATGGAGAAGGTTGACACGCTGGTCGTCGACAAGACTGGCACTCTGACGGAGGGTAAGCCGCGCGTCGTCGACATCGTGCCAGCAGCCGGCCTGTCCACTGACGAGATCCTGCCGCTGGCGGCTGGACTTGAGCGGTCGAGCGAGCATCCTCTGGCGGCTGCCATCGTCGCTGGCGCGCGCGAGCGCGGTCTTGCGCTACCGGAGGCCACCGACTTTGCCTCGCTGACTGGCAAGGGGGTGACCGGCAGCGTTTCTGGCCGCCGCGTCGCACTGGGCAATGCCGCTCTCATGGCCGATCTCGGCGTGGCCCTGGGTGACCTCGCGGTTAAGGCGGACACGTTGCGGCGCGACGGCGCTACGGTGCTTTTCGTGGCGATCGACGGCAAGCCGGGCGGTCTCATCGCCGTCGCCGACCCGATCAAAGCGACCACAAAGACAGCGCTCGACGAACTGCGCGCCGATGGCGTGCGGATTATCATGCTGACGGGCGACAACAAGACGACGGCTCAGGCGGTCGCTGCCCAGCTCGGCATCGCCGATGTCGAGGCTGACGTGCTTCCGGCCGACAAGCACCGCATCGTGCGCAAGCTTCGGAGCGAGGGCCGCGTCGTCGCCATGGCCGGCGACGGCGTGAACGATGCCCCGGCGCTCGCCGAGGCCGATGTCGGCATCGCCATGGGCACCGGTACGGACGTGGCTATCCAGAGTGCTGCTGTAACGCTTGTGAAAGGCGATCTCGCGGGCATCGCACGCGCGCGCAAGCTCAGCCGCGCCACCATGAGCAACATCCGCCAAAACCTGTTCTTTGCCTTCATTTACAATGCGGCCGGCGTGCCGATCGCGGCGGGGGTACTCTATCCGGCACTCGGCCTGTTGCTCAGCCCAATGGTAGCGGCACTCGCCATGGCGCTAAGCTCGGTCAGCGTTATCCTTAACGCCCTGCGGCTCAGGCGTTTGACGTTGTGAACTGCCGTCTAAGTGGTACCGCATCGCTCGACGTGGTGTTTGCCCGGGCTGAACGTAGTCCTTGACTCTGGACCTGCCTCCAACCCGTACAATTTGGCGGCAACGTGAAGGAGGCTCTCGCAAGTTTCCTCTTCTCGTTCAAACATCCCCTTCTCCGTAGAGCGCGGGCGCCTAGCCGTGTGCACGCTTAACAGCAATCCCGTCATCGACACGCCGCGGCCGTTCAGCATGGATGTAGCGCAGCTCTGCGTCGTACTCGATGAAATGCCCGGCGTCGTCAGGCACGGCCTGTTCTTGACCCAAGCCGATGGCGTGCTGGCCGAGGACAAGATGGGTGCGTGTCGCAGCGCGTTCGGCTTACGAAGCCTTAGTATTGCCGTCGCCGGTCACAAGCGCGGCTTCAACGATAACCTGCGCCTCGAGCAGGATATTGCGCAAATGATCCTCGCCACGAAAACTCTCGGCGTAAATCTTGTAGATGTCTTCCGTGCCGGACGGTCGTGCGGCAAACCAGCCACTTTCCGCGACGATCTTGATTCCGCCAATGGGCGCGTCGTTTCCCGGAGCGTGGCTCTGTACACTCATGACGGGCTCTCCAGCCAACTCCGTCGTTCGCACCTGTTGCGGTGAAAGACTTGCCAGTTTCCGCTTCTGATCGACGGTGGTGGGTGCTTCGAACCGGTCGGCTACCGACCCGCCGAGTTCGCGGGCCAGCTCACCATAGAGCATCCCAGGATCCCGGCCGGTGCGCGCGGTAATCTCGGCGGATAGCAGCGCGGACGCAATGCCGTCCTTGTCTGTCGTCCACACATTGCCGCTCCGGCGAACGAACGATGCTCCGGCACTTTCCTCGCCTGCAAAGCCCAGAGAGGCGTCGAAGAGTCCATCGACAAACCATTTAAAGCCAACGGGAACCTCGTAGAGTTTGCGACCCAATCGCGCGGCGACGCGATCGATCATCGCGCTGCTGACTACGGTCTTGCCCACCGCGGCGTTCTTGCTCCAGTCGGGGCGATGGCGAAACAGATAGTCGATCGCAACCGCGAGGTAATGATTCGGCTGCATCAGACCCGTCCGCGGAACCACGATGCCGTGCCGGTCATGGTCAGTGTCGCAGGCGAATGCGATATCGTAATGATCCTTCATGCCAATGAGCCGCTGCATCGCATATGAAGAGGATGGATCCATGCGGATGCGGCCGTCCCAGTCCAATGTCATGAAGCGAAACGTCGGATAGACCTGCTAACTGATAACGGCAAGGTCGATCCGATAGCGTTCGGCGATCCGGGCCCAGTAATGCACGCCGGCGCCACCCAGTGGATCCACGCCCATACGAATGCCTGAGCCGCGTATCACGTCAAAATCGATCACGTCGCCAAGGTCGCTAGAGTAGGCGTTCAGGAAATCGTGCTCGCGGGTGGTAGAGGCGCGCCGAGCTTGTTGGAAAGGGATCCGCTTCACGTCCTTCAGGCTGCCAGCAAGCAGCGCATTGGCCTGATTTTGGATCCATCCGGTGACACCGGTATCGGCCGGACCGCCGTTAGGGGGATTGTACTTGAAGCCACCATCCTCGGGCGGATTGTGCGATGGCGTGATGACGATACCGTCGGCCAAGCCATCCTTGCGACCTCGATTGTAGACGAGAATCGCGTGGGAAATTGCCGGCGTCGGTGTGTATTCGCCGTTCAGGGATATCACGACCTCGATGCCGTTTGCCGCCAAGACTTCCAGCGCACTCTCAAGGGCCGGGAGAGACAGCGCATGCGTATCGGAGCCGATGAACAGCGGCCCACCGATATTCTCCCGCTGGCGATGTAGACAAATCGCCTGACTGATCGCCAGTACATGCGCTTCATTGAAGGCGCGGGCGAACGACGAGCCGCGATGTCCCGAGGTTCCGAATGCCACTCGTTGTGCTGGCAACGAAGGGTCGGGTTGGAGGGTGTAGTAAGCGTCGATCAATTTAGCGGTGTCAATGAGTTGCCCGGGCAAGGGCAAGTGGCCCGCCAGCGGGCTGATTCGGGGACCTTTGTCCTGGGCTAGCACGGCTTGCTCGCCTCAGGCTTTGGATCGTGCCAACCCTCCTCACCGGCGACGATTTTCGCCGCCTCGGCAGGTCCCCACGTCCCCGGCTCGTATTCTGTAACCGGCGTGGCGTCGCCCAGGATCGGATCGATGACTCGCCATGCCGCCTCGACGCTCTCCTTGCTGGTGAACAGCTCGACGTCGCCGCGGAGAGCGTCGCTCAGCAGGCGTGCGTATGGCGGGTTCTCACCGCACAACAAATAGCGCGCAACGAGCTCGGTCGCCTCGCCCCGCATTTCCTCACCCGGCTCCTTTACCAGCGTGCCAGCTGAAATCACCACCTCAGGACTGAGACGAAACCGGAAATAGTTCGATTGGGACAACGCGTTCGCATGAAAGATCGCGAGCGGGGGAGCCTTCAGTTTGACCATCACTTCGGTAGCCGAGATCGGCATGCGCTTGCCCGCACGAATATAGAAGGGCACTCCCGCCCAGCGCCACGTGTCGACCTGCAATCTCAATGCAGCAAACGTCTCAACCTGAGAATCGGCAGCGACACCTTTTTCTTCTCGGTAACCGCGAAATTGTCCGCGCACGATCTGGTCGGGTTGAAGCGGCTGCACGGCGTGGAATAACCGCAGCTTCTCAGCACGCATCGACTCTGGATCATGTCCGACTGGCGCGTCCATCGCCAGAAGCGCCATCACCTCCAGCATATGATTTTGCACGACGTCGCGGATCGCTCCCACCTCCTCGTAGAAACCGCCACGGCCCTGAACACCGAAATTCTCAGCCATGGTGATCTGCACGCTGTCGACATAGTTGCGGTTCCAGATTGGCTCAAGAAAAGTGTTCGCGAAGCGAAAGTACAAGAGGTTCTGAACCGCCTCCTTCCCCAGATAATGATCGATGCGGAACACCGCGGTCGCCGGGAAGACTTCAAGCAGAGTACGATTGAGTTCTTGCGCCGAGGCAAGGTTTCGGCCGAAGGGTTTCTCGACAACGACTCGCGCATTGTTGGCACTGCCAGCTTTCGCCAAGCCCTGCATGACGACACCAAAAATGCTCGGCGGGATTGCAAGATAATGCAGTGGCCGCGCCACGCCAATCAACGCCTGCCGCAGACGCTCGTACGTGTCGGCATTCTGATAGTCGCCCTGGATGTATCGAAGCTGCGCGGACAGCTTGGCAAAAGCGCCTGGGTCAACACCACCGCCCTGCTCCAGACTTTCGTGCACCCGTTCACGGAGCTTGTCCAACGTCCAGGCTGCGCGAGCTACCCCGATGATGGGCATATCCAACTCACCGCGCTTGATCATCGCTTGCAGCGCCGGGAATATTTTCTTGTAAGCGAGGTCGCCGGTGACGCCGAAAATTACGAGGGCATCCGAACGGAGTGTAGTCATCTAGATTCGTTCACTTCTTTATGGCGTTGGTCGCGACTACAGGAATGTGCACGTCAGTGGCACTTCGCTCAGTGGCGAAAGAGTGGCTTTCTTCCAGGCTTCGGGGGCTGCAATGGCTCGGGCGCCGGACTGGCCTGGCTCACCTTTGCCTGCTGAATATCTCGTTCAAGCTTCAGCTGTTCGGCTTGCCCGCCGACATTCGGCGGCTTCTTCGCTTCAATCATATCGCATCCTCCGGTGGCGGCGCTCTGCGGGACATGACTCCTACGACCTGGAGGGTCAGCGTTATGGAAAGCGAGCTTAGACCATTTAACTGCACTGAGAGAGGGTCGGAAACTACTCAGGCTACTCCCATACCGCCTCCCCAGTCCGTCACAACTGCGCGCGGCCGATACCACCTTAGCTCCGCTTTCTGTAACCCCCTATTCCATGCCCTGATTCATCGCACTCCGGCTCAGACCGACTTGAGGCGTCGTCGGCGCGGTCCGCGGCGCCAAAGGCTCGTTAGCATTGGCTGTTGCGGAGCTGAACTGGACAAGGCGGCGGCAATAGGATGCTGCTAACGGCGATGAGGGACGGGCTGACGATCAAAAATCACAACGTCGATCTGGTCGCTGAAATTGTCTTTGCTATCGACAACGTGCGCTCTCGCGACGCTGTAGCGACGGGGAAGATAGGTCTGCATCACCTCCAGCCACACACTCTCGCTGGCATCTCCCAGTGTGCCGGGGTGTTTGAAGGAGTTGCGCACGGCACCGAGCTTGTGCTGGACGTCGTCGTGCACGGCGGCGAGAACGTCCTTTAGTGACCATTTCATTTGATGATCTCCGCCCAGGTCTTGCTGCCAAGCGCGCGCTCGGCCGCTGCCTTGATCAGCCGCTTTTCGCTGTCGTTCAAGTCGTCCGAAATGGTGTTGTTGGTGTTGCCGGGATCTTCGATGCGGGCGTCAACAACGTTATCCCGAAGGTATTTGAACACGGCCCAGAGGTTGCCCGCCCACGTGCCGGGTGTGGGGCTAGGCCGGGCTACGCCGAGCGCTCGAATTACCGACAGTTCGAGATAGAACGACGGAAAGTCTAGGTTCTGCTGGTTCCGCCACAATTTGATCAGGCGCGTTTCGCGTTCACGTCCGGCGGACCGCACAGCCGCTATGTGCAACTGGATATTGGTCTTTGTCCACGTTTTGGCACGGCGCCTAAACAGGCTGTGGTCTTGACCTTGCTGATCTTGCAGCCGCGCCGGCACTAGGTCGACTGAGAACCCGCTAACTTTGATATTCAGCGATACGTTTTGCTCACGGCACGAATAGCCTTCGCAGCGCAGCCTCTCCCCCAAGCTCTTATAAAGCTCCTCAAGAGAGCCGGGTGTGGTGGCATTCATCGAGACGAAAAGATCGATATCTGTCCCGGTCGTGATGGCCGTGCCCTTCGCGAACGATCCGCTGGGCGTAACGCTGTTCAGGAACCCGCTTCCCCAATTCGTGAGGGCCGGCAACAGCACGTCGCGCACAGCGAGCGCCGGAGAAGTAGCACTCGTGTCGGCTGTGATGCGGGACAGAATATTGGAGATGTATTCTTCGGCGGTCATTTGGGAGTGAAGTTCCCCCGGTTTCGTGGACACCCGAACATTTGTGTTCCAGGAGTCCATCATGGCCAGAAAGCACCCACCCTTCACGCCTGAGTTCCGGCGTCAGATGATCGAGCTAGTTCGCTCCGGACGCAGTCCGGAGAGCCTTGCCAATGAGTTCGA
>CAMAYR010000049.1 GCA_945862355.1 Devosia equisanguinis | reverse complement strand
CCCGACATCAGCCCGATCGTGATCGACCACGCCGGCAAGGCGCCGCTGCCGGCCCAGATCGCTCATCTGCACGTCAATGACGTCATCAACTACGTGATCGCCGCCGAGGAGCCCTCCTTATGGCGCCGATTGAAACGGCGGTTGATCGGCTGACCCGAGCCGACAGTTGGTTGCCTGCACACTTTTCGCACGCCATCCACAAGCCGAAATATTCTTTAATTGTTACAAGTTAGCTCTGGCGGTTCATAGCACATCAACTCATACTGAGCTTGTGATTCGCGACTGCCCCGCGAACCGCATACCCCCAAATTGCGCGATCCGGGTCCTGCAAGGCCCGGCATGCCCATTTCACGACCTCCGCCTTCTGCCCAGGGTAGGCCAATGCACGCTTTCGCTCGCCATATTCAAAATCCCAGCGCCAACAGGGAGCTGATCGGCCTACTGCTGGCGAGCATCGCATTCGTTGGCATACTGACACTCACCCTCACGCAGGGTCGCGCTCCCGACCTGCAGGGGCTGCGCCTCAGGCACCTCATAGTGACCGCCCTGGTGCTCGGGGCATCGATGGTCGGTTTCGCACTGGTTTGGTCCACCACGCGCCGGCCAGCAGCAACCATGCACCAGGCCCGCAGCGAGGCCGCTCGCCTGCGCCAGGGATTGCTGCTGGCGGAGGCGATCATCAAGACCGAACCGCAGGTGGTGGTGTGCTGGGAGGCGGGGCAGGAGCTTCGCGTCGTGACCCATTCGCTGTCGAGCGTCGCGGGTCTGCCCACAGAGCAGCGCGAGTTGCTGCGCTTTGGCGCGTGGCTCGAGGCGGAGGCTGCGGACGAATTGAAACGCTGTCTCGACCAGTTGTTCGACACCGGCCAACCGTTCAGCCTGTTGCTCAAGACGACAGCGGGCGGGCACCTGGAGGCCGATGGCCGGGCCGCGGGCACGCACGCCGTTCTGAGAATGCGCAATGTCGCCAGCTACAAGAGCGACCTCGTGCGAATGCTAGACCAGCACAGCCAACTCGCTAGCGAGCTCAAGACCGGCCGCGCGCTGCTCGACGCCATCCCGATGCCGGTGTGGCTGCGGACGCCGGACGGCGGCATCGCATGGGCAAACGCTGCCTACATCGATGCGGTGGAGGCCAAGTCACTGGGCGAGGTCAATGATCGCCAGATCGAGCTGCTCGAGCAGAACCATCGCAAGGCCGTCGCGGCAGCGCTCGCCAAAGGCACACGCTTCACCAAACGGCTGCCGCTCATCATCAAGGGCGAACGGCGCGCCCACGACGTCATCGTCACCGCTTGCGATCTGTCGAGCGCTGCCATCGCCGTCGACGTCGCGGCGCTGGAGAAGGCTGAGAGCGAGATCGACCGCCAGGCCTCGAACTACGACCGCACGCTCGACAGGCTGCGCTCAGGTGCGGCCGTGTTCGACCGCGACCAGCGGTTGACGTTCTACAACGAGGCGTTCGGCAAGCTGTTCGGGCTCGACGCCGACTGGCTCGACGGCAAGCCCCTGCACGGCGAGATCCTCGACCGGCTGCAAGAGCTGTCGCGGCTGCCCTCGCTCGTGGACTATCGCAGCTGGCGCGCCGCGGTGTTGGAGAGCCATATCTCCGGCTTGACCTACGACGACTGGTGGCAACTGCCCGACGGCCGGTTGCTGCACGTGATCGGCGAGCAGCGCCACGACGGCGGCTGCACCTACCTTTTCGACGACGCGACGGAAAGGCTCGCCCTGGAAGGACGATACAATGCGCTCATCGACGTCCAGCGCGAGACGCTCGACAGCCTCAAGGAAGGCGTCGCCGTGTTCGCCACGGACGGACGCCTGAAGCTCTACAATTCCGCGTTCCCCGCGATCTGGCAGATGTCGCGCGAGGTGCTCGACCAGAGCCCGCATATCGGCGACATCGTCGCGCACTGCCGCGTGCTGCACGACGACGCCGCAGCATGGGACCGCCTCCTGCGCCGGATCACGGCGGTGACGGACGAGCGCGAGCCGCTCACCGGCCAGATGGTGCGGGCGGATCAGACCATTCTCGATTTCGCCACCACGCCGCTGCCGGATGGGGCCACACTGGTGACGTTCGCCGACGTGATCGCGATCCGCAGCTACGAGCGGGCGCTCGAGGAGCGCAACGAGGCACTGGTCGCGGCGGATCGGCTCAAGAGCCAGTTCATCAGCCACGTATCCTACGAGCTCAGAACACCACTCACCAACATCATCGGCTTCTCCGAGCTGCTGGCGGCGCAAACGATGGGCGATCTCTCGCCCAAGCAGAGCGAGTACGTCACCGACATCCAGTCGTCATCGACCACTTTGCTTTCGATCATCAACGACATCCTGGATCTCGCCACGATAGACGCGGGCTCGCTCGATCTGAAGCTCGCGCCGGTGAAGGCGGACGACGTGATCGACGGAGCGATACTGGGTGTGCGAGACCGGGCCAAGCGCCAGCGGCTGACGCTCGACATCGCGACGGAGGAGGACGGCATCGAATTCTTCGGCGACGAGGCCCGCGTGCGGCAGGTGCTCTACAATCTGCTGTCGAACGCGGTCGGATTCTCAGATGTCGGGGGCCTGATCCGCGTGTCGGTCTGGCGCGAAATGGGCATGGTCGCGTTCGCGGTCGAGGACGACGGCATCGGCATCCCCAAAGAGCAGCACTCGCGCGTGTTCGACCGCTTCGAGACGCGCAACCGCTCGGGCAAGCACCGCGGGGCTGGCCTCGGTCTGTCGATCGTCAAAAGCCTCGTGGAATTGCACAACGGCGACATGCGCCTGGAATCGGAGCCGGGCGCGGGCACGCGCGTGACGGTTCGCTTCCCCGAGCGGCCGTTGTCGTCGGAGACGGCGCCTTCCATCATTCACGAGCTGCAACGTGCCTCGGCTTGACGCTTGCCGCGCGGTCTGCTCATTCCCGGCAACATGACGACGACCATACATGCGCTCGCGCTCGACGAGACCGGGCTGCAACGGCTGGCGGCCCTGATCGGGCTCGAGCTTGGCCGAGGCGAGACGATCGCGCTTCGCGGCGACCTCGGTGCGGGCAAGACCACGTTCGCGCGCGCCGCCATCCGTGCCCTCATCGGCGACGACGAGGCAGAGGTTCCAAGCCCGACGTTCAGCCTCGTACAGACCTACGACACACCGCGCGGTGCCATCGCGCACTGCGATCTCTACCGCATATCGGACGCGTCGGAGGCTGCCGAGTTGGGCCTCGAGGAGGCGCTGGCGCGCGGCGCTCTGCTGGTCGAGTGGCCGGAACGGGCGCCGGGTCTGTTGCCGGACGATCGGCTCGAGGTCGCGATCGAGGAGATCGACGGCGGCGCAAGGCGGCGCGTCGTATTCACCGGCGAAGGGCATTGGCCGCAGCGGATCGAGCGCCTGCTCGCCATCTGGCGCTTCGTCGCGGCGAGCGGCTGGGGTACGGCGATGATCGGGGCCATACCGGGTGACGCTTCAGCCCGACGCTACTTCCGACTGCGTGATGGGCAGCGGCGCGCACTGCTGATGGATGCGCCGCGGATGCCGGACGGTCCACCGATACGCGACGGCAAGCCCTACAGCCGTATCGCGCATCTCGCCGAGGACGTGCGGCCGTTCGTCGGGGTCGGGCGACACCTCAGCGGGCTTGGCCTTTCCGCGCCGCAGATCCTCGCAACCGACCTCGATGCGGGGCTGTTGCTGCTCGAGGACCTGGGCGATAGCGTCTTCGGGCAAGAAATCGCCGCGGGCGGCGACCAGCGCCTGTTGTGGCGGGCAGGCGTCGAGGCGCTGGCGGCGCTGCACGCCCAGCCCTTGGCTAGGCGTCTGCCGATCGGCGACGGCACTTTCCACGACGTGCCGGCGTTCGATCGCGGCGCAATCGAGATCGAGATCGAGCTGCTCGTCGATTGGTATCTACCCGCCGTCAGGGGCGCGCCTGCGACCGATGAGACGCGCGCCTCGTTCGCGGCTGCGTGGCGACCGGTTCTCGACCGGCTCCTGGCGCTGCCGCCGCAGTTGATGCTGCGCGATTTCCACTCGCCCAACCTGCTTTGGCTGCCGGAGCGGGACGGGGCGCAACGCGCCGGTATCATCGACTTCCAGGATGCGCTGATCGGGCCGGCTGCCTACGATCTCGTGTCGCTTCTGCAGGATGCGCGGCTCGACGTGCCAGCCCAGATCGAGGCGGAATTGCTGGATTTTTATTGCGCCGCGGCGGCACGAACCCAGAGCGGTTTCGATGCGGCGGCGTTCGGTTGGGCCTACGCCGCGCTCGGCGCGCAGCGAAACACCAAGATCCTCGGCATTTTCGCCCGGCTCGCTCGGCGGGACGGCAAGCCGCGATATCTGGCGCATATCCCCAGGATTTGGAGCTACCTCGCGCGGGATCTGGAACATCCTGAGCTATCCTGCGTCGCTCGGTGGTATGATCGCCATCTGCCTGCCGCGCTGCGGGCCAAGGCCATCGCGGCCTGAGCCGCGCATAGCCGCGGCGATTTCGGAACGCTCCATGCCCGACGCGCACTCGCATCACCATCAAACCACTGCGTTCGTGCTCGCTGCCGGGATGGGCAGCCGGATGCGGCCACTCACCGACGACAAACCCAAGCCAATGGTGCCGCTCGCCGGCCGGCCATTGATCGACCACGTGCTCGACCGGCTCACCGCCGCGGGCGTAACGCACGCCGTCGTCAACGTGCATTACAAGGCCGACGTGCTGCAGGGGCACCTCGCCGGGCGAACGAGCCCGCGGATCACCATCTCGGACGAGCGGGAGCAGCTTCTCGATACCGGCGGCGGCGTCGTCAAGGCGCGCGCTGCGATCGGCGCGGCGCCGTTCGTCATTCACAACTCGGATACGGTGTGGCTCGAGCAGGGCGTCTCGAACTTAGAGCGGCTGTTCCGAGCTTGGGATCCGCAGCGCATGGACAGCCTGCTGCTGCTGGCAGAGCGTGCGCGCTGTATCGGCTATGACGGGGCGGGAGATTTCGAGCTGGCCGCTGACGGCCGGCTCGCGCGGCGGCGGCAGGGGCAGAGCGTGCCGCACGTTTTCGCCGGCGTGTCGATAGCCCATCCACGCATGATCGATGGTGCGCCGCAGGGGGCGTTCTCGCTCAACGTGCTGTGGGACCGGGCGCTTGCCGCTGGCCGGCTCCACGGCATCGTGCTCGACGGCCTGTGGATGCACGTCGGCACGCCGCAGGCCCTCGACGAGGCGGAGGAACTGGTGGCTCGACATCCGGTGGCTCGACATGGCGGGGCCTGAAGCCAAACCGCGCGTCCTGACGATCCCGCAGGGCACGCCATTCCTGCAGGCGCTGGCGCGTGCGGTGCTCGCCGGCGACTTGCCCCAACCCGGCGGGGCGCCGCCGGAGGATTTGTCGCAGATCACCATACTGCTGCCCACGCGGCGCGCGGCGCGCTCGCTGCAGGAAGCGTTCCTCGATGCTTCGGCCGGGCGCGCCGCCCTGCTGCCGCGGATCAAGCCGATCGCGGAGGGTAACGAGGATCTGGCGCTGATCTCGGCTTTCGCCGGACCCGAGCTGCTGGGCGCGGGCGACGCGGAGATCCCGCCAGCGGTGGGCGAGGTGGAGCGCCGCATCGTGCTGACGAGCCTCGTGCAGCGCTGGTCGGCGGCCATGCGCAAGCGGGGGGACGAGGCCGACGAATTCGACCCGCGTTCGGTGCCGGTAGAGGCGGGCGCCGGCACGGCAGCGCAGGCAGCAGCGCTCGCCGCCGAGCTGGCGCGGCTGATCGACGAAGTGGAGACGGAAAGCGTCGATCTTTCGGGTCTCGCCGGCATCGTGCCGGAGCGTTTCTCCGAGCACTGGCAGAAGACGCTCGAGTTCCTCAAGATCGTGCTCGAGTGGTGGCCTGCTTACCTCGAGGAACGCAAGCTGCTCTCGCCGATGGACCGCCGCAACCGACTGGTGCGAGCGGAGGCGGCGCGGCTTTCCACCAGGCCGCCGGACGGACCGGTGATCGTCGCGGGTGTCACCGGCTCCATCCCGGCAACGGCGGAGTTGATGCGCGTGGTGGCCCAATTGCCGCAAGGCGCGGTCGTCATTCCGGGGCTCGATGCAACGCTCGACGCCGAAGGATGGGAAGCGATCCTGCCGGCCGTCGCGACATCGCAAGTCAGCGCAGTCGAGCCCGATGCAACGGCGACAGCGCAGCACCCCGGACATCCCGAGCATCCCCAGTTCGGCCTCAAGCGGCTGATCGAAGCGCTCGGCATCGAGCGCGAGGCGATCGCGGTGCTGCCCAATGCTGCGCCGCCGCCTGCGATCGTTGCGCGCAACCGCCTCGTCAGCGAGGCGATGCGGCCCGCGCGCACCACCGAGCGCTGGCACGCGTTCACGACAACTGCCGACGCCGAGGCTGTGCGCGCCTCGCTCACTGGCGTGTCGTTGATCGAGGCGGCAACGCCGGAGGACGAGGCGGAAGCAATCTCGCTGATGCTGCGGGAGGTGGCGGAGACGCCCGGCCGGACGGCAGGGCTCGTCACGCGCGACAGGCTGCTCGCGCGGCGCGTGGCAGTGCGGCTCGAGGCATGGGGCATTCGCGTCGACGATTCGGCCGGCCGGCCGTTGGCCAAAACGATGCCGGGCGCATTCCTCGACCTCGTGATCGAGGCGGTGGCGACGGACTTCGCGCCGGCCGCCGTCGTCGCGCTCGTCAAGCATCCGCTGACGCGACTGGGGCTCAGTGCCGGTATCGCGCGGCGCACCGCGCGGGCGCTCGAGATCGCCGCGTTCCGCACGCTCTATCTAGGGCGGGGACTGGAAGGCCTCACGGCCGCCGTCGAGGCCGCCGAGCATTCGGTGGCCGCACGCGAGCGGCGCGGGCGTGCCGTCGAGCGGCTGCGCACCGAGGATTGGCAGGTCGTGCAGGAGTTCGTTGCCGCCCTGACCGTAGCGTTCGCGCCACTCGTTGCCGTGTTCGACAGGCGGGGCCCCACAGCCCTGCGCGATCTCGTCGAGGCGCATGTCGCGACCGCGGAAGCCGTGGCGCGACTACCGGTGGGCGATTCAGCGAAGGGACTGTGGGCGGAGGTGGCGGGCGAAGCCGCGTCGCTGTTCATGACGAGCCTGCTGGATGAAAACCTGCCGTCGCTGATGCTGGCGGCGCGCGAATATCCCGAGCTGTACCGTGGCCTCATCGCACGCGAGACGGTGCGACCGAAGGTGCCGCTGCATCCACGGCTGGCGATCTGGGGGCCGCTCGAAGCGCGGCTTCAGCAGCCCGATCTCGTCATCCTCGGCTCGCTCAATGACGGTGTCTGGCCCGAGCTTGGCGATCCGGGGCCCTGGCTCAACCGGCCGATGCGGCTCGAGCTCGGCCTGCCCGCGCCGGAGGAGAAGATCGGTTACGCCGCGCACGACTTCGCGATGCTGATGGGTGCTGGGAAAGTCGTGATGACGCGCGCGCTGAAGGTCGACGGCGTGCCGAAGGTCGCAACGCGCTGGCTGTTGCGGCTCAATGCGCTGCTCGACGCGCTCGACCTCGGCGATGCGCTGCGCCCGCAGGAGCCGTGGCTCGCATGGGCGCACTGGCATAGCCACGTCGATGCCTGGAGACCGGTCGCAGCGCCCGCGCCGAGGCCACCGATCGGCCTGCGTCCCCGCAAGATGTCGGTGAGCGGCGTGGAGACGTGGATGGGTAACCCCTACGCGATCTTTGCCCGCGACATCCTGCGGCTCGAGCCGCTGCCGCAGATCGGCATGGAGCCCGACGCGGCGCTCAGGGGAAGCATAATCCACGCCGCGCTGTCCAAACTCGCCAAGGCGTTTCCAGATGCGTTGCCGCAGGATTTGGCCGGCGAATTGATGAACCTCGCTCGCGCCGAACTCCAGGCGCTGACCGGCAATCCACGCGTCGCAGCGTTCTGGTTGATGCGGCTCGAGCGCTTCGCGCAATGGTTCGGCGAGACGGAAGCCGGCCGGCGTGCGGGCGTATCGGCGTCGCTGGTCGAGGTCGCCGGAAGCACCGTGCTCGACGGTCCGGCGGGCCCGTTCACGCTGACCGCGCGCGCGGACCGCATCGACGTGACGGAGGCTGGCACGATCATCACCGACTACAAGACGGGCGCGAGCCTTGCCAAGCTGCGCAAGGACGCCGAGGAAGGCTTCGCCCCGCAACTCGCGCTCGAAGCCGCGATCGTCGCCGCGAACGGTTTTGCCGGGCTCGCGACGCAACGGATCGCGGGGCTGCGCTACATCTCGGCGTCGGGCGGCGAGCCGGCGGGTGCGGTGATCGCGCTGCGGGCGGAGGATTTCGCAATGCTCGCCGCGAGGGAGCGCGCCGGTCTCGAGCGGCTGATTGCCCAGTTCGACGATCCGCAGACGCCCTACAGCGCAGTGCGCCGCGCGCGATTTTCCTACGACTTCGACGACTACGCGCATCTGGCGCGCACGCTGGAGTGGTCGGGCAACGACGGGGATGGCGAGTAGGCGATGGTAGATAGCTCGCACGACAGCAACGCCATCCACGACACCAAGGCCGTTCTCGCCAGGACCGAACGTGCGCAGGCGGAAGCCTCCGATCCGAACGTATCGGCGTGGGTGTCTGCCAACGCGGGTGCTGGAAAAACCCACGTGCTGAAGAGCCGCGTGCTGCGCATCCTGCTCGCCGGCACGCCGCCTGACCGCATCCTGTGCCTGACCTATACCAAAGCCGCAGCCGCAGAGATGGCGGGGCGCGTGTTCAAGGACCTGTCGATTTGGGCCACCGCGGACGAGGCCGTGCTCGAAACCTCGCTCGCCAGCCTGCTCGTGCGCAAGCCTACCGCGCAGGAAGCGAAAGATGCCCGCGCGCTGTTCGCCCGCGCGATCGAGACGCCGGGCGGCCTCAAAGTTCAGACGATCCATGCGTTCTGCGAGCGGCTGCTGCAGCGCTTCCCGCTCGAGGCGGGCGTGCCGCCGGGCTTCGCCATTCTCGACGACCAAGAGGGCGTGCGGCTCATCCGAGAAGCCGTCGACGGGGTGCTCAGTGAAGCGGTGGGTACCCCGGGCGGTCCGCTCGGCCACGCGCTCGAGCGCGTCGTCGCATTCGCGGCGGGGGATGCCTTCGATACCATGCTCGGCTCCGCACTCGCCCAGCGCGAATGGCTCGACGCAATGACGCGGCACATCGGGTCAGAGCACGAGGGCGTGGCGGCGGTCGGACGCCTCTACCGCACGGCGCTCGGCGTGAGGGCTGATGTCTCCTCGTCGGATATCGAGAAGGAGATGGCAGGCGTCGTCTCGAACACGGATCTGGCCAGGGCTGCCACCGCGCTCGGCGAGGGCGGCAAGAACGACAACAAGCTCGCCGACGCCTTGAGGGCGGCTGGGGCCGCCGCCAGCGATACCTCGCGGGCGGAGAGGCTGCGGGCTGCCTTTCTGACGGCCAAGGATGAACCGCGGGCGGACAGCTTCGTCAGTAAGGCCGTGCAAGCGGCCAATCCCGACGTCTACGACAGGCTGCGACGGGCGCGCGACCGTGTCGCGGATCTCGTCACCGAGCGGCAGGGACTGCTTGTGGTGGAAGCCTCGCTCGCGCTGATGCTGCTCGCTGGCGACGTCATGCAGCGCTATGCGTCGGCCAAGCAGTTACGCGCCGCGCTGGATTTCCAGGATCTCATCGAGCGTACAGCACGGCTGCTTTCAGACGGCGAGGCCGCGGCCTGGGTGCTGCTCAAGCTCGACGGCGGGCTCGATCACATTCTCGTCGACGAGGCGCAGGATACCAGCCCGCTGCAGTGGGAGGTGATCAAGGCGCTTGCCGCGGAGTTCTTCCCCGTCACCGGCGGACAGTCGAAGCCGCGCACGGTTTTCGCGGTGGGCGACGAGAAGCAATCGATCTACTCGTTCCAGGGCGCGGAGCCGCGCATGTTCGCGCAATCGGGCGATCACTTCCGCCGCTCTGCGGAGGCTGCGCTTCTGGCAATGCGCCGCGTACCGCTGACGCTATCGTTCAGAACGGTCGAGCCATTGCTGCGCGCGGTCGATCGGGTGCTTTCCGATGCGGGACGAACGCCGGGGCTGACGGCGGGTAACGAGCCGATCAACCACGTCGCCCTGCGCCTGGGACATGCGGGATGCTTCGAGATCTGGGAGACGGAAAAACCCGTCGAGGTGGACGAGGAGCCCGACGCCTGGCTGCCGCTGTCGGAGAAGCCGCAAGCGCTGCCGGCAACGCGTCTGGCCGAACGGATCGCGGACACGATCGCGCGATGGCTGCGGGATGGCGAGATGCTCGCCTCCGAAGGTCGGCCGGTGCGCGCAGGCGACGTGCTCGTGCTGCTGCGCAAGCGCCATCCGTTTGCCGCACCGATGGTGGCAGCGCTTAAGACACGCGGCATTCCGGTCGCCGGCGCCGACCGGCTGAAGATCACCGAGCAGCTCGCCGTGCAGGACCTGATGGTGCTCGGCGACTTTCTGACTCTGCCGGAGGACGATCTGGCGCTGGCGACCGTGCTCAAGTCGCCGCTGTTCGGGCTCGACGACGACGACCTGATGCGGCTCGCCGTCGATCGCAAAGGAGCGATGCTGTGGTCGCGGCTGCTGGCCGCGGCGAAGACGGAAGCGCGCTTCGGGCCGGCAGCGGAGACGCTGCTCAAGTGGCGCGGCATTGCCGACCAGTCGCCGCCTTTCGAGTTCTACGCGCACGTGCTCGACCGCGACGGCGGGCGCAAGCGGCTGATCGGGCGGCTAGGACCCGAGGCGGTGGAAACGCTGACCGAGTTCCTCAACCTGGCGATCGAGTTCGACGAGGCGGAGACGCCTTCGCTGTCGGGCTTCCTGCAATGGCTTCGCGCGGGCTCTCGCGAGGTCAAGCGCGACATGGAGCACGGTCGTGACGAGGTGCGCGTGCTGACGGTGCACGGCGCCAAGGGGCTCGAGGCGCCGATCGTTTTCCTACCCGACACCTGTTCGGCGCCTGGGGGGGCACAACAGGGCAAGCTCGTCGCGCTCGAGGGCAGCGGCCTTGCCCTGGGCAGCGGCAAGCCGGTGGCGTGGCCGGTCAAGGGGACCAGCGGCGTCGTAGCGGTGAAGGCTGCCAAAGATGCCCAGAAGGTGGCCGAGCGGGAGGAGGCCAACCGCCTCCTCTACGTGGCGCTGACGCGGGCGCGCGACAGGATCTATGTCGCCGGATTCGAGGGCAAGAAGGGGCGACCTAAGGATTGCTGGTACGACATCATCGAGACCGGACTTGCCGGCAACCTCGAGGAGACGATGGCCGAGGACGGTCAGCGCCTTCTGCGCATCTCGACGCCGCAAACGGCGGAAACGGTCAAGCCGAAGGATCTAACCGCGGCCCAGGTGTTCGCGGAGGAGCCGCCGGCCTGGTCGCGAACGCCGGCGCCGCGAGAGCCGCAACTCGCATTGCCGCTCGCTCCGTCGCGGATCGCGCCATACGATGTCGACGAAGCCGGCGACCCGATCACGCCGCAGCCCGCGCCCGGCGCCACGCCGGAAGAACCGGCCGCACCCTCGCCACTGGAGGTTGCCGGCAGCAACCGCTTCCAGCGCGGCCTGCTGACCCACGCGCTGCTCGAGCATCTACCGACCATCGCGCCGGAGCGCTGGCAGGTGGCCGCCGAAGCGTTCGTCGCCAGCCGCGGCCACATGCTGCCGCAGCGGGTGCGCGCCAGCATCGTCGCGGAGGTGCTGGCGCTGATCGGCGCGCCGTCGTTCGCGGCCGCATTCGGGCCGGGCAGCCGGGCGGAGGTGCCGATCGTGGCGGAGATCCCCGAGCCGGGCGGACGCGGCCGGCCGCTGCGGCTCAACGCCGTGATCGACCGGCTCGTGGTCCGCGATCACGATGTCTTGATCATCGACTACAAGACCAACCGGCCACCGCCTTCCGAGCCGGCAAAAGTTGCATCAGCCTATCTCGTTCAGCTCGCCGCCTACCGGCTGGCGCTGGGGCGCATCCATCCCGACCGGCAGATCCGCGCCGCGATCCTGTGGACGGATGGCGCCCGGCTGATGGAGATACCCGCCGACCTGCTGGACGCAGCCGAGCGAGACCTGTGGCAACTGGCCAGGGCGCGGCTTGACGCGTGAGGGTCACTTACCTACGTAAATGGCTGCGACAATGCAGCGCCGAGCTTGGCAAAGGCGGGTCTGCCGCAAACACCGCAAGATGCAACAGGCCTGCGACCAACAACGACAGGATCGACGACATGGGCGCCGCGCAGATCGTTTCAGATGCCAACTTCGATGAGGCCGTGCTCAAGTCGACCGAGCCCGTGCTCGTCGACTTCTTCGCCGAGTGGTGCGGGCCCTGCAAGGCCATGGCTCCGGCGCTTGAGCAGGTGGCAACCGAGATGGCCGGCAAGATCAAGGTAGTAAAGATCGACGTCGACCAGTGCCCGAATGTCACGACGAAGTATCGCATCCAGGCGATGCCGACGCTGATCATGTTCCACGGCGGCAAGGAAGTGAACCGCAACCTCGGCGCACTGGTGCAGAAGGCCAAGCTCGAGTCCTGGGTCAAGGCCAGCGTGACGGTCTGACGCCAGCGCAGACCCAGCACAGCGCAAGATTGCAGAAGCGAGGCCAGCGGCCTCGCTTTTCGCGTTTTGAGGACTTGTTGTCTGCTGCGGGCGCGCCGAACGTCTTTGGCGACCGGGCGCAATCGTTCTTGACGCGGGGGGCTTCTGGGCTACCGTTCCATCTCCCCATTCAGATCCATACCGATCGGAGGCTTGGCCGACATGGCAGCACAGGCGAGCGAGCTTGCAGACCGCGAGGCGATGGAATTCGACGTGGTCATCGTCGGCGCTGGTCCGGCCGGACTCGCTTCAGCGATCCGAATAAAACAGATCGCCGCCGCGCGAGGGGAGGAGATCTCCGTCGTCGTGCTGGAGAAGGGCTCGGAGCCCGGCGCGCACATCCTTTCCGGCGCGGTGATCGATCCCGTCGGCATCGACGCGCTGATTCCTGACTGGAAGGCACAAGGGGCGCCGATCAAGACGGAAGTGACGGACGACCGGTTCCTCTATCTCGGTCCAGCCGGCGAGATGCGGCTGCCGAATTTCCTGATGCCGCCGTTGATGAGCAACCACGGCAACTACATCGTCAGTCTGGGCGAGGTGGTTCGGTGGCTCGCGGAGCAGGCGACCAAACTCGGCGTCGAGATCTACTCGGGCTTCGCGGCAAGCGAGGTTCTTTACGACGATGCCGGCGCGGTTCGCGGCGTTGCGACCGGCGACATGGGAATCGGCCGGGACGGAGCGCCGAAGGACACCTTCACGCGCGGGGTGGAGCTCATCGCCAAATACACGCTGATTGCGGAAGGCGCGCGCGGGTCGCTCACCAAGCAACTGATCGCGCGCTTCGATCTGTCGAAAGGGCGTGAGCCGCAAAAGTTCGGCATCGGGATCAAGGAGCTGTGGGAGGTGGCCCCGGAACGGCACCAGCCCGGCCTCGTGCAGCACTCGTTCGGCTGGCCGCTCGACAACGCGACGGGTGGTGGATCGTTCCTCTATCACTACGGTGCGAACCTGGTGTCGGTGGGCTTCGTCGTCCACCTCAACTATGCCAATCCACACCTTTCGCCATTCGATGAATTTCAGCGGTTCAAGACGCATCCGGCCATGCGCGACACGTTCGCGGGGGGAAAGCGCATCGCCTACGGCGCCCGGGCGATCACGGAGGGCGGGTGGCAATCGGTGCCGGAGCTGGTGTTTCCAGGTGGCGCACTGCTCGGCTGCTCGGCCGGCTTCGTCAACGTGCCGCGTATCAAGGGCAGCCACAACGCAATTCTTTCAGGCATCCACGCTGCCGAGGCAGTGGCGGAGGCGCTGGCGGCCGGCCGGCAGCACGACCGGCTCGAGGCCTATACCGCGGCGGTCGAGAACGGCCCGATCGCGCGCGATCTCAAGCCGGTGCGTAACGTCAAGCCGTTGTGGTCCCGGTTCGGCACCCGGATCGGCGTGGCGCTCGGCGGTCTCGAAATGTGGCTCAACACCATAATTCCGGGCGTCGGCCTTGGTTACACGCTGCGCCACGGCAAGGCCGATCATGCCAGCCTGAAGGAAGCCTCGCGCGCGCGCCGGATCGAGTATCCCAAGCCGGACGGCGTGCTGACCTTTGACCGGCTGACGAGCGTGGCGTTCTCCGGTACCAACCACGAGGAGGACCAGCCGGTCCACCTGCAGCTCATGGATCCGGCAATTCCGATCCGGCACAATCTGCCCGCATACGCCGAGCCTGCCCAACGCTATTGTCCGGCGGGCGTCTACGAGGTCGTCGACGAGGGCAACGGCAATCAGCGGTTCCAGATCAATGCGCAGAACTGCGTCCACTGCAAAACCTGCGACATCAAGGACCCTGCCCAGAACATCACGTGGGTCTGCCCGGAAGGCGGCGGCGGCCCCAATTATGCAGGCATGTGAAGCAACGCTTGCCGGTAGTGGTGCAAGTGCGCCGCACTGCAGCCGGAATGTAACACCAACATACCTCCAATGGCCGAAGCGATTTTCACCGCTAACAGGCACGACGATTGCGAGATTGGGTCGCCAACCTCAATTGCCTGAGCTAAATTGAAGAGCTATCGACTCGCAGCCCCATTGTCGGCCCGCCCGGCAGCGGCACGAGAGAGGACCCATGAACCCCTCATTTCCAGCAAGGTCGCTGTCGCGGGTCCTGCCATTGCTGGCGGCCGCCGGATTTCTGGCGACAGCCGCCACTGCGCAAGCCACCGTCCCCTCGCCGACCGACGCTGTGCATCGCAATTCCCTGCTGGGAAGCTATCTGGCAGGCCGTCTCGCCCGGACCCACCACGACTCTGCCTCGGCCGTCACGTTCTATCGCCGTGCGCTGGAGCGCGACCCGTTCGATCCGCAGGTGGTCGAGAGCAGTTTCATGGCCGAAGCGGCGGAGGGGAACGTAGAAAGGGCGACGGCGCTCGCGCGACGTATCATTTCGAGCCATGGCTCGCATCGACTGGCGCACATGTGGCTCGCCACGGCTGCCATGAAAGAGCGGCAGTTCGCGGTCGCCAACGAGCACCTGGTCAAGTCGGCAGGTGGTGGTCCGATCGGCGATCTCACGGCCACGCTGGCGCGATCTTGGGTACGGCTTGCCGAAGGCAACTCGGCCGGCGCGCTCGACTTGCTCCGCAACTTCCGCATCGCGGAAGCGGCCCAGAATTACGTGCGCTATCACCGGGCGCTGGTCGGCGACCTGGCCGGGCGGCGGGGGGAGGCCGGTCGTGAGTTCGAGGCGGTGTTCAGACAGGATTCGCGGACCCCGCGCCTTGCAATCGCTTACGCGAAACATGCCGCCAGCGGTGGCGATCTGAGGCTGGCGCGAAGCATCCTAAAAGATCATCTCGACCGGGTCTCCGGCGAGGCACAGCCGATGGTGCGTGATCTGCAGCGAAGGCTGCAGGGCAACGAGGTCATCCATCTGCTCATCCAAAGCCCCGAGCAGGGCTATTCAGAGGTGTTCTACGGGCTCGGCGAGGCGCTGGCCAGCGAGGGGGGCGTCAGCCTCGCCTCGATCTATCTTCAGATCTCCCTGATGCTGCGGCCCAATGCGCCATTCGCATTGGCGGCGCTCGCCAACGTCCACGAGCTGACCCGGCGCTACGACGCGGCCATCCAGACCTACGACAGGGTCCCCAGAGGCACTCCCCTGGAGCTCGCGATCGAGATCCGCAAGGGCGTCAACCTGAATCTGCTCGAGAGGGTCGACGAGGCCAGGGTCCAGCTCGAGCAGATCGCCCGACGCCACCCAGACGACGTGCGCCCGCTGGTCACGCTCGGCGACATCATGCGGTCGCACAAGCGCTACACCGAGGCGATCGATTACTACAACAAGGTGATCGCGCTCACCGCAAAGCCGGAGCCGAAGCACTGGACATACTGGTACGCGCGCGGCACGTCATATGAGCGGCTGAAGAACTGGCCGGCGGCGGAGGTCGATTTGCTGCGTGCGCTGCAACTCGCACCCGACCAGCCGCTGGTGCTCAACTATCTGGGCTATTCCTGGATCGATCAGAATCGCAACCTGAAGCAGGGGCTCGCGATGATCGAGAAGGCGGTGGCCGCCAAGCCGGACGACGGCTACATCGTCGATAGCCTGGGCTGGGCGCACTACCGGCTCGGCAACTACCGCGAGGCGGTCCGCCACCTCGAGCGGGCGGTCGAGCTGCGGCCGGAGGATCCCACCCTCAACGATCACCTCGGCGATGCTTTTTGGCGGGTCGGGCGCGAGCGCGAGGCGCGCTTCCAATGGGAGCAGGCGCTGACGCTGAAGCCCGAGGTGGACGAGATCGGCAAGATCCAGCTCAAGATCAAGAACGGCCTGCAGCGGGCCGTCGCCGCGCCTCAACCCAAGAAGCCGAAGCAGGCTGTCCGGTCGGAGCAACTCAGGAAGCGTGTCGAGCAGCGGACCACGCCGACTTCGCCGTTCCAGTAGGCGGTGGTCTTGCCTGGGTGGGGAAGCAATAGCCTGAGCCGGCAAGCCCGATGACACGGCCGCAGAACAGCACTCTCGCGCGGGCCAAGATCAATCTGACCTTGCGCGTCCTCGGTCGTCGCCCGGACGGCTACCACGAGATCGCGAGCCTCGTCGCATTCGCCGACATCGGCGACCGCCTCGTTATGCAGTGGCGCGACGGCGCGGAGGCGCCCAGGCGCTATTCGAGCGGTGACATCGCCGAGCCGCCCCCCACACACACCAGCTCGCGGCCCGCCACGTTGCGGGCGGTTGGCCCATTCGCCGCGGCGATCGTCGGCGACAATCTCGTCGAGACTGCTATCCGGCGCGTGGAGGCGGCAGCCGGCGGGGCGATCGAGGCAGATTTCGTCCTGGAAAAGAACCTGCCCGTGGCTTCCGGCATCGGCGGCGGGTCGGCCGATGCGGCGGCAGCGCTGCGTCTGATGCGGGAGGCATACGGAGCGCTCGCGGGGCGGATCGACTGGGATGGGATCGCGCGGGGCCTGGGCGCCGACGTACCGGTTTGTCTCGCGAGCCGATCCGCGATGATGAGGGGAACGGGAGAACTCATTTCTCCGATCTGCCTGCCAAAGCTCGACATCGTTCTTGCAAATGCCTGCGAGCCGGTGCCAGCCGACAAGACGCGGCAGGTTTTCTCAACGCTCGGCGCACCGCCGTCAGTGACTGTCGAGCCGCAGGAAATCCCCCGCTCGGTCGACCGCGAGCGACTGTTGGCGCTGATGCGTGCGACTGGCAACGACCTCGAGGCTCCCGCGCGCTCCATTCTGGCAAGTCTCGGCGGCGTCAAAGCAGCGGTCGCTGCGACCGCCGGCTGCGAGATCGCTATCGTATCAGGAGCTGGCCCGACGATCGTCGGCATCTATCCTTCGCCGGACGCTGCTTGCCGTGCCCGGGACGACCTGCAGAACATGCATCCGGGCTGGTGGGTCCAGGCCGGAACGCTCGGCGGCGATTGATCTCGGGCTCGGCGCAGCGGCGTTACCGCGCGCTGCGCAGATCAGGTCTTGCTGCAGGTTCTGATACCGAAGACCGAGTACGCCGGACACCAGCCGATGAAGGCGGTGACGAGCGGGATTACGCCGATCCAACCCCAGACCGAAGTGTACTGCGGGCCAAGATAGCCCAACGCGGCCGCGATCAACGCGAGGCCCACGACGATGCGAAGCACACGATCGATCGTTCCCATGTTCACGGTCATGGCTGCTCTCCTTGCGCTAGTGAGGCGGCGGCAATTACGCCGGGACATTGAGCCGAAGTCGTCCCATCGACTTTGATTGCCGTCAATAAGTGACTTTATCAGCGGCCCTATATTTCGAAGGGTACGTTTCGATCCAAGGCATGGGGGCGCCCAAACGCTGCGGGGCTCGGGCCGGACCGCGGCCTCGTCTGGAGTCTTTCCGGCGGAAGTGGAAGCGCCAGAAAGACTCTAGTCTCTGATTTGTCATGGAATTCACGCCCTCGGCAGTTCCATCTCGGACGATCGCACTCTAGGCGGACAAGGCAATTCGTCAGCGGCTCCGCTCGCCGGTCTTGTTCTTTCGATCTGTGACGGTGCAACGGTGCAAGAGGGGGTCCCACATGCTCGACGGAACGCGATGGATGGCAGTTGTCTCTTCGCTCGGCCTCACATTCATGCTCGGAATTGGGGCCACAGCGTCGGCGCTCGACCTGCATCAATTCTGGGACAAGCGCTGCCACGACTGCCACGGCCACGCCGGCGAATTCGCGCGCCGCCATCTCAAAGTCGAAAACGGCAAACTGACGGGCCGGCACCATACCGACAACCTCAAACAGTTCATGGGCCGGCACGAGATGGGGCCGGAGCATGTCGAACGCATCTACGGGATGCTGCTCGCGCAGGCGGCGACAAAGCCCGTCTACCAGCAGAAGTGCGCCGGGTGCCACGGGACGGCGGCCGAGTTGGTGCGGGCCTCGATCTCCCGGCAGGATGGTGTGCTCGTTGCACTACCGAGCAAGAGGCCGCTCAGCGAATTGTTGAAGAAGCACGGCAAGCTCAGCGCCGAGGAGATGCCGATCGTGCTCGAGAGCCTTGCGCGCGTGCTGGGCGAGGTGGCCCCCAACTGAAGAGCCGCACAGAAGAACGCACAGGCGGCAACCCAGATACAAGCCGGCCACGGATAAGCCGGACCGCGCGAGCGAACCGGCTGCAAATTGTCGACGCGGCAATATCAGTGGGACATCAGCACCGGCACCGTCATGTGACGCAGGATCTCGCGCGTCGCGCCGCCGAAGACGAACTCGCGCAGGCGCGAGTGGCCATAGCAGCCCATCACGAGAAGGTCGGCGCCATAGTCCGCCACCCGCGAGAGCAGATCGCCGCCGACCTCCATGCCGGCCGTCATCGAGGTGGCGACCTCGCACTTGACGCCGTGGCGCGCCATTGCGGCTGCCATGTCCTGGCCCGGCGAGCCACCCAACTCGCTCGTCTTGCCTGCCGGGTCGACCCACAGGATGCGGACGGCCTCGGCGCGCTTCAGCAGGGGAATGGCATCGAACGCCGCGCGTGTGGCCTCGCGCTTGCCGTTCCAGGCGACTACGGCACGCTGGCCGACCTTCGGAAAGCGACCTGCATGCGGCACGATCAGCGTCGGCCTGCCACTCTCGAGCGCGATGCGATCGGGGAAGTCCAGCAGGAGACTGTATTCCCAGCTCTCGTCGGCCTTGCTAGCGATGACGAGATCGGCGGAGCGGGCCTGCTCGATCACGGCCTCGGCGGGACCCGGTTGATCTCGCCCCGGCTCGAGCAGCCGCCACTCGCCGACGATGGCGCGGCCCTGCATGGCCTTGCCGAAGGCCGCCTCGATCTGTTTGGCCTCGTCGCGGAATGCCTGCCTACCGCCCTGGGCGAGCCTGGCCCCGATCCCCGTGGCGGGACCGACGAGCAGCGAGGGGACGACGTAGAGCCCGATGAGGTGGGCCTCCTCCTGGTCGGCGATGTGGGCTGCGACGTCGATGAGCTGCCCGACGCGGCGCTCATCGTTCAGATGGACGATAATGGTCCGGTAAGACATTGCTTGCCTCCAGCTCCGCCGGTTCATGCAGAGGCCGAAAGGGGATGCGACCCGCGGTGCGGCCCAGAGGCAGAGCCATGCCATTGTCCCGGGCCCCGCACGTTGACCGCAATCAAATCGCGGGAAGATGGCGGCGCAAGGCGGCCGAGGAACAAAACGAGGTTGACGCGGGCGCGTTCGTCGATCATATACCGTGGGCTCGTGAGTGCCTTTCTGGCGCTCGCGTAAGAAGCGCTGTCCGAGGCCATGACACCAGCTCAGGGACACCAGTGCGGGGCAACCTGCCGATTGGGGTGACCCAGATCCGGTGCCGACAAGTCCGCGAGAGTTCGCTCGCGGCGCCATAGGGCGCGGAAAATCGCTGAAAGGTCAGCCATGTACGCAGTCATCAAGACAGGCGGCAAGCAGTATCGCGTTGCCGAGAACGACGTCCTGGAAGTCGAGAAGCTAGACGGGGAAGCCGGGACGACCATCGAGTTCACCGAGGTTCTCATGGTGGGCGAAGGCGAGGACGTGAAGGTCGGCAAGCCGATGATAGCGGGCGCCAAGGTAACGGCGGAGCTCGTCGGACAGACCCGCGGGCCCAAGCTGATCGCCTTCAAGAAGCGCCGTCGCAAGAATTCTCGGCGCAAGAAGGGTCACCGGCAGGATCTGACGAAGGTCCGGATCACGGGGATCATGGCGGCCTGAGAGACGGCCGCGAAGAAGAATTCAGCCGGCGCCTCAGCGGCGCCATAGATCAGTTGGACTTATCGCCCATATAGCCCTGGCGCATTGGCGTCGGCGAAGATGCAGGACCAAAGACATGGCCCATAAAAAAGCAGGCGGCTCATCGCGCAACGGCCGCGACTCCAACCCGAAGATGCTCGGCGTAAAGCGCTATGGCGGCGAGCAGGTACTGGCCGGCAACATCCTCGTCCGCCAGCGCGGCACGAAATGCCATCCTGGCGCCAACGTCGGCATGGGCCGCGACCACACGCTGTTCGCCAAGGTACATGGCGTCGTGGAGTTCCGCCGTAGGAAAAACGATCGCGTCTTCGTCTCGGTCAACCCGATTACCGCACAAGCAGCAGAGTAGCGCGGCGATACCAGAAATGGCTCGCCGCAGGTCCTCGGACCCCGGCGGCGAGCCCCACACGGATCGGAAGTAAAGTCCAAACCGGACTTCCGATCACCGGCTCGGCGAAGAGGGCGATGTGGAACCATCAGCCCTCCATTTTTTTGCCATGCCGGAGTTTGCCCCATGACGACCCTGCAAGACACCTCCCCTTCCTTTCCCGAGTTGTTCTGGGACGACGTGCTGCGTATCGAGACGCGCCGGCTGTGACTGCGCTGGCCGAGGGCGACAGATGCCGAGGGATTGCACGAGGTCGCCTCGCTCGCCGCCGTCGCCTGCCGCACGGCGTCCTGGCCGCATCCGCTTCCCGAAGGCGAGGCGCTGCGGCGCATCGAGCGCGCACGGGCTGGAAACGAGAGTGGCAAGGCTCTCAATCTGGCGATCACCCTGAAGCAGATGCCGGACGCACTGATCGGACTGCTCGGTGCAGGCCCGCAAAACGGCGGCGGCGACGGGCTGGTGGTCGGCTATCTGCTCGACGTCCAGCACCAGGGGCATGGTCTGATGACGGAGGCCATGCGCGCGCTGGTCGGGACCGTGTTCGGCTACAGCTCTTACAATACGCTCTACGGGGCGAGCGGCGTTTGCAACATCGCCTCGCGGCGTGTGCTGGAAAAGGCAGGCTTCCGTCACACTGGCCGCATCGCCCATTCAGCGCCTGCGCGGCGCTCCAGGATTCCTTGCGACACGCTCGAACTCAGCCGGGACGAGTGGCGGAGCAGGTCGCCGGCTCGTGCCGCGGTGCGGGCGGTGGCGCGCGGCGAAGGACTGCCCTGCGGCCATGCGGCGTGATCGCTGCGCTGGCCTGCAAGGGCGTGAGATGTGGCTCCGGCAGGAGAAGGCCGACTATTTCTTGCCTGCCGGGGCCACAGTTGGACTGCTGACGGATGCCTTGGCGACACCACCGGGCGGACCGGCCTCGAGCACGACGCGGCATTCGGCCGGCAAGCGGTCGAGCGTCATCGGCGGCGGCGGCGGCCGGGGTGGTCCCGGCGGCTTCGGCTTGGGAGGCGCGGTCAGCACCTTGAACCAATGGGCCAGCTCCGCGCCGCAGCCGTCGTCACCGGGCGGTGGCGGCTGCGGGGTGCAGCTCGTGCTGCCCTTCGGACAGCCCATCCGCACGTGGAAATGATAGTGGTGGCCCCAGTAGGCGCGAACCTTGGACAGCCAGGCGCGATCCGGCCCCATGCTGGAGGCGCTCTCGCACAAGGCCTTTTTGATCGCGGGATGGACGAAAATGCGCTCGACCTTCGGTGACCGGGCGGCGCGCTTGACGATGCGTGCGCGGGGAGCGTCCCAGCGCTGGGGATCGACGGACAGCCTGTCGGGACCGAGCATCGAAACCGCCGACATCTGCTCACGCTCGTCGTTAGAGAGGCGGCGGGGCGGCATCGGCATGAACCAGATGTCGGCGTCGAGCCCGATCTGGTGGCTGGCGTGGCCGGTCAGCATCGGTCCGCCGCGCGGCTGGGACATATCTCCGACGAGAAGGCCGGGCCAGCCGTCCTCCTTGCGCGCAGCGGCAGCGAACCCCTCGAGCCAGCCGACGAGCTCGGGATGGCCCCAGTTGCGGTTGCGGCTCAGTCTCATCGCCTGCCACGCCGGCCCGTCCACGGGTAACGCGCGAGCCCCCGCGAGACAGCCTCTAGCATAGCCGCCGATCGCCTTTGCCGTGATCGGTGCGGGCCCCTTGGCCGCGCCAAAGAGCTGCTTGGCGGGAACGACGGCAGCAGGCGCACTGCTGGCCGGTGCCACGGGTCTGGCGGATGCTCCGGCCGAGGCCACAGGCGGCGACTTTGAAGCCGGCACAGAAGCCGGTGGAAAACCGTTCTCGCCGCTCTGGGCCAGTGCAACTCCCGCAGCCAAGCCGTTGGCTGCGATAAGGCCCAGCAGCATTCCCATCGCTCGCATCGCGATCCCTCATCTGCGAAGCTGGTCGATCAATCCAAGTTAGCCGCTTCTGGGCTGATTGTCCGGCGAAAATGAGGCTCGCTTGCACCCGATCCACTGTATAGCGTGCCTGATCCTTACAGCGCTGAGGTGCTTATTTGCGCTCGCGAACAACAACAGGATCCCCGTCACATGGGACGCTACGTCCAGCTTGCCGTCTTCATCGCTCTCGTCGCCGCCGTGGCGTTCGCGGCCGGGCAGTTCATGCCGGGAGCGTGGTATACGACCATTGCGAAGCCATCGTGGACGCCACCGGGCTGGCTGTTCGGACCAGTTTGGAGCGTGCTCTACCTGATGATTGCGGTTGCAGGCTGGCTCGTCTGGCAGAACGACGCGGCGCGGCCGGCGCGGCCGATCTGGGCGGCGCAACTCCTGCTCAACGGCATCTGGTCGCCGGTCATGTTCGGCTTGCACCAGATCGGTCTGGCGCTGGTCGTCATCGTGGCGATTTGGCTCACGATCGTGGCGTTCATCGCGCTGGCGTGGCGGCCGGCGCGGTGGGCCGCGCTACTGTTCATGCCCTACCTCGCATGGGTAAGTTTCGCGACCGCGCTCAATTTCGCGATCTGGTGGCTGAACTGAGAAAGACGCCTCGCGCGACGCGCATCAGGCGGCGAGGCAGCATTTCTTGTGCTTCTTGCCCGAGCCGCAGGGGCAGGGATCGTTGCGGCCGACCTTTGGCGCGGCACGGCGAAACTGCTCCACGGGGGCGAAGTGGTGGTGATGGTCGTGGTTGCAGTCGGGACCGTGGACATGGCCGTGATCGTGGTGATCGTGGTCGCAATCGGGGCCGTGGACGTGCTCGGCGGCGGCGGCTGGCTGGCGGTCGGAAGTGTTGGCGGTCATGGCACCAGGTCTCTGATCGGAACTTCAATCTCGATCGAGCCATAGCAGAACTCCGGGCCACTCCCAAGTGCTGGCCTCCCAGTGCTGGCTTTCCAGTGCTGGCCTCCCAGTGCTGGCTTTCCAGTGCTGGCTTTCCAGTGCTGGCCCTCCAGATTGGCGGGGGCAGGCGGCCGGCTGGACGGCTCCACGATTGCGTTCGGGCGCGCAATCCCATAGGGCGACAGGTGAAGCGCGCGCTTTGCGGCCGACCGGGGCTCAGCGGGTGCGCCCTATCCTCCAGCGGCGGGACCGCACCTCATGACCGACACCCAAACCGACACCGTTCTCATCATCGACTTCGGCAGCCAGGTGACCCAGCTCATTGCGCGGCGTGTACGCGAGGCTGGCGTCTATTCCGAGATCGTTCCGTTCAACCGCGCGGAAGGCGCGCGCGAGCGACTGAAGCCAAAGGCCGTGATCCTCTCTGGGGGACCGGCGAGCGTGACGACCCGGCAAAGTCCACGGGCGCCCGACTGGGTATTCCAGTCGGGCTTGCCGATCCTGTCGATCTGTTATGGCCAGCAGACGACGGCGGTACAGCTCGGCGGTGAGGTCGAAGGCGGGCACGCGGCGGAGTTCGGCCGCGCCGAAATCGAGATCCGCGAGAAGAGCGCACTGTTCGACGGCATCTGGGAGATCGGCAAGCGCTACCCGGTGTGGATGAGCCACGGTGATCGCGTCACCCGGTTGCCCGACGGCTTCACCGTGAAGGCGGTGAGCGAGAACGCCCCGTTCGCGGTCGCGTCGGACGAGGCGCGGCGGATCTATACGACGATGTTCCACCCCGAGGTGGTGCACACGCCGGACGGCGCGAAGCTGATCTCGAACTTCGTGCACAAAATCGCCGGGCTGCCCGGCGACTGGACGATGGCGCACTTCCGAACGAGCGAGATCGCCAAGATCCGCGCGCAGGTGGGCAAGGACCGTGTCATCTGCGGACTGTCTGGCGGCGTCGATTCGGCGGTTGCCGCAAAGCTGATCCACGAGGCCATCGGCGACCAGCTCACCTGCATCTTCGTGGACCACGGCCTGATGCGGCTCGACGAGGGACGGCAGGTGGTGGACCTGTTCCGTGGGCATTTCAACATCCCGCTCGTGCATGTCGATGCGAGCGAGAAGTTTCTGGGCGAACTCGACGGCGTCAGCGATCCCGAGCAGAAACGGAAGATCATCGGGCGGCTGTTCATCGAGGTGTTCGAGGCGGAAGCCAAGAAGGTGGGCGGGGCGGCGTTTCTGGCACAGGGCACGCTCTACCCCGACGTAATCGAGAGCGTGTCGTTCACCGGCGGGCCGTCCGTCACCATCAAGTCGCACCATAATGTCGGCGGCCTGCCAGCCGCCATGAACATGAAGCTCGTCGAGCCGCTGCGCGAATTGTTCAAGGACGAGGTGCGCGCGCTCGGCCGTGAACTCGGCCTGCCTGACGTTTTCGTCGGACGGCATCCGTTTCCAGGACCGGGGCTCGCCATCCGGGTGCCCGGCGCGATCACGCGCGAGAAGCTCGACATCCTGCGCAAGGCCGACGCCATCTACATCGAGGAGATACGCAATGCGGGCCTCTACGACACGATCTGGCAGGCATTCGCGGTGCTGCTGCCAGTGAGAACTGTCGGCGTGATGGGGGACGCACGCACCTACGACAGCGTGTGCGCGCTGCGTGCGGTGACCTCCACGGACGGCATGACGGCGGACTACTTCCCCTTCGACCATGCCGTTCTGGGCCGCATCGCCACGCGCATCATCAACGAGGTGAAGGGCATCAACCGCGTCGTCTACGACATCACGTCGAAGCCGCCCGGCACTATAGAGTGGGAGTAGGAATACACATCTAAGCCACTGATAATTAACAACATTAAATCCGCAAAGTCACGACGGATGCTCCGTAAGCTGCTTGACTTTGCTCAATATTCAATCTATGGTTGCAGACAAAGTTGCACAATCGCTGGAACTATTGCGAATCATAAATCCATGCTCGTTCCAGTTGCTGTTTACGCAATCTATAGTTGATGCCTTCACTTTAAGCATCATCAAGTCTGCTGGAACACTGACGATGACACTGAACAAAAAGACACATCAGATACAACAACAACACGATGTGCTGGGTGGGAAAGCAATCATCTTCAGAGCATCAGTGTCTGGTGATGTCTGGCAGTTTCGTTGCTGGATCAAAGAAGAACAAAAATATCTACGGAAAACTCTGGGAACACGAGACAGAGCAACAGCAGTCAAACGAGCAGAAGATCTGTATCTGCAAATCTATGCTGATATCAAGTCGGGTAAACGACTTTTTGGTATAACTCTTGGTGAGTTAATTCACGAATATCTGAAGTGGAGAGCAGAAGATGTTCGTGCTGGACTAATCACACAAGGACGACTGGGAACATTATCATCTCATCTCAAGCATCTTCGTGACTATAAAGGTGCAAACACGAAGCTGAGTGAGCTTGATGCTCAGTCGATATTTGACTACGCACAGTTCAGGAAAATAAAACAGTCAGCACAAGATGTAACAATCAGGAATGAGCAGACAACTATCAATCACATGATGAGCTATGCTTATCGCAAGGGCTACGCACACTTTGAAGCATTTGAATTCAATACGCTGAGAATAAGAGAAGTCTCACGCAGAGATACATTCACTCTTGAGGAATACGACAACTTACCTGAATCGGTGACTTTGCGCACCGGTCGGCTGGCTGCTTTGCAAGTGGCTGGATCGGGGTGGCCGGTGGCAGAAGGGCGAAAGCGCGCAGGCTTCGCACTTCGCGGGGGCGACACGCCCCGGCGGCTGGCACTGCGACGCTGGCGATGTCAGCTTGGTGCGAGCTTGGCGTAGA